>NZ_JBIBYN010000017.1:0-3480 GCF_043083325.1 Streptomyces sp. NPDC014734 | reverse complement strand
GGGGCGAGGCCGCGTGCCCTGTGCCCGTGGGCTGCGGGGGGCCCCCCCCCCCCCCGGCCCCCGGGGGGGGCCCCCCCCCGGGGGGGGGGGGCCCCCGGGCCCGGGCCCTGACGGATCAGAGCAGTCCGGTGACGGTGCCCGCGCCGACGGTCCGGCCGCCCTCGCGGATCGCGAAGCCGAGTCCGGCCTCCAGCGGTATGTCACGGCCCAGTTCCACGGTCACGTCGACCGTGTCCCCGGGGCGCGCCACCGCCACCGCGCCGAGGTCGACGTCGCCGACGACGTCCGCGGTGCGGATGTAGAACTGCGGCCGGTAGCCGGTGGTGACCGGGGTGGTCCGGCCGCCCTCGCGCGCCGACAGGACGTACACCTGGGCCGCGAAGCGCCGGCTCGGCGTCACGCTGCCGGGCGCCGCGACCACATGGCCGCGGCGGACCCGGTCGCGCTCCACCCCGCGCAGCAACAGGGCCACGTTGTCCCCGGCCTGCGCGGACTCCATCGGCTTACCGAAGGTCTCCAGCCCGGTGACGACCGTCTCGATGTCCGGTCCCAGCACCGACACCGGGTCGCCGACCCGTACGGTGCCGCGCTCGACGGCCCCGGTGACGACGGTGCCGCGACCGGTGATGGTCAGGACGTTCTCGACCGACAGCAGGAACGGCGCGTCGGTGTAGCGGACCGGCATCGGCACATACGTGTCGACCGCGTCCAGCAGCGCGTCGACGGCCGCGGTCCAACGCGGGTCGCCCTCCAGGGCCTTGAGTCCGGACACCCGGACGACGGGAACGGAGTCACCGCCGTAGCCGTGCGCGGTGAGCAGTTCACGGATCTCCAGCTCGACCAGGTCCGTCAGCTCGGGGTCTCCCGCGTCGGCCTTGTTGAGGGCGACGACGATGTGGTCGACGCCGACCTGCCGGGCGAGCAGCACGTGCTCGGCGGTCTGCGGCATGATGCCGTCGAGCGCGGAGACGACGAGGATCGCGCCGTCGAGCTGGGCGGCGCCGGTGACCATGTTCTTGACGTAGTCGGCGTGTCCGGGCATGTCGACGTGGGCGTAGTGGCGGGTGTCGGTCTCGTACTCGACGTGCGCGATGTTGATGGTGATGCCGCGCCGGCTCTCCTCCGGCGCCCGGTCGATCCGGTCGAACGGGACGAAGGTGCCGGTTCCGCGGTCGCTGAGGACCTTGGTGATGGCGGCGGTCAGGGTGGTCTTGCCGTGGTCGACGTGGCCCATGGTGCCGATGTTGAGGTGAGGCTTGGTCCGTACGTACGCCGTCTTGGGCATGGCTCGTTCCTTGGATTCGAAGCTGAGAGGAGACCCCAGGGCCTGCCGACCCTCCCCCTGCGGGGTCCGCCGGACTGTCGGAGGAGGGTCAGCTTCGGGCGCCGCCGAAGAGCGCCGCGGATGCGACGAACGCCGCTGCGGCGGCTGCCGGTGCGGTGACGGGGTTCACGGCAGCCCTCGGCGCGTCCGCGACTGCGGACCGCGCTGCGAGGAAGACGTACCGGAACATGCCTCCGATGATGGCCGGGGCGCACGGCCGCGTCGAATGGTTTTCCCAATTCCCATGAGGGCGGCGGCCGGGGCACGGGCGCGGGCGCGTACGCCGTACCCGGCACCGGAATGACCCGGAGCGGCCCGGCGGCACCTTTCGCGCCGAGGCGATCACGCACGAAGGTCGGTTAGTCTCCCCGCATGCTCGACCCCGTCCCCGCCGCCCGGCCCGCCGTCGGCCTCGCCGCGCGCTGCACGAGGGCGCTGCTCTCGCCCTGGTCCCGGTTGTCGCTGCTCGTCGTGGTGCTGCTGGCCGCCGCGGTGACGATGCTGCTGTTCGAGCCACAGCGGCTGCTGACCGGCGGTTGGCCGGGCCGGCTGAGCGGGGGCGCCGTCGCCGTGACGCTGTTCGGCGCGGTGTACGGGGTGTGCACCGTGGCCTTCGTACCGCGACCCCTGCTCAACGTCGCGGCCGGGGCGCTCTTCGGTTCGCAGGCGGGCCTGGCCGCCGCGCTGGCGGGGACCGTGCTCGGCGCGGGCGTCTCGTTCGCCCTGGGCCGGGTGCTCGGGCAGGACGCGCTGCGCACGCTGCTGCGGGGACGCTGGCTGAGGGCCGCGGACGGCCAGCTGAGCCGGCACGGCTTCCGCTCCATGATGGCGCTGCGGCTGTTTCCCGGGGTGCCGTTCGCGGCGGCCAACTACTGTGCGGCGGTGTCGCGCATGCGGTGCCCGGCGTTCCTGGCGGCGACCGGTCTGGGCTCGGTCCCGAACACCGCCGCCTACGTGGTCGCGGGCAGCACCGCCTCGTCGCCGTCGTCGCCCGCGTTCCTCGCCGCGATGGGTTTCATCGTGCTGACCGGCGCCGGTGCGGCCGTCGTCGCCTGGCGCAGGCGCCACCGTCTCACCGAGTGATCCCGGTACCGGACGGCGGGCCGCCGGACCGTGCCGGGTGCGGTCGGGCCGCCGGACCCTGCCGGTCACGGGGTACGCGCACTCCTGTTCATCCAGGGGCGATACCCTGCCCGCGACCGACCGAGGATCTCCGGGCCTGATACAGCTCTGTCCTCATCCGACCGCATATCCGCATGCTTCCGACGGTTCTCACCACCGTCGACCGATGCACGAGCACCTCCGGGATGGCCGAAGCCCCATGAACTGGTTCGAATCGTTCGTCCTGGGCCTTGTTCAGGGACTCACCGAGTTCCTGCCGATCTCCTCCAGCGCCCATCTGCGCCTCACCGCGGCGTTCGCCGGGTGGCACGACCCCGGCGCGGCGTTCACCGCCATCACGCAGATCGGCACGGAGGCGGCCGTCCTCATCTACTTCCGCAAGGACGTCGTGCGGATCGTCTCGGCCTGGTTCCGTTCGCTGTTCGACCGGTCGATGCGCGGCGACCACGACGCCAAGATGGGCTGGCTGGTCATCGTGGGGTCCATCCCCATCGGCGTACTCGGCGTGACGCTCAAGGACCAGATCGAGGGGCCGTTCCGCGACCTGCGGCTGATCGCCACCACCCTGATCGTGATGGGGATCGTCCTCGGCTTCGCCGACCGCCTCGCCGCCCGCGACGCGGGGGGCGGGAAGCACCGGGCCGGCAAGGAACGCAAGACGCTCAGGGAGCTGGGCATCAAGGACGGCCTGATCTTCGGTTTCTGCCAGGCGATGGCGCTCATCCCGGGCGTCTCCCGTTCCGGTGCCACGATCAGCGGCGGTCTGCTGATGGGCTACACCCGTGAGGCCGCCGCGCGCTACTCGTTCCTGCTGGCGATCCCGGCGGTACTGGCATCGGGTGTCTTCGAGCTGAAGGACGCGGGCGAGGGACACGTGGCGTGGGGGCCGACGATCTTCGCGACGGTCATCGCGTTCGGTGTGGGCTACGCCGTCATCGCCTGGTTCATGAAGTTCATCACCACCAAGAGCTTCATGCCGTTCGTGATCTACCGCGTGCTGCTCGGACTCGTGCTGTTCGCCCTGGTGGCGGCGG
>NZ_JBIBYN010000016.1:173648-208334 GCF_043083325.1 Streptomyces sp. NPDC014734 | reverse complement strand
ACTCTCCGGGCTTTCCTCCGGGCTTCTTCCCTTCGGTCTTGCGTTTCCGACTCTATCAGACCCTTTTCAGTGTCCGACCCCCGGTCGAAGCGGGGTCGCTTTCCAGTTCCACGCTTTCGCGTTTCCCTTTCCGGCGAGTCCGACTCTATCAGATCCTTTCGGGCCTGATTCCCAGTCAGCGGGTTTCGTCCTCCCGGCCGTTGAGCCGTTCCGACGAGTGAGACTTTAGCGGAATCGTGGGCTCCGACGCTAATCGGGGTCGCGCTCCTTCGAACGCGGATTCCTCATTTCGCAAATGCGCACAGAAGGTCCGGCGACAAGTGTCGCCGACCGAATGTGGTTACTGCGGAATGGTTGTCCGGGGACCGACGGATCGGCGCTCACGTCGGACAACTCGGAGAACCTTACGGATGCGGGCGTGTCGTGTCAACCCGCGGCTGGTCAAGGGTCAGGTGGAAGGCGAGCCGGTAGTCGCGGGGGCTGGTGGAGAGCTGGGCGGCGAAGTGCTGGCGCATGGTGATCTCGCTGCCGAAGCCGGTGCGCCGGGCGACCTCCGGCAGGGGCAGGTCCGTCTGTTCCAGGAGCTTCTGGGCCGCGGCCACGCGCTGGGCGATGAGCCAGCGGAGCGGGGTCGTGCCGGTGGTGGCCCGGAAGTGACGGGCGAAGGAACGGGGAGACATGCCCGCTCGTGCGGCGAGCGCGGCAACCGTGTGAGGTTCGGCCAGATGGGCCAGGGCGTGGGCGCGCACCGAGGCGAGGGCGTCGGCGTCCCGGTCGGTGTGGAGGGTGGGGTGCTCGATGAACTGGGCCTGGGTGCCGGTGCGAAAAGGGGCGGTGACCATCGAACGGGCGATCGTCGCGGCCGTCTCGGCACCGTGCGCCGTACGGACGAGCTGGAGGCAGAGGTCGATCCCGGCGGCGGTGCCGGCCGACGTCCAGATGTTGTCGTCCTGGAGGAACAACGCGTCACGTACGACGGTCACACGGGGGTGGTGGGTGCGCAGGAGGTCGACGAGGTTCCAGTGGGTGACGGCCCGGCGTCCGTCGAGGAGACCCGCCTGGGCGAGGGTGAAGGCTCCGCCGCAGAGGGCCGCGACGGGGATCGCCCGGGCGTGGGCGCGGCGCAGGGCTTCGAGTACCGGTTCGGGCGCGGGTGTCAGGTGGTCGTCGAGACCGGGGACGACGACAAGGTCGGCGCGGGCGAGCCAGGCGAGGGTGCGGTCCGGGGTGAGGGCGAGCCCGCCGCGCAGGGGGATGGGAGCCGGGTCGGCGGCGGTGCGGCGCAGATCGAAGAGCGGGACACCCCGATCGGTGCGGTCCACGCCCCAGACCTCGGTGATGACCGAGACGTCGAACGCGCGGACGCCGGGGAAGGAGACGAGTGCGATGCGGGGACGCGGGGCGGGTGGGGACGTCGACATGGTGGACATGGTGGCAGCAAGCCATCGGTCGATGGCTTTTTGACCTCTGGGGCATGGGGGCGCGGGGCGGCAGGATCGTTGCCATGGAGACGGAAACGGCGAGGAAGAGGGAGCGGGAGACGATGGCGACGGGGACGGAAACGGGGCCGGTGACCAGGGGGATGCGGATCGCGGGGGACGCGGCGTTGGTCGTGGTGGATGTTCAGGTGGGCTTCGAGGAGGTGGCGTACTGGGGGGCGCGGAACAATCCCGGGGCGGACGGGAACATCGCGGGGCTGATCGATGCCTGGCAGGCGACCGGGCGGCCCGTGGTGTTCGTGCGGCACGACTCGCCGAAGCCGGACTCGCCGCTGCGCGTGGGGCAGCCGGGCAACGACTTCAAGGGGTACGTGGAGGAACGGCGGGGGAAGGGGAGCGGGCCCGAGCTGTTGCTGACGAAGTCCGTGAACTCCGCGTTCCACGGCACGCCCGACCTGGCCGAGTGGCTGGACCGGACCGGAGTGCGGCAGGTCGTGGTGGCCGGCATCCAGACCAACATGTGCGCGGAGACGACGGCGCGGCTGGCGGGGAACCTCGGGTACGAGGTGTTCTTCGCGCTGGATGCCACGTACACCTTCGACCTCGTCGGGCCGTGGGGCTGGCGGCTGGACGCGGATGAGCTGGCGCGTGCCACCGCCGTGTCGTTGCACGGCGGTGGGTTCGCGACGGTGGTGCGCAGCGCGGAGCTGATCGAGGCCGCCGGGTAGGGGCGGCCTCGATCACTCGCTCAGGGGCTTGTTCAGCCGTTGCCGGAGGCGAGTTCGCGGCTGCGGTCGCGGGCGGCTTCGAGGGCGGCGATGAGCGCGGCCCGTACGCCGTGGTTCTCCAGTTCGCGGATGGCGCTGATGGTGGTGCCGGCCGGGCTGGTGACGGCCTCGCGGAGTTTGACCGGGTGCTCGCCGCTGTCGCGGAGCATCACGGCGGCACCGATGGCGGCCTGGACGATCAGTTCGTGGGCCTGGGCGCGGGGCAGGCCGAGCAGGATGCCCGCGTCGGTCATCGCCTCGACCAGGAAGTAGAAGTACGCGGGCCCCGAACCGGAGAGCGCGGTCGCCGCGTCCTGCTGGGACTCGGGCACCCTGAGCGTCTTGCCGACGCCGCCGAAGATCGCCTCGGCGGTCGTGAGGTGTTCGGTGGTGGCGTGGCTGCCCGCGGAGATGACGGACATGCCCTCGTCGACGAGGACGGGGGTGTTCGGCATGACGCGCACGACCGGGGTGTTCGCGGTGAGGCGGTCCTCGATGAACGCGGTGGTGATGCCGGCCGCGGCGCTGATGACCAGGCGGTCGGCGGTGACGTGGGGGGCGAGTTCGTCGAGGAGCCGGCCCATGTCCTGGGGCTTCACCGCGAGGATGAGGATGTCGGCGCGTGCGGCGGCCTCGGCGTTGTTCACGGAGTCCACGCCGTAGCGGCTGCGGAGTTCCTCGGCGCGTTCGGAACGGCGGGTGGTGACCAGCAGGTTCGCCGGACGCCAGCCCGCCCGGATCATGCCGCTGAGCAGGGCCTCGCCGATCTTGCCGGTGCCGAGGACGGCAACTGTCTGGGTCATGTGGTTCGTCCTCCGGGCTGTGCTCTTGGTTCTCGGTGCGGGGCGTGCGGGGTATGCGGGATATGCGGTGCGTGCCGGATGTGTGTGTCGCGTCGTCATCCTCGCATCGCGGACGGGAGCCGGGCCGGGCGGACCGCGACGGCCAGGTCGACCACGTAGCCCTCCTCGACCGTGCCGTCCGGGAAGAGTTCCGCGAGCAGGTCGTGCTCCCGTGCGAGGAACCTCCGCGTGGGCTCGTCACCGCGGACGAGGAAGGCGGAGTGGCTGCCGAGGTTGGCCAGGTGGGTGTCGAGGGACACGCGCCGCGTCCAGGGCACCGAGCGGTGCGCGAAGTCGAGCGCGGAGGGCAGGTCCCGGGAGCGGACCGGTGATCCGTGGGCACTGTCCCCGGCGCCGAGGAAGCTGCGCAGGCGGGCGTCCTGTTCGACGATCCACGGGAAGGAGTTGTCGGAGACGTTCCACCAGAGGGCGAGGGCACCGCCGGGGCGAAGGACGCGGAGTGCCTCGGGGACGGACCGGTTCGGGTCGGTCCAGTGCCAGGACTGGGCGTACGTGAGGAGGTCCGCCGACGCGGTGGCGAGCGGGAGGCGGTTCCCGTCTCCGCGCACGACCGGTACGTGCGGGAGTGCCCGGCGCAGTTCGGCGGCCATGCCGGGGCCCGGTTCGACCGCGACGACGCGGGCTCCCCGGTCGTGGAGCAGCCGGGTGGCGATGCCCGTACCCGCGCCCACGTCGGCGGTGCGGGCCCCGCGCAGGGGGCGGCCGGCCAACTCCTCGACGGTGTCGAGGAGGGCGGGCGGGTATCCGGGGCGGGACGCGGCGTACTGGGCTGCCGCACGGTCGAAGGAGAGCGCGCGGGCCGGTTCCGGGGCGGAGGCGGTGGTCTCGTCCGGTTCCTCGGTGCCGTCGGCTCCGGAGGGAGGCACGGGAGGGACGGGGGGCACGGGAGGGACAGGGGGCACGGGGGGCGTGGAGGACATGGGTGCATCGTGTCGTGCGCGGGTGCGTCCTGTCCCATGAAAAAGCGGTGTCCGCTCCCGTGGGAGCGTTGCCCGCCCGACGCCCGGGGCCGGCTACTTCCGCTTCGGGCGCTTGCCCTTGGCGGACCTGCGGGCCGCCGGGTTCCCGGTGCGGGCCGAACGGCGCTTCTCGTAACGGGCCAGTGCCGTCTCGTACTCCGTGCGGCGCAGCCCCTCCCCCGGGGCTTCCAGGAACGTACGGAGGAAGTAGGCGACCAGCGAGCCGATGAAGCCGATCGTCTTGAGCCCGCGCAGGCTCGCCTCGCGCGCCGGATCGGCGGGCCGTCGGCCGAATCCCGCCCAGGTCCTGCGGAAGGCGACGGCGCTGCAGATCGCGAACATCACGACGACCAGGATGCCGACGGCGTTGCCGACGTCGGCGATCTCCAGTCCCTGGTAGGCGAACCGGAGCACGAAGCAGGCGGCGACCGTCGCGACCAGCGAGCCGACCGCCGCCCCGGCCCGGCGCAGCCCGTAGCCCCCGCTGTGGTCGACCCAGGTCGTACCGAAGAAGAGGAGGGGCTCGGGCCGCGGGCCGGGGGTGCCGGAGCCGGAGCCGGTTTCTGCGGACGCGGCTCCGGCAGGGGTGGCGTCGGGGGCTTCGCTGTTCTCGCTCACGAAGTCGATTATCCCCGGGCCGGTCCGACGCCCGGCGGAGCGCCCGGGGCTCCGTGCTCCGCCGGGCGCTCCGCGCCGGTCAGTCGCAGCGCGGGGCGATGTAGCCGTCGCTGCCGGTGTGGACGTAGGCGTCCGACACGAACTGTCCGTTGGCGATGTTGTCCCAGATGTTCGAGGTGCCGTACGGGCCGGTGACCCGCTCCCCCGGCTTCTGGCAGTAGACCGGGACCTTCATTCCGTACGGAAGCGTCCTGACGATGCCGTACTGGGTGCCGGGGCCCCTGCGGACATTGACGCGGTAGCCGGGTGCGATGGGGTACCGGAAGACGTCGTCGCCCGCGAGCGCGGTGACGTCCGCCGCTTCCGCTTCCGCTTCGGTGGTCGTTTCGATCTGCTCGTCCATGGCCATGAGGCCCTCCCCCGTTGAGAGTCGATGTCTACGACGCGCAGGCTACAAGCCCCATCCGCATCGCACGCATCATCGACTAGGCTCCGTGCGTCGCGCTTGCGGACGAACACACGGGGGTGGGCGATGCCGCCGCTGCGAGGTGCCGGGGCCAATCCGGAAGCGGAGCATCCGGAGTACGCCGGTCAGTACCGCCTTGAAGCCTGCCTCGGCGCGGGTGGCATGGGGGTCGTGCACTTGGCCCGCTCGGCATCGGGGCTGCAGCTCGCCGTCAAGGTCGTGCACGAACGCTACTCCACCGACCCGGAGTTCAGGGCCCGTTTCCAGCAAGAGGTCGGGGCGGCGAGGCGGGTCAGCGGTGCCTTCACCGCATCGGTCGTCGATGCCGATCCGGACGCCGCACGGCCCTGGATGGCCACCCTGTACGTGCCCGGTCCCACGCTCTCCGACCAGGTGAAGCGGAACGGGCCGATGGTCCCCGCCGAACTGCGCAGGCTGACGGCCGGTCTGGCCGAGGCACTGCGTGACATCCACCGGGCCGGGGTGATCCACCGCGATCTCAAGCCGAGCAACGTGCTCCTCCCCGACTCCGGGCCCAAGGTGATCGACTTCGGGATCTCCCGCCCGTACGACAGCGATCTGCGCACCGAGACGGGCAAGCTGATCGGCTCGCCGCCGTACATGGCGCCGGAGCAGTTCCAGCGGCCGCGTGAGGTCGGGCCCGCCGCCGACGTGTTCGCGCTGGGCTCGGTGCTCGTCCACGCGGCGACCGGGCGGGGGCCGTTCGACTCGGACAGTCCGTACATCGTGGCCTACCAGGTGGTGCACGACGAGGCCGATCTGACGGGGGTGCCCGAGGACCTGGCCCCACTGATCGCGCGCTGTCTGGCGAAGGATCCGGCGCAGCGGCCCACTCCGGGCGAGGTCATGGCGGAGCTGCGTCCTCCGTCGTACGACGCCGCCTCGTTCATACCGCCGCAGCGGCGCCGGACGGCGGAGGGGCGTGCCGGGGGCACGGAGGGGGATCCGGCCGCGCCGGGAACGGGCGCCGCCGGTTCCGGGGCGGGCCCGGCGAGCGGGTCCGGGGCCGACGCCGACACGCATGTGGGCGCGGATGCGGTCGGACCGGACGGGAAACCGGAGGGGAAGGCGGGAGCGGGCGGCTTCCGGCGGAAGCGGAAGCAGTGGCTGGCGGTCGCTGCCGCGCTGGTCGTCGTGGGCGCCGGTGGTGTGTGGGCGGCCGGTGCGGTGGACGGCCCCGGCGGCCCTGACGAGTCGGACGGCCCCGGCGACCCGGGCGGGGTGAAGGAACCGGTGGCGTCCGCGCCGTGGCGTACCGCGCTCCCGGCCTCGGGGAGTTCCACCCCGGCCTGCTACACGGCCGGGGGCGGCGAGGAGGGTGCGGGGGCTCCCGACGCGGGCCCGGACGCGAGCGACGAGGGGGACGGCGGCCCGTCCGCCGCGTTGTACTGCGCCGCGGACGGTGTCGCCGCCGCCCGGCTGGATCCCGCGGACGGCCGGGTGCTGTGGTCCCGCCGCACCGCCGGAACCACCTCGGCGACGGGCGCGGTGTCGGTCTCCGGCGGGCTGGTGCAGACGGCGGTGCCGGGCCGGAAGGTCCGCGCGTACGACCCCGTCAAGGGTGAACAGGTCTGGGAGGCGAGCCTGTCCCCGTATCTCGGCACCCCCTTCGCCGCGGGTGACACGCTGCTGCTGACCGCCGAGGACGGCACGACCGAGGCACTCGACTCCGCGACCGGTGTGTCCCGCTGGCGGCACGCGCTCGCGGGGCACCGGCGCCCCGACTACGCGCTGTACGACGGCGGATCGGGGCTCGCCTACGCCTTCGAGCACTCGGCCTACGGCTCGACCACTCTGGTCACCGCCGTCTCCGTGCAGTCGGGGCAGCAGGAGTGGCAGCGGCGGCTGGACGGCATGCTCACGCCGGTGGGGGTCTCGGGCGGGGCCCTCGTGCTGACGTCCATGAACGGGGACGCCCAGACGGTCGGCATCGTCCGCTACGACCCGGAGTCCAGGCGCGTCGCCCGTGTCGCGCTGCCGTTCCGGATGAACGAGCCGGAGGCGGTGGTGGACGTGGACACCGCCTATCTGCTGGCCCGCGGCGGAACCCTGGTCGCCGTCGACCTCGCCCCGTCCGGCGGCGACGCGGTCCGCTGGCAGCTGGAGACCGCGGCCGGGCGGACGTCGGCGCCGGTCCTCGCCGCCGGGGACCGGCTCTACTTCTCGGCGGCGGACGGGCGGCTGCTGGCCGTGGACACCGCGCACGGCAAGCTCCTGGGGCAGACGGCCCCACGGTTGCGGGACGGGAAGCTCACGTACGCCTCGGAACTGCCCGCGCCGGTCGCCGTCGGCCGGAGCGTGTTCGGCACCGCGCCCGACGGGTCCGTGTTCGCCGTCGACGGCGAGGACCCCGCTCACTGGTGAGAGCGGGGTCCTGGGAGCGGGGTCCGTGTTCGCCGTCGCGGTCGTCCCGGTCGGGGTCGCGTCGCGGTCGTCCCGGTCCGGCTCGTGTCCGGGCGGGGAAGGGCGGGGGGGCGTCAGCCCAGCTTGGACACGTCCCGCACCGCGCCCCGGTCGGCGCTCGTCGCCATGGCCGCGTAGGCGCGCAGGGCCGCGCTGACCTTGCGGTCGCGGTTCTTCGGGGCGTACACGCCGTTCAGCGCCTCGCGGCGGGCGGTCAGCTCGGCCCCGGACACGAGGAGCTCGATCGAACGGTTCGGGATGTCGATCCTGATCCGGTCGCCGTCCTCGACGAGCGCGATCGTGCCGCCGGACGCCGCCTCGGGCGAGGCGTGCCCGATGGAGAGACCGGAGGTGCCGCCGGAGAACCGGCCGTCGGTGACGAGGGCGCAGCTCTTGCCGAGGCCGCGGCCCTTCAGGAAGGACGTCGGGTAGAGCATCTCCTGCATGCCGGGGCCGCCACGCGGGCCCTCGTAGCGGATGACGACGACGTCGCCCTCCTTGATCTCCTTGCGGAGGATCTTGTCGACGGCCTCCTCCTGCGACTCGCAGACGACCGCCGGGCCCTCGAAGGTCCAGATCGACTCGTCGACGCCGGCCGTCTTCACGACGCAGCCGTCCTCGGCGAGGTTCCCCTTGAGGACCGCGAGGCCGCCGTCCTCGGAGTACGCGTGCGCCAGATCGCGGATGCAGCCGCCCGCCGCGTCCAGGTCGAGGGTCTCCCAGCGCTCGGACTGCGAGAAGGCCGTCGCGGAACGGACGCATCCGGGGGCCGCGTGCCACAGCTCGACGGCCTCGGGGGACGGGGAACCGCCGCGGACGTCCCAGTCCTTCAGCCACTGGGCCAGGGAGTCGGAGTGGACCGCGTGCACGTCCTCGTTGAGCAGCCCTGCGCGGTGCAGTTCGCCCAGGATGGCGGGGATGCCGCCGGCCCGGTGCACGTCCTCCATGTAGTACGTGCCGCCGGGGGCCACGTTGGGCGCCACCTTCGACAGGCAGGGGACACGGCGCGAGATCGCGTCCATGTCGCCGAGGTCGTAGTCGAGCTCCGCCTCCTGGGCCGCGGCGAGCAGGTGGAGGATCGTGTTGGTGGAGCCGCCCATCGAGATGTCGAGCGCCATGGCGTTCTCGAACGCGGCACGGGTGCCGATGGAACGCGGCAGGACCGTCGCGTCGTCCTGCTCGTAGTGGCGCCGGGTGATCTCGACGATCGTGCGGCCGGCGTCCTCGTACAGCGCCCTGCGGGCCGTGTGCGTGGCGAGGACGGAGCCGTTTCCGGGGAGGGACAGGCCGAGGGCCTCGGTCAGGCAGTTCATCGAGTTGGCGGTGAACATGCCGGAACAGCTGCCGCAGGTGGGACAGGCGTTCTCCTCGATGCGGAGGATGTCCTCGTCCGAGATGTTCTCGTCGACCGCGTCGCTGATCGCGTTGACCAGGTCGAGCTTGCGGACGGTGCCGTCGACGAGGGTGGCCTTGCCCGCCTCCATCGGCCCGCCGGAGACGAAGACGGTCGGGATGTTCAGGCGCATCGCGGCCATCAGCATCCCGGGGGTGATCTTGTCGCAGTTGGAGATGCAGATCAGCGCGTCCGCGCAGTGCGCCTCGACCATGTACTCGACGGAGTCGGCGATCAGGTCGCGGGAGGGGAGGCTGTACAGCATCCCGCCGTGACCCATCGCGATGCCGTCGTCGACGGCGATGGTGTTGAACTCGCGCGGCACCGCTCCGGCGGCCTTGATGGCGTCGGAGACGATCCGGCCGACCGGGGCCAGGTGGGTGTGGCCGGGGACGAACTCGGTGAAGGAGTTGGCGACCGCGATGATCGGCTTGCCGATGTCCTCGCTCGCTACGCCCGAGGCCCGCATAAGGGCGCGGGCGCCCGCCATGTTGCGGCCGTGGGTGACAGTGCGGGACCTCAGCTGGGGCATCGTCTCTCGCTCCTTCGACATGAAAAGACTGTTTCCGAGCGTACGCCTCCGGCTCCAAGATCTGGACGCCGTGTCCGGTATGCGGGACGCCGGGGGCGGGGGACGGCGGGCCGGCTCCGGGTCTGAATCCACGTGGTGCCGCGCGGGGCGGCGTCAGGAGCGCGGGGGCGGGGCTGCGGCCAGGAGTACGGGGGCGCTGGTCAGGAGCGCGGGGCCTCGGTCGCGGACGACGCCAGGTGGAGGCGGGTGAACGCGAGCGCCTCCGCCAGGTCGGCCTCGCGTTCGGCGGTGGACATGGCGCGGCGGGTATTGACCTCGATGACGACATGGCCGCCGAAGCCGGTGCGGGCCAGGTGCTCCAGGAGTTCGGCACACGGCTGGTCGCCCCGGCCGGGCACCAGGTGCTCGTCCTTGTTGGAGCCCTTGCCGTCGGCGAGGTGGACATGGGCGAGCCGGTCGCCCATCCGCCCGACCATCGCCATGCCGTCGGTGCGGGCCGTCGCGGTGTGCGAGAGGTCCACGGTGTAGTGACGGTAGTCGTCGTGGGTGACGTCCCAGTCGGGTGCGTAGGCGAGCATCTCGCGGTCCCGGTAGCGCCAGGGGTACATGTTCTCCACGGCGAACCGGACGTCCGTCTCGTCCGCCATGCGCCAGATCCCGGTGACGAAGTCGCGCGCGTAGCCGCGCTGCCAGCGGAACGGCGGATGAACGACCACGGTCGTCGCCCCGAGCTTCTCCGCGGCGGCACGGGCGCGCCGGAGCTTCACCCACGGATCGGTGGACCAGACGCGCTGTGTGATCAGCAGGCAGGGCGCGTGAACGGCAAGGATCGGCACCTGGTGGTAGTCCGAGAGCCGTCGCAGGGCCTCGATGTCCTGGCTGACCGGATCGGTCCACACCATGACCTCGACACCGTCGTAACCGAGACGCGCGGCGATCTCGAAGGCCGTCGATGTCGACTCCGGGTAGACCGAAGCCGTCGACAGGGCGACCTTCGCATCCGGGATGCGCACCACTGGTTCTGCCACTGGAACAGCGTACGGGCACGGATACGCCCCGCCGAGAGCCCTCGGCGGAAAGTGACGAGGGGCACGAGAGGAAGCACGACAGGAGGCGCGACAGGGCCCGAGGAGGCACGACGAGACACGTGGAGCCACGAGGAGGGGTGTTCGCGAAAGGTGTGCGCGAGAGGCCTCGTGCCGCCGTCCGCGCGGGCGACGGTCGGGCGGGCAGTGGCCGACGCGGGTGACGGTCGGGGCCGGGCAGTGTTCGACATGGACGGCAGTCGGGGCCGGGCACGGGCCGACGCGGACGACGGTCGGGCCGGACCGGAGTCAGCTCGGTATGGTCCGTTCCGTCGGCAGGTGGTCCAGGCGGCGCAGGATGACGCCCTCGCGCAGCGCCCAGGGGCAGATCTCCAGTTCCTCGACGCCGAACAGGTCCATGGCCCCCTCCGCGACCAGGGCCCCGGCGAGCAGTTGGGCGGCCCGGCCCTCGGAGACACCGGGCAGGCCGCCGCGCCGCGCGACGGACATCGCCGCCAGTTCCGGCAGCCGCTCCTCCAGCGCCTTGCGGGTGAGGCCGCGCTGGACGCAGAGGCCCTCGGTGGAACGCGCGGCGCCCGCGATCCTGGCGAGCTGCTTGAAGGTCTTGGACGTGGCCACGACATGATCCGGGCGCCCGAGGCGGGTGAACTCCCCCACGCTCCGGGCGATCTGCGCGCGTACATGTCGGCGCAGCGCCTTCACGTCCGCCGGGTCCGGCGGATCACCCGGGAGCCACCCGGCGGTGAGCCGGCCCGCCCCGAGCGGCAGCGACACGGCCGCGTCCGGTTCCTCGTCGATGCCGTACGCGATCTCCAGCGAGCCGCCGCCGATGTCCAGGACCAGCAGTCGTCCGGCCGACCAGCCGAACCAGCGGCGCGCGGCGAGGAAGGTGAGCCGCGCCTCCTCCACGCCGCTGAGCACGGTGAGGTCGACGCCGGTCTCGTCCCGCACCCGGGCCAGCACCTGGTCGGCGTTGGTCGCCTCGCGCACGGCGGACGTGGCGAACGGCAGGACGTCCTCGCACCCCTTGTCCTCGGCCGCCTGGAGCGCATCGGCGATCGTGGCCACCAGTCGGTCCACCCCGTCGGGACCGATCGCACCGTCCTCGTCGAGCAGTTCGGCAAGGCGCAGTTCCGCCTTGTGCGAGTGCGCGGGCAGCGGACGGGCACCGGGGTGGGCGTCCACCACCAGCAGGTGCACCGTGTTCGAACCGACGTCGAGGACTCCGAGTCTCATACCCGGAACGCTACCGGGAGCGCGGACCTACGAGCTGGGGAGCAGGGGAAGGAACGGACTCCCCAGCTCGTTACCCTTGGCGCCGTGCCAAAGACGAAAAAGGCGAAGCCGGGCAAAACCACGAAGAAGTCGAACACGGAGCAGCGGAACGCGAAGCACAAGGATGCCGAGCAGGACGCGAAGCGGTCGGCGACGGAGCAGCGGGGAACGAAGCGGATGCACCAGCAGGAAGCGAACGGGCCGCTCCGGGCGGAGGACGAGACGGGCATCGACTTCGCACGCGCCTGGGTCGAGTTCCCCGACCCCGCCGACGACGAGCAGGTCTTCCGCTGCGACCTGACGTGGCTGACGTCCAGGTGGACCTGCATCTTCGGCAGCGGCTGCCAGGGCATCCAGGCGGGCCGCGCGGACGACGGCTGCTGCACGCTGGGCGCGCACTTCTCGGACGAGGACGACGAGGAGCGGGTGGCGGGCCACGTCGCGCGGCTGACGCCGGAACTGTGGCAGTTCCACGACGTCGGTGCGGAGACGGGCTGGGTCGAGGTCGACGAGGACGGGGAGCGCCAGACGCGGCGCTGGAAGGGTTCGTGCATCTTCCAGAACCGTCCCGGTTTCGCGGCAGGCGCGGGCTGCTCGCTGCACATCCTGGCGCTGCGGGAGGGCCGGGAGCCGCTGGAGACCAAGCCGGACGTCTGCTGGCAGCTGCCGGTCCGGCGTACCTACGAGTGGATCGACCGGCCCGACGACACCCGCGTGCTCCAGGTGTCGATCGGCGAGTACGACCGCCGGGGCTGGGGTCCGGGCGGCCACGATCTCCACTGGTGGTGCACCTCGGCGACATCGGCGCACGGAGCCGGGGAGCCGGTCTACGTGTCCTACCGCCCCGAGCTGATCGAGCTGATGGGCAAGGAGGGGTACGCCCGGCTGGTCGAGCTGTGCGAGGAACGGCTGTCCTCGCTGCTGCCGATGGCGCCGCACCCGGCGGACCCGGTCGATCGGGCCTGACCCCCGCCCCGGCCCCCGCCGCCGCGCGGGTGGCGCGGCCGGGAACGCAGATCCGTGTACCCGGGAACGTCGGTCGGCGTGCCCGGAAATGCCGGCCCGTGCACCTGGGAACGTCGGTCAGTGCGCCCGGAAATGCCGGTCCGCGTGCCCGGGTGCGGGGGCGGCCGAGCCGGTGGCGGGCGGCGGGGTGGCGGGGTCCGGGGACGGCGCGGGGTCGGCGGGCGCCGGGCTCGTCGGCGACGGCGCGGGGTCGGCCCGCGCGGGGGGCGGATCGGCCGGCCGCACGGGTCCCGGGGAGGACGGGGGCCGGTGCGGGCGCCCGGACGGGCCGGTGTGGACGGGCCCGCCCGCGTGCCCCGGACGGGCCACCGTCCTCCCGCTCCCCCGGACGGCCACGACGGCCCCCGAGGGGGCGAGGGTGATGCGCGCGCTCCAGCGGTGGTCGGGCTCGCGCGGATGGATCACCCGGACCCGGATGGTGACGCTCTCGCCCGCGGCGAGGGTGCCCGAGGACCGGCTGAGCCGCAGCCACGACACATCCGCTCGGGCCGACCAGGTGACCGGGGCACCGCCCGAGGCGGTCAGCCGCAGCAGTGTCGTGAAGTCGTACGAGCGGGCCTGGACGGTGAGCCCGTCGGCGCCGACCGGCACCGGCCCCGGGCTGATCACCTCGGCCGAGACCTCGGGTGCGCGGCCCGCCCCCGGACGGTGGCCGGTCCGCGGCCGGGCGTTGCCCGCGTTCTCGTAATGGCCGCGCGGGTCGTCGAGACGGCGGAGGTCCGTCCCGGTCGCCGCGACCGAGGAGCCCTCGTGCCCGCCGCCGGCCTGCGGCGCGCCGCGGTAGGCGGTCCACAGCGCGATGACCGGGGCCGCGACGACCGTGGCCACCACCGTCGTGGTCACCACCCTGGCCCGGAACCGGTCCCGGCGGGCGGCGTGGTCCTTCGGGTGCATGGGGAACCCCGCCCGGTCGAAGCGCGGCCCACCGGACCGGTTGCGCCGGGCGTGGGCCATCGCGACGTACGAGGAGGGCCGCGGCGCCGGTACGACCGGCAGGGCCGCGCCCGGGGTGACGGCGAGGCCCGGCCAGGGGCCCCGGGCACCGACCCGCTCGGCGGCCCGACGGCAGCGCGGGCAGTCGTCGACGTGCCGGACGAGTTCCCGGCGCAGGGTCGCCGAGAGCAGGACGCGGTGGCCGCCGGTGAGCCGGGCCACGGTGGGGCAGTTGCCGGACTCGACGACGGCGAGAGCGGCGCGGGTGCGTTCCACTTCGCAGGCGGCGGCGGCAAGGAGTTCGCGGGCGGTCGCCGGTTCGAGGCCCAGGACGGAGGCGATCGCACGTGGGGCGAGACGGTGGCGCACGGCGAGTTCGAGGGCCTCGCGCTGTTCGGGGGTGGTGCCCGCGGCCTCCGGCCAGGCCAGCTGGGCGAGTTCGCGACGGTGCGCCTCGGACATGGAATCGGAATCGGCATCGGGGTCGTACACGGCCTCGGTCGTGGGGGCGGGGCCGGACGCCGGGGCGTACGCCCGGCCCGAAGAGGCACCACCCGGCGCGAAGGGGGCGGGCGGCGGCGTGACGACCGGGGGCGTGCGGCGTGCGGCACGCGCGCCCTGGACGACCGACTGCCGCACGGACGGCTTGCCCGCCCCGTGGCGGTGCGCCCGGTACGCCTGTTTCCGCTCGGCGAGCCTGCGCAGACACATCCACCTGGCCAGCGCGTACAGCCAGGATTTACGTTCCTCCTCCCCGGCCGGACATCGCCCGTCCTGCCGCTCCGCGATCGCCAGCACGCCACCGAGCGCCTCGGTGGCCGCGTCGTGGTCGCAGAGCACGGAGAGGCAGTAGGTGAACAGGCCGTCGAGATGAGGCTCGTACCGTACGGGAGGTCGCTGCGGCACAGGCTGCGTCGAGGAGTGGGGCGCACGACGCCTCGTCCGGTGTGCGCCGGTGGTGTGCGTGGGGGGCTCCAGCCTGCTGCTCGTCATCCGGTGACCGTAGGCAGCACAGAGCACACCTTTGGCGCCGCTTCAGCTCATTTAACCCTTACGGGTGAACGTATCGCTCAAAAGGGGACAGGAATCCCTGATTCAGCACGTTGGAATCTGTTACTCCGCTAATCCGCCACTTCGTCGTTTCGCGGCCACCCCGCGGCCACTCCACCGATCGGCCGGGAACAGCGGGACCGACGGGAACACGGGGAACGAGGGGAACAGCCGGAAGGCGGGAAAGGCGGGAAGGGCGGTGGGGTCCGACCGTGCCCGGCGGCGCTGTCGGACCCCACCTATACGGTTGCGCCATGGCTGCCCGTACGAAAACCGCGAAGGACCGGCCGTCCTACCGCTGCACCGAATGCGGCTGGACCACCGCCAAATGGCTCGGCCGCTGCCCCGAATGCCACGCCTGGGGGACGGTCGAGGAGTTCGGCGGCGCCCCCGCCGTACGAACCACCGCGGCCGGCCGGGTCAGCACCGCCGCGCTCCCCATCGGCCAGGTCGACAGCCGACAGGCCACCGCCCGCTCGACCGGCGTCGGCGAGCTCGACCGGGTGCTCGGCGGGGGCCTCGTGCCCGGGGCCGTGGTGCTGCTCGCGGGCGAGCCGGGCGTCGGGAAGTCGACGCTGCTGCTGGACGTGGCCGCCAAGGCGGCGAGCGACGACCACCGCACGCTCTACGTCACCGCCGAGGAGTCCGCGAGTCAGGTACGCCTGCGCGCCGACCGCATCCGCGCGCTCAACGACCATCTGTACCTCGCCGCCGAGACCGACCTGTCCGCGGTCCTCGGGCATCTGGACGCGGTCAAGCCGTCGCTGCTGGTCCTCGACTCCGTGCAGACCGTCGCCTCCCCCGAGATCGACGGCGCCCCGGGCGGCATGGCCCAGGTCAGGGAGGTCGCCGGCGCGCTCATCCGGGCCTCCAAGGAGCGCGGCATGGCGACGCTCCTGGTCGGCCACGTCACCAAGGACGGCGCGATCGCGGGCCCGCGGCTGCTCGAACACCTCGTCGATGTGGTGCTGTCCTTCGAGGGCGACCGCCACGCCCGTCTGAGGCTCGTGCGAGGGGTCAAGAACAGGTACGGCGCGACCGACGAGGTCGGCTGCTTCGAGCTGCACGACGAAGGCATCACCGGCCTCGCCGACCCGTCCGGGCTGTTCCTGACCCGTCGCGACGAACCCGTTCCGGGCACCTGCCTGACCGTCACCCTGGAGGGCAAGCGCCCGCTCGTCGCCGAGGTGCAGGCGCTGACGGTCGACTCCCAGATCCCCTCGCCCCGGCGCACCACCTCCGGCCTGGAGACGTCCCGGGTGTCGATGATGCTGGCCGTGCTGGAGCAGCGCGGCCGGATCAGCGCGCTGGGCAAGCGCGACATCTACAGCGCGACGGTCGGCGGCGTGAAGCTCTCCGAGCCCGCGGCGGACCTCGCGGTCGCGCTGGCGCTGGCCAGCGCGGCGAGCGACACCCCCCTCCCCAAGAACCTTGTCGCGATCGGCGAGGTGGGCCTCGCGGGCGAGGTCAGACGGGTCACCGGGGTCCAGCGCAGACTCTCCGAGGCGCACCGTCTGGGCTTCACGCACGCCCTGGTTCCACCCGACCCCGGGAAGGTTCCTGCCGGTATGAAGGTCACAGAAGTCGCCGACATGGGTGAAGCGCTCAGAGTGCTGCCGCGCCGGTCTCGCGCACAGGCCCCCCAGGAAGAGGGCGCACGCCGGTAGACTTTGCCCTGGTCTCGCCCGCCCGTACGAACGGTATGAGGGACGTAAGGGCACCGCCAACCCGCGACCGGAGGAGTGCAGTGGCAGCCAGCGACCGGGCAGCATCGCCCGGAAAGTCCGGCCAAAGCACCGGCAACGAGGCGCTGATGCGCACCTCGTTGTCCTCCGTCGCGCCCGGAATGGCCCTGCGCGACGGCCTGGAGCGCATCCTCCGCGGCAACACCGGCGGGTTGATCGTGCTCGGCATGGACAAGACCGTCGAGTCCATGTGCACCGGCGGGTTCGTGCTGGACGTGGAGTTCACCGCGACGCGCCTGCGCGAGCTGGCCAAGCTCGACGGTGCGCTGATCCTCGACAAGGACATGACCAAGATCCTGCGCGCCGGTGTGCAGCTGGTCCCGGACGCCTCCATTCCCACGGAGGAGACCGGGACCCGTCACCGCACGGCGGACCGGGTCTCCAAGCAGTGCAACTTCCCGGTCGTCTCGGTCTCGCAGTCGATGCGACTGATCGCGCTCTACGTGAACGGCGAGCGCCGGGTCCTGGAGGAGTCTGCGGCGATCCTCTCCCGGGCCAATCAGGCACTGGCCACCCTGGAGCGGTACAAGCTCCGCCTCGACGAGGTTGCGGGCACACTGTCCGCGCTGGAGATCGAGGACCTGGTGACGGTCCGGGACGTGACGGCCGTCGCGCAGCGCCTGGAGATGGTCCGCCGGATCGCGACCGAGATCGCGGAGTACGTGGTGGAGCTGGGCACCGACGGCCGGCTTCTCTCTCTCCAGCTCGACGAGTTGATCGCGGGGGTCGAGCCGGAGCGTGAACTCGTCGTGCGGGACTACGTGCCGGAGCCGACCGCCAAGCGTTCCCGCACCGTCGCCGAGGCGCTGACCGAGCTCGACGCGCTCTCCCACACCGAGCTGCTCGAACTCCCGGTGGTGGCCAGGGCGCTGGGGTACAGCGGCTCCCCGGAGACGCTCGACTCGGCGGTCTCGCCGCGCGGTTTCCGGCTGCTGGCGAAGGTGCCGCGGCTCCCCGGCGCGATCATCGACCGGCTGGTGGAGCACTTCGGCGGCCTGCAGAAGCTCCTCGCCGCCAGCGTGGACGACCTCCAGACGGTCGACGGGGTGGGCGAGGCGCGGGCGCGCAGCGTGCGCGAGGGGCTCTCACGGCTGGCGGAGTCGTCGATCCTCGAACGGTACGTCTGAATCTGAAGCACCCGGGTCACGGGACCACCGGGCAACGAGACCGTCCGGAGCGCGGAACCTCCCGCACCACGAGACCGTCCGGACCGCAGGACCTCCCGGGCCACGAGATCTGTCGGCCTCGGTGGTGGCGCGTCCGGCGTCGGTCGTACCGCCGTGTCAGTCCTTCGCGAGGACGAACGAGGCGCGCGGCGGGGTTCCCTTGCGCACCGGCTGGCCCGCCACGTTCGCCTCGACCAGGTACGTCCCCGGCCCCGCGGTGCCCGTGGGCGACGTCGCGCAGTGCGCGGCGCTCTTCTTCAGGTCCCATTCCACGGTGTGGACGACGGTCGCGCCCGCCGGGAACTCCAGCAGCAGGCCTTCCGGGTTGCGCGGGCAGTCCTTGGAGGACCACACCTGGCTGTCGGCGCCACCGGCCTCGGTGACGGTGAGCACCGCGCTCCTCGGTCCGAAGTCGGCCTTGCAGGTGGCGGCGGACGTGTTCCTGGCGGTCAACCGGAACTTCGGCTTCTTGCCGAGGGCGTAGTTGAGTTCGGTGCTCAGGGTCAACTGCAGTGAACCGGGGGCGCAGTCGGGGAGCGAGGATCCCGCGGGAACCGGCCGGGCGGCCGTCGCACCACTGCCGCCCGCGCCGCCGGTGCCCGCACCGCCCGCACCGCCCGCGCCGTTCCCGCTGTCGCCCGCACCGCCGCCGGAACCGGTGCTCGTACCGCCGGTGCCCCCGGCGTCCGAGTCGCCCGACTCGTCGCGTCCGCCCGGCTGTTGGGTGATGGCCGGGCCCGACGGAGTGGGGCCCGGGGTGATCTCGTGCGCGGGACTGGACGCGCCGGACCGTGAATCGTCCGTGGTCCCCTTGCCGCCCCGGGAAGTGACGGCCCATACGATCAGCGCCGCGAGCAGCGCGACCAGCGCCACCGCCACCGCCCTCCGTCGCCAGTAAATGGTGGAGGGAAGCGGCCCGATCGGATTACGCAAAGATCCCACGCCGCAAACTGTACGAGAGATCCGCGCCAACTCCCTCCCCACCCGCCGTCGGACCCCGAAGTTTTACGGATCATCATCCCGGTCCGCCCTCTTCCGTACCGGCTTCGGGACAGCCCGGGAGAAGCACCCCGTCCGGTTGACTACCCTCTGTCACATGGATAGTTCAGTCACTGCCCCGCTCTACCGGGACGTCACCGACTTCGCGCATGACATGCCGTCATGGGTTCAGCATCTGGCCGCCGGGTGGACGGAGTTCGGTCTCCTGGTCTTCGGCGTCCTGTTCCTCACCGGGTGGTGGCGGGCCCGCCGGGGTGACGAGACCGCCCTGGCGCTGGCGGTGCTCGCCCCCCTCGCCACGGGATTCGGCTACGTGGTCAGCGAGGTGCTGAAGTCGATGGTGAACGAGGAACGCCCGTGCCGGGCCGTCGCCGGGGCGGCGGCGTCGCTGGTGCCGTGCCCGCCCGTCGGCGACTGGTCGTTCCCCAGCAACCACTCAGCGATCGCCGGCGCCGCCGCCGTGGCGGTGGCGCTCACCCGGCCCGTGCTGGCCTGGCTGACCGTGCCGATGGCGCTGTTGATGGCCTTCTCCCGGGTCTTCGTCGGAGTGCACTATCCGCACGACGTGGCGGTCGGGCTGGTACTGGGCGCGGTGGTGTCGGCCGTGGCGGTCCTGGCGCTGCGCCGTCCGGCGCGTGCGCTGGCCCTGACGGTGCGCGGCAGCGCGGCGCCGGTGGCCGCTCTGGTCTCCGGGCCGGGCACGGGCACGGGCCCGGCCGCCGGGCCGCGGACCGGCGGCCGGGGACGGCGACGCCGGACCGGACGCCGCTGACGGGGTAGGACGCCACGCCGGACCGGACGTCTCCGACGCGACGGCCGGCCGGACCGGCCCGGCCGCGCAACGGGGCGCCGGGTCGGGCGTCCCGCCCCGGCCGCCCGTCGCCCGCCCCCACCGCCCGTCGTCCACCCGACCGCTCCGGCGGGTCCGGCGCCCCTTGGGCCGGTTGCCGGACACCGGGGGGACAAGACGGGTGGCATTATCACCCCAAGGGCCCTCAGGACGGGCGACACCACCGTGCGCAGAGCCATCGCCCGTACTTCCGTGCCAGGATCGTCGGTGCGATGACTGCCATGACTGTGACACAGACGTCCCCCTCCCCCCTTCACACTCCCGTCATCGGGTGGTTCGAACAGCACGCCCGCGATCTGCCCTGGCGCCGCCCCGAAGCGGGTGCCTGGGGTGTGATGGTGAGCGAGTTCATGCTGCAGCAGACCCCCGTCAACCGGGTCCTCCCGGTCTACGAACAGTGGATGGCCCGTTGGCCTCGCCCGGCCGACCTGGCCGCCGAACCGCCGGGCGAGGCGGTTCGCGCCTGGGGCCGCCTCGGCTACCCGCGCCGGGCGCTGCGCCTGCACGGGGCCGCGCAGGCAATAACGGAACGGCACGGCGGCGACGTACCGAGCGAGCACGCCCAGTTGCTCGCGCTGCCCGGGATCGGCGAGTACACCGCGGCGGCCGTTGCCTCGTTCGCGTACGGGCAGCGTCATGCCGTGCTCGACACGAACGTGCGCCGGGTCTTCGCGCGGGCCGCGGGCGGCGTCCAGTACCCGCCGAACGCGACCACCGCCGCCGAACGCAAGCTGGCCCGTGCGCTGCTCCCCGAGGAGGACGAGCGGGCCGCCCGCTGGGCCGCCGCGACGATGGAGCTCGGCGCCCTCGTCTGCACCGCGAAGAACGAGGACTGCACCCGGTGCCCGATCGCCTCGCAGTGCGCCTGGCGGCTGGCCGGGAAGCCCGCTCACCAGGGGCCCCCGCGACGCGGTCAGACCTATGCGGGTACCGACCGGCAGGTGCGCGGGCGGCTGCTCGCCGTGTTGCGGGAGTCGGTGACACCGGTGCCGCAGACGGCCCTGGACGCGGTGTGGGACGAGCCGGTGCAACGCGCCCGGGCTCTGGACGGCCTGGTCGCGGACGGGCTTGTCGAGCCGCTGTCCGGCGGCCTGTACCGGCTGCCGCTGAGCTGAGCCGCCGCACCCGCCCACGGCCGGCCCGGCGCCCGTCACCGGTCCGTCCCGCACCGCCGCGCGACCGGCCCCGCCCCCGCTGTTACACAACCGATGGACAGCCGTGCGTCGGCGTATGGCTGCTCCGCACAACCTCGTGACAACGCCTCCGTAACGTCATCGACGCCGGCCCGACCGATCGATGGGCGGCGGTCATACGGGGTTCCACGGGGACGGAGGCGGTTGGAATGGCGCAGGGCGAGGTGCTCGAATTCGAGGAGTACGTACGCACCCGGCAGGACGCGCTGCTGCGCAGCGCACGCCGGCTGGTCCCCGACCCGGTGGACGCGCAGGACCTGCTGCAGACCGCCCTGGTCCGCACGTACGGCCGCTGGGACGGCATCGCCGACAAGTCCCTCGCCGACGCCTATCTGCGCCGCGTCATGATCAACACGCGTACCGAGTGGTGGCGGGCCCGCAAGCTGGACGAGGTCCCCACCGAGCAGCTTCCCGACGCGAGCGTCGAGGACGGCTCCGAGCAGCGCGCCGACCGTGCCCTGCTGATGGACGTGCTCGGAGTCCTGGCTCCCAAGCAGCGCAGCGTGGTCGTGCTGCGACACTGGGAGCAGATGAGTACGGAGGAGACGGCCGCCGCGCTCGGCATGTCGGCCGGTACGGTGAAGAGCACACTGCACCGCGCACTCGCGCGGCTGCGCCAGGAGCTGGAGAACCGTGAGGCGGCGAGCCGGGAGGCAGTGCTCCAGGAGGAGCGGCGCCCGGAGACGCAGGGCCGTGCCCCGGCCGTCGCGGGTGCGGTGCGTGCGCGGAAGGCGCCCGCCCGGGCCCGGGCGCAGGCGGGCAGGCATGTGGACGAACGGGGGCGGGAGCGGTGCGCGGCCTGACAGCCAGCGGTGACAGCGGCCACGGCGGCGATCCCTGCGGGGACTGCCCCGTCGGCGGCGGGGACGACGGCGGCCGAGGAGCCGCCGTCCGGCGTGGCCGGTCCCTGACCGGATGGGCGGCGAGTACCACGACCTTGGTCGGGCTCGCCGCTTTCGGGCTGTTCGCGGCGGGCTGCTCCAGCGGCGGGACCGGTACTCGGGACGAGGGCCCGGCCGGAACCCAGCCGGTCGCCGAGATCACGCCGAGTTCCGTCCCCACGTCCACGGCGAAGCCGACGCCGCGGGTCGACCCCGTGAGGCTGATCAAGGACGACTCCAAGGTCAGCGAGCGGGTCAGAACCGATCTGAAGCCCTGCACCGGCTCCGAGTACCCGGTGGACACCTCGTACGGAACCCTCACCGGCGGAACCTCGCCCGACGTCGTGGTGAACGTGATGACCTGCGGCGATTCCGTGGGTGTCGGTACATACGTGTACCGCCGGGAGTCCGGCGGGGCGTACGAGAACGTGTTCGCGATGGAACAGCCCGCGGTGTACGGCACCATCGACCGCGGCGAACTGGTGGTGACGGCCCAGGTCTACGGGAAGAAGGACGCGGTCGCGTACCCCTCCGGCGAGGAAGTGATCACCTACCGCTGGGCGGACAACCGGTTCGACGAGCACGACCGGGTCCACAACGACTTCAACCGAGCCGTCGGCAACGGAACAGCCGGACTTCCGGAGTCCGCCGAGCCGGCGGGGAACTGAGAGCAGTCCGATGGCCGAGACCCATGTCCTGTTCGTCGAGGACGACGACGTCATCCGCGAGGCCACCCAGCTGGCGCTGGAGCGCGACGGTTTCGCGGTCACCGCGATGCCCGACGGCCTGTCGGGCCTCGACGCGTTCCGGGCCGACCGCCCCGACATCGCCCTGCTCGACGTGATGGTGCCGGGCCTCGACGGGGTGAGCCTCTGCCGTCGCATCCGCGACGAGTCGACGGTCCCGGTGATCATGCTGTCGGCGCGGGCCGACTCGATCGACGTGGTGCTCGGGCTGGAGGCCGGTGCCGACGACTACGTCACCAAGCCCTTCGACGGGGCGGTCCTGGTCGCCCGGATCCGGGCCGTGCTGCGCCGCTTCGGTCACGCGGCGGGCGACCGGCCGGGCGGCGAACAGGAACCGGGCCAGGCCGGCGGGATGCTGGTCTTCGGCGACCTGGAGGTCGACACCGAGGGCATGGAGGTCCGCCGCGGCAGCGAGCAGGTGGCACTGACCCCGACCGAGATGCGGCTGCTGCTGGAGTTCTCCGCCGCGCCCGGCACGGTGCTCTCCCGCGACAAGCTCCTGGAGCGGGTCTGGGACTACGGCTGGGGCGGGGACACCCGTGTCGTCGATGTCCATGTGCAGCGGCTTCGCACGAAGATCGGGCAGGACCGGATCGAGACGGTCCGCGGCTTCGGTTACAAGCTCCGGCCATGAGGCGGCCGTCGCTGCGGACGAGCGTCCGCTGGAAGATCAGCATCGCGATCGCCGCGGTCGGCGCGCTGACCGCGGTGGCTCTCAGCCTCGTCGTCCACAACGCCGCCCGGGTCTCGATGCTGGAGAACGCGCGCGAGATCCAGCTGACACGGCTGACGTACGCGCAACTGCTGTACGAGGCGAAGAAGACGCAGAAGACCGACCCCCGGTTCGGTGCCAAGCTCAACGACTCGTCGATGCCGCGCAGCCTGCGCGAGGAGACCCGGAAGAATCGCCGGGCCACCCATGTCGAGGTGATGCGCAACGGGGTGCCCGACGTATGGGCGGCGGTGCCGGTCGGCAACGGCGACGTGCTCTCGCTGCACACCCGTTTCACCGGCCGCAGCGCCAAGATCATGGGCGATCTCGACCGGGCGCTGATCATCGGCTCGGTCTCGGTGGTGCTCGGCAGCTGTGCGCTCGGCGTGCTGATCGGCGGGCAGCTGTCGCGCCGGCTGCGCAAGGCCGCCGCGGCGGCGGGCACCGTCGCCCAGGGCAACACCGACGTACGGGTCAGGGAGGCCGTGGGCGGTGTCGTCCTGGACGAGACCGACGAACTGGCCCGTGCGGTGGACGCGCTGACGGACGCGCTGAACGAGCGGATCGAGGCCGAGCGCCGGGTCACCGCGGACATCGCGCACGAGTTGCGGACCCCGGTGACCGGTCTGCTGACCGCCGCCGAGCTGCTGCCGCCCGGCCGCCCCACCGAACTGGTACGGGACCGGGCGCAGGCGATGCGCACCCTGGTCGAGGACGTGCTGGAGGTGGCGCGGCTGGACAGCGCCTCGGAGCGGGCCGAGTTGCAGGAGATCGCGCTGGGCGAGTTCGTCAGCCGACGGATCGCGCTGCTGGACCCGGACGTGCGGGTGCAGGTCGTCCACGAGTCGTGGGTCAGCACCGATCCGCGTCGGCTGGAACGCATCCTCGGCAATCTGCTGGGGAACGCCGCCAAGCACGGTGCCACGCCGGTGGAGGTCACGGTCGAGGGCCGGGTGGTGCGCATCCGCGATCACGGTGCGGGGTTCCCGGCGGCGCTGCTGCGCGAGGGGCCGA
This sequence comes from Streptomyces sp. NPDC014734, assembly GCF_043083325.1. Lineage (NCBI taxonomy): Bacteria > Bacillati > Actinomycetota > Actinomycetes > Kitasatosporales > Streptomycetaceae > Streptomyces > Streptomyces sp. NPDC014734. The sequence continues at coordinate 184,237 of NZ_JBIBYN010000016.1, read as the reverse complement.
GCCGGTTCCGTACCGGGAGCAGTGACCGGGCCGGGCACGGACATGGTCTGGGGCTGACGATCGCGGCCGGTCAGGCGCGGGTTCTCGGCGCCCGGCTGACCTTCCGCAACGCGGCCCCGGAGGGGGCGGAGATGGGCGCCGGCGGGGCGATCGCCGTGCTGTGGCTGCCCGAGCACGCGCCGACGAACACCGGGAGCTTCCCCATCCTGCGCGTGTCCGGCCAGCGGGCGGCGGTCGGCGAGGAGGCCGAGGGCGCGGAGCCTGGCCTCCGCCGGTCCGGCGGCTGAGAACCGGCTCGGGAAGGGCCCGGTCGGAACGATCTGCCCGGACGGCCGAGAACCCGGCCGGGGAGCGCCCGGCCGGGGAAAACCCGCCCGGACCGCGCGAGGGGGCCTCCGGAACACGTCCCCGAAGACCCCCGCAGAACGACCGGCGCCTACCGGGCGGCCGGTGTCTGCCCGGTGCCCGATCCCATGCCGCGCAACGGCACCTCCTTGACGAACACCGCCGCGAACAGCGCGATCACTCCGACCGAGGCGCCCACCAGGAAGGCGAGGTGCGTACCGGACGACACCGCGAACTGGTAGGCCTCGCGCATCGCCTCCGGCAGCTTCGCCAGGCTCGCCGCGTCCAGCTGTGCCGACCCGGCCGTGGCCGCCCCACCGCCGCGGGCCACCATCTCGTCCTGCACCCGCCCGGTGAACAGCGCACCCATGATCGCGACGCCGAACGAGCTGCCCAGCGTGCGGAAGAGGGTGGTCGCGGAGGAGGCGACCCCCATGTCCTTCATCTCCACGCTGTTCTGTGCGACGAGCATCGTGATCTGCATCAGGAAGCCCATGCCCGCGCCGAGCACCGCCATGTAGACGCCCGAGGTGAGGCGGGTGGTGCCGGTGTCCATCAGGGAGAGCAGGAACAGGCCGGTCACCATCAGGGCCGACCCCAGGATCGGAAAGATCTTGTACTTGCCCGTGCTGGTGGTGACGCGCCCGGCGATCAGCGACACGACCATCATCGCCAGCAGCATCGGCAGGAGCAGCAGTCCCGAGTTGGTCGCAGAGGCGCCCTGTACGGCCTGCTGGTACAGCGGCAGGAACAGCACCGCGCCGAACATCACGAACCCTGCCATGAAGCCTACGACGGACATCAGTGTGAAGTTGCGGTTGCGGAAGACGTGCAGCGGGATGATCGGCTCCGCAGCCCGTGCCTCGACGAGGACGAATCCGATGAGCGAGACGACGCCGATCGCGGCGAGTTCCATGATCATGGCGGAACCCCAGGCGTACTCCGTGCCGCCCCAGGTCGTGACGAGCACGATCGCGGTGATGCCGACCGTCAGCAGCCCGGCGCCGAGGTAGTCGACCTTCATCCGGGCGCGTTCCCGCTTCGGCAGGTGCAGCACGGTGGTGACCATCGCGAGGGCGACCGCGCCCAGCGGCAGGTTGATGTAGAAGCTCCAGCGCCAGCCGAGGTGGTCGGTGATGGTGCCGCCGACCAGCGGTCCGCCGATCATGGCGATGGCCATGACACCGGCCATCATGCCCTGGTACTTGCCTCGCTCACGGGGCGGCACCAGGTCGCCGATGATCGCCATGACGCCGACCATCAGACCGCCCGCGCCGAGTCCCTGCACCGCACGGAAGCCGATCAGCTGCCCCATGTCCTGGGCCATCCCGCTCAGCACCGAGCCGACCAGGAAGATCACGATGGACGTGAGGAATATGCCCTTGCGCCCGTACATGTCGCCGAGCTTGCCCCAGATGGGAGTGGAGGCCGCGGTGGCCAGGGTGTACGCGGTGACCACCCAGGACAGGTGTTCCAGACCACCGAGATCGCCGACGATGGTCGGCATGGCCGTGCCGACGATCAGGTTGTCCAGCATGGCGAGCAGCATCGTGATCATCAGGGCGAGCACCACCACCCGGACGCTGCGCTGCCTGCTTCCGGAATTCTCGGAGGGCGGGGCTTCCGCCCCCGCGCCCACCGTTTTCACCGTCTCGGACATGTCCGTCCCCCAACTCCCCTGTTCAGCTGTGCGAGCCCGGCGCTTACTTGCCGCCCGGCTAGTTGATTACACTGGGCAAAGTAGACCCGCTACTAGCCGGTCGTCAAGTAAGTTCGAGGAGAGAGCCATGGGCAGCACGCCGCAGCCACGCCGGGGCAACACGCGCCAGCGGATTCAGGACGTCGCCCTGGAGCTCTTCGCCGAACAGGGCTACGAGAAGACCTCGCTGCGCGAGATCGCGGAGCGGCTGGATGTCACCAAGGCCGCACTGTATTACCACTTCAAGACCAAGGAGGACATCCTGGTCGGCATCTTCGACGACCTGAACCGGCCGGTCGAGGAGTTGATCGAGTGGGGCAGGGAGCAGCCGCGCACGCTGGAGACGAAGAAGGAGATCCTGCGCCGCTACGGCGAGGCGCTGACCTCCGCCGCTCCGCTCTTCCGCTTCATGCAGGAGAACCAGGCGACCGTGCGCGACCTGAGCATCGGCATGACCATCAAGGACCGCGTCGTCGCGCTGGTCGACCTGGTCAAGGAGCCCGACGCGCCACTGGCCGACCAGGTGCGCTCCTTCACCGCGCTCTTCGCGATGCACGCGGGCGTCTTCGCCCTCAAGGACGCCGAGGGCAGCCCCGAGGAGAAGCGCGCCGCCGTCCTCGAAGTCGCCGTCGACCTGGTGACCCGGGCCCACGACGCGCAGCCCGCCGAGTAGCCGCCGCGGACACGCCCGTGCGGCGGGACCCGCCCCGGCCCCTGGGGGCGCGGGCGGGTCCCGCCGCACGGTGCGGCTTCCGCCCCTCGACCGGGTGTCCCCGGTCGAGGTCGTCCGTCCGGCCTCGGGGGCCGTCAGGCCGGGTCAGACCTCCGGCCGGGTCAGACCCCGATGCCCTTCTTGTGCAGGAACGAGACCGGGTTGACCGCGGAGCCGTAGTCGGCGGTGTGACGGATCTCGAAGTGCAGGTGCGGGCCGCTGGAGTTGCCGGTGTTTCCGGAGAGCGCGATCTTGTCGCCGGTCTTCACGGTCTGGCCGATGTGCACATCGATCTGCGAGAGGTGCGCGTACTGCGAGTACGTACCGTTGCCGTGCTTGATCACGACCGCGTTGCCGTACGCGGGACCGTCGCCGCCGCCGTTCGGGCCGGCCTTCACGACGGTGCCGCTGTGCGCTGCCTCGACCTTGGTGCCGACCGGCACGGCGAAGTCCTGGCCGGAGTGCTTGTGGGCCCAGCGGCTGCCGTCGTTGCCGAAGCTCGCGCTCAGCTCGTAACGGCTCACCGGCTTGTCCCAGCCCGCCGCCTTCTTCTCCGCCGCCTTCTTGGCCGCGGCGCGCTCGGCCTTGGCGATCTTGGCCGCCTTGCCCTGCACGGCCGCCTGCTTGGCGACCGAGTCGGCCGCGGCGCCGTCGATCAGGTTCGCGACGTGGGGGGCGCCCGCCGTGCCGGTCGCGAACGCAGCGCCCGCACCGAGCACCATCGTCGTCCCCAGACCGGCGGCCACCACGGCGCCACGGACACGGGACAGGGACGGGCGGCGGGAGTGCTTGAACGAAACGCGCTTCGACATATGCGGAAATCCTCCGGAGATGACGGGACCCGACGCTTCTGCCGGGCTGGCCATCCCTTGGTAACCCGCACCCCCATCTCCACTCAAACACCCCATCTACGAATAAAAGCCGTAGCGGCGAGTCGCGGGAATGCGCCGCGAGCCTCCCCCCGGCCGCCCCTCGAACCCGCCCGTCCGGGGCAAGCACAACCCCAGCTCGAAAGCCGCGAAGCGGACAGAACCCGCACATTCCTCCTTTCTTCACCTCCGTGTCGGGCACCCCTCCCGGCGCGGGGAGACCGGCCACCGCCGCGCACACCGCGCGCCCCCTATCGCCGGTAGTAGGCCCGGAACGGGCTGTGTGCCTTGTCACCGCCGGCGGGCCGGAAGCCTGTCCGTTTCGGGACCTTCGCCCCCCGGCTTGCTGCGTCGGCACGACAACCGAATCGGCTCCCGGGGACGGTGCCCCCATGTCCTTCATCAAGGGCATGGGGGCGCTCCCCGCAGATGCGCACCCCGCAGATGCGCACCCCGGGCATCCACGGGACGGGCCTTGCGGAGGCCGACGCGAGAAGCCGGGCGCGGGAAGGACCGGCAGGCAGCGGGAAAAGGGGCCGCAGGCAGGGGAAAAGGGGGCTGCCCCGGACCGTTTCACACGGTCCGGGGCAGCCCCCTTCGATCAGCTCGGCTCAGGCACGCACGTGCTCGGGCGTCCTCACACGTCCTTCGACATGTTCGGACCGGCCCCGCCCGCTGCCTGCTCGATCGGCGGGACGTCCGGCAGGGCCGACTTCTCCTCACCGCGGAAGGTGAAGGTCTTCTCCTCGCCCTCGCCCTCCGTGCCGACGACCACGATGTGACCGGGGCGCAGCTCGCCGAAGAGGATCTTCTCGGAGAGGATGTCCTCGATCTCGCGCTGGATCGTCCGGCGCAGCGGCCGGGCGCCCATCACGGGGTCGTAGCCCTTCTTCGCCAGGAGCGACTTGGCCTCCGAGCTCAGCTCGATGCCCATGTCGCGGTCCTTCAGGCGCTCGTCCACCTTGGCGAGCATGAGGTCGACGATCTGGATGATGTCGTCCTGGCTGAGCTGGTGGAAGACGACCGTGTCGTCGACACGGTTGAGGAACTCGGGCCGGAAGTGCTGCTTGAGCTCTTCGTTGACCTTGTTCTTCATCCGCTCGTACCCGGTCTTGACGTCGCCCTGGGCGGCGAAGCCCAGGTTGAAGCCCTTGGAGATGTCCCGGGTCCCGAGGTTGGTCGTCATGATGATGACCGTGTTCTTGAAGTCCACGACCCGGCCCTGGGAGTCGGTCAGACGACCGTCCTCCAGAATCTGGAGCAGGGAATTGAAGATATCGGGGTGGGCCTTCTCGACCTCGTCGAAGAGGACGACGGAGAACGGCTTGCGGCGCACCTTCTCGGTGAGCTGGCCGCCCTCTTCGTAGCCCACGTAACCGGGGGGCGAACCGAAGAGGCGGGAAACCGTGTGCTTCTCGCTGAACTCCGACATGTCGAGGGCGATCAGCGCGTCCTCGTCACCGAAGAGGAATTCGGCGAGCGTCTTGGAGAGCTCGGTCTTACCGACACCGGACGGGCCGGCGAAGATGAACGAACCACCGGGGCGCTTCGGGTCCTTCAGGCCGGCTCGCGTACGGCGGATCGCCTGCGAGAGGGCCTTGATGGCGTCCTTCTGGCCGATGACGCGCTTGTGGAGCTCGTCCTCCATGCGCAGCAGCCGGGAGGACTCCTCCTCCGTCAGCTTGAAGACCGGGATGCCGGTCGCGGTGGCGAGGACCTCGGCGATCAGCTCGCCGTCGACCTCGGCCACGACGTCCATGTCGCCGGCCTTCCACTCCTTCTCGCGCTTGGTCTTCGCGGCGAGGAGCTGCTTCTCCTTGTCGCGCAGGGACGCGGCCTTCTCGAAGTCCTGCGAGTCGATCGCGGACTCCTTGTCGCGGCGGACGCCCGCGATCTTCTCGTCGAACTCGCGGAGGTCCGGCGGCGCGGTCATCCGGCGGATGCGCATCCGGGACCCGGCCTCGTCGATCAGGTCGATCGCCTTGTCCGGCAGGAAGCGGTCGGAGATGTAGCGGTCGGCCAGGGTCGCGGCCTGGACCAGTGCCTCGTCCGTGATGGAGACGCGGTGGTGGGCCTCGTAGCGGTCGCGCAGCCCCTTGAGGATCTCGATCGTGTGCGGCAGCGACGGCTCGGCGACCTGGATGGGCTGGAAGCGGCGCTCCAGCGCGGCGTCCTTCTCCAGGTGCTTGCGGTACTCGTCGAGCGTGGTGGCGCCGATGGTCTGCAGCTCGCCGCGGGCCAGCATCGGCTTGAGGATGCTGGCGGCGTCGATCGCGCCCTCGGCGGCGCCCGCACCCACCAGGGTGTGGAGCTCGTCGATGAACAGGATGATGTCGCCGCGGGTGCGGATCTCCTTGAGGACCTTCTTCAGGCGTTCCTCGAAGTCACCGCGGTAGCGGGAGCCGGCGACGAGCGCGCCGAGGTCGAGGGTGTAGAGGTGCTTGTCCTTGAGGGTCTCGGGCACCTCGCCCTTGACGATGGCCTGCGCCAGTCCCTCGACGACCGCCGTCTTGCCGACGCCGGGCTCGCCGATGAGGACCGGGTTGTTCTTGGTGCGGCGGGACAGCACCTGCATGACCCGCTCGATCTCCTTCTCGCGCCCGATGACCGGGTCGAGCTTGGATTCGCGGGCCGCCTGGGTGAGATTCCTGCCGAACTGGTCGAGCACCAGGGACGTGGAGGGGGTGCCTTCCGCGGGCCCGCCCGCGGTGGCCGCCTCCTTGCCGCCGGAGTACCCGGAGAGCAGCTGGATGACCTGCTGCCGCACCCGGTTGAGGTCGGCTCCGAGCTTCACGAGCACCTGGGCGGCGACGCCCTCGCCCTCGCGGATCAGGCCGAGCAGGATGTGCTCGGTGCCGATGTAGTTGTGGCCGAGCTGAAGGGCCTCGCGGAGCGACAGCTCCAGGACCTTCTTGGCTCGGGGCGTGAAGGGGATGTGCCCGGACGGGGCCTGCTGGCCCTGGCCGATGATCTCCTCCACCTGCTGGCGGACCGCCTCGAGCGAAATCCCGAGGCTCTCCAGGGCCTTAGCGGCGACACCCTCACCCTCGTGGATCAGGCCCAGGAGGATGTGCTCGGTGCCGATGTAGTTGTGGTTGAGCATCCGGGCTTCTTCCTGAGCCAGGACGACAACCCGCCGCGCGCGGTCGGTGAACCTCTCGAACATCGTTAATCGCTCCTCAGAGCGGTCAGGCAGTAAGGGGTCGGTCCCCTCCCTGTCCTTCCGCAGCTTAGTCCCGCAAGCGGGGACCGCTCATTCCAACTGCCGACACCGTCCTTGGCCTCCTGCCCCGAACGCCGACATCTGCTCCAACCTGATGGTGCGAGACGATGTTCCCGCAGGCCAGGCGGATACCCCTATCGCCTGTACGCCGATGGCGAACGTGAGATGCCCGAACCTGCGTGTCGCCTCTCCCCACCAGTCATGTCTTACCCGCAATTACAGACAGTCCATGCGGCGCATGCCGGTTCCCTCCGCTATGGGCGAACATTTTTGCGTCGCCCCACACGCCCATAAAACCGCATTCCTGGCACATCGCACATCTGAGGGCGGACTCTGTGTGACCCCGGGCGTCTCCGGACGCGCCTCGGGCATGTCCGTCGCAGCCCCGGCTTCCCCGCCGACGTCCGGCGGCGGGAGCGAGGGGTACGGCGCGGAGCTCTGCACCGGGCTCGGTGGTACGAGCGCGAACTCGGGCGGACGACCGGGGCATCGCGCCCCCGAAGCGCCCGTGGCCGTGGAGCGGGCAACACCGCGAGGGCCGACCTCGCCGGGCCGGTGGCGTCGACCGGGAACCCGACGAGCCCGCCGACGACGGCGGGAGGCGTCGAGAGGACCGCCGGACCGCTCGGCCGACCGGAACGGGGCGGAGCCGCCCCCTCGCCGGCCGCCGTCGGCAGCGACGGCCGGGATCACCGCACCGGCACCGCCCGCGAAGGCGGCGGGCCGGTCAGGGGCCGCCGAACGGCTGCGGCCCCCGGGCTGCCGCACGAGGGAGAGTCGGGGCCCCCGACCCCTTCGGCCCCGGGAGCGACGGCGAGGACGCTCCCGATCTCGTGCGGCTCATGGACGCGATGGCGGAGGAATGCCATCGGGTCCGGTTGTCGCTTGTCCGGACAGGACGGTCGACCGACGGGTCGACCGCTCAGCCGTTGGCCTTCTCGTAAGCCTCGCGAATCTCCGCGGGAACACGGCCTCGGTCATTCACATTGTGACCGTTCTCGCGCGCCCACTTACGGATCTCCGCGGTGTCCTTGTTGCCACCGGCAACGGCGCGGCCCCGACCGCGACCGGCCGCGGCGCGGCCACCCGTACGCCGACCACTCTTGGTGTACGGCTCAAGAAGACCGCGGAGCTTGTCCGCGTTGCTCGTCGTGAGGTCAATCTCGTACGTCTTGCCATCCAGGGCGAACGTGACCGTCTCGTCCGCCTCGCCGCCGTCGAGGTCGTCCACAAGAAGGACCTGAACCTTCTGTGCCACCGGATTTCCTTTCATCGAAAATGCAGTACGCGGAAAGGAAACCGCTTTTCCCCGGAAAACACAAACCCTCGGCAGAGGTTCGGGTGCGCAAGAAGCCGGGAAACGTGCGCGATTCGGACATAGAGTCACGCCTTCTTGTGGCCGTCACAGGTGCAGAAGCATCCGGCTGTTGCCCAAGGTGTTCGGCTTCACTCGTTCGAGACCGAGGAACTCCGCCACGCCCTCGTCATAGGAACGCAGCAGCTCGCTGTAGACATCTCCGTCGACCGGTGTCTCTCCGATCTCCACGAAGCCGTGCTTCGCGAAGAAGTCGACTTCGAAGGTCAGACAGAAAACCCGGCGTACGCCCAGCCATCGAGCGGTCTGCAACAACTTGTCCAGGACTTGATGCCCGACGCCGGCGCCCCTGATGCTGTGATCGACCGCGAGAGTACGCACTTCGGCCAGGTCTTCCCACATCACGTGCAGGGCGCCGCATCCGATGACCCGGGCGTCCTCGTCGCGTTCCGCGACCCAGAACTCCTGGATGTCCTCGTAAAGCGTCACCGTCGCTTTGTCGAGCAGGATCCCTTCGCGTACGTAACCGTCGAGGAGACTGCGGACCGACGCCACATCACTGGTCCTGGCACGTCGGACGGTGACGGCCACGTTTATAACCGACGGCTCGGTACGGAAATCGGTATGCGGAAGCTCTGAGGACATACCCCGACGCTATCGCCCGGCCCCCGGAAGCGCTTCATCGCCCGGAACTTCGGACTGCCCGCCGGACCGTTCCCCGGGCTGTTCCGCGCCCCGGCCGGTACCCGCACGCCCGGTCGGCACGTCCGCCGGTTCGCCCGCCGGTTCGCCCGCCGGTTCGTCCCGCGCGGCCCCGGACTCGGCCTCCGGCGGGGCCCCGGTCCGGCCGTCCGGCGCTTCGTGGTCCGATGCCGCCGAAACGTCCTGGAGGTCCGGAAGAATGATCCGCATGGCGTCCTGGAGCGCTTCGCGCTGTTCGGCCGACATCATCCCGAAGAAGGCGACAAGGGCGGCCGCCGGGTTGTCACTGTGCGACCAGGCTTCGTTCATCAGTGCGGCCGAGTATGCGGCACGGGTGGAGACCGCCGTATATCGATATGCGCGGCCGTCGACTTCCCTGCGCACCCAGCCCTTCTGATGGAGATTGTCCATTACCGTCATGACGGTGGTGTAGGCGATGGAGCGTTCCCGCTGAAGGTCCTCAAGGACTTCCCGCACGGTGACCGGGCGGTTCCATTGCCAGACCCGTGTCATCACGGCGTCTTCCAGTTCTCCCAATTGACGGGGCACAACGTCACCTTAGTGCTATTTGCCCGAAATGCCCGGCTATTCATGCGACAAAAGGGCGCACGGCTCGCCATGAGCCGTGCGCCCTTCACGCACTGCGGGAGAACGGGGCGCTCAGGCGCCGCCGCCGTGCGGAGCCTGCTGGACCGACTCGGCGCGGCCCATCGCCGCGTCCACGGCCGCGTCCTCCTTGGCCTTGTTGGGACCGCCCTGGCTCTTGATGATCGTCACGACGAGGCCGATGAAGAAGACGGCCATCACCACGGGGGGCACGAGCGCCGATACATAGTCCATGCCGTCCAGAGTAGCGAGGCCGGTACGGACTTCCGCGCGCGCCCTCCGCGTTTTTCCGCGCGCACCCTCCGCGTCGCGAACCGCTACCCGGCGGCCCGCTCCTGGGGCGGCGGGGCCGGGCGCCGACGCGGCGGGAACACCTCGGAGGGCTTGGGTGCCGGACGTTCGGAGGGGGCGGCGGGCCGGGGCGGGGCCGGGGGTGCCTTGGGCCGTTCGGGTTCGGCGTCGGCGGCCCGGCCGCCGGGCAGGGCCAGCAGGCGGCTGCGGGGGGCGGGCGTCGTCGCGGGTGCGGAGCGTCCGGCGAGACGGGCCCGTACCGACCGTTCCGCGAGCGCCTGGCAGCGCTCCAGGAGCGCCGCCGCCACCGGCCGGTGACGCAGGGCCCGCAGCGCGGCGAGGTCGTCGGGGCGGGGGTCGTATCCGGCCGCCAACGCGTCCTGGAGGAGTTCCAGGTACCCGCCGGCGGAGCCGGGGAGGGCATCGCGGTAGCGGGCGAGGTCGGCGAGGAGGAAGGCGCGCAGCCGTCCCGCCTCCCCGGCCGCCTCGTCGACCGCCTCCGCCAGGCGCAGGCAGTCCTGGACGTCCTCGTGGGGCAGGGGGGCGGGGTGAAGGGCGACGGCGAGGGCGCGCCGGAGCACACGCAACTCGTCCGCGCCGAACGCCATACCGCCGCGTGTTCCGTAGGGCGTGGGCATGGCGCGACAATACGTGCTAAATGGACAAAATCGGCTTAACCGGTCGTGGGGGGGGGGGGGGGGGGCCCCCCCCCCCCCCCCCCCCCCCCCCCCCGCCGGGGGGGCCCCCCCCCCCCCGGGGGGGGGGCCGCCCCCCCCGCCCCCCCCCCCCCCCCCCCCCCGGGGGCCGCCCCCCCCCCCCCCCCCCGT
>NZ_JBIBYN010000016.1:0-173641 GCF_043083325.1 Streptomyces sp. NPDC014734 | reverse complement strand
TTCCGGCCGCCCCACACCCACTCGCGGCGGTTGTTTGGGTGGGGGGGGTCTGGGGCTCAACACCATTGTTAAATTTAAAAATTTTGTAAACCGGTGGGGGGGGGGGGGGGGGGCCCCCCCCCCCCGCCCCACCGCGTTGTCGCAGGTGCGCCGGGGTCCGGCTACATCCGGGAGACGTTCCGCTCGTACACCAGGCGCAGGCCGATGAGGGTCAGCCAGGGCTCGTGCTCGTCGATCACGGAGGACTCGCCCAACACCATCGGAGCAAGACCGCCCGTCGCGATGACCGTGACGTCGTCGGGGTCGGCCGCCAGTTCCTTCTTCATCCGGGCGACGACCCCGTCGACCTGGCCGGCGAAGCCGTAGATGATGCCCGCCTGCATCGCCTCGACCGTGTTCTTGCCGATCACGCTGCGCGGCCGGGCCAGCTCGATCTTGCGGAGCTGGGCGCCCCTGACGCCGAGTGCCTCGACCGAGATCTCGATGCCGGGCGCGATCACGCCGCCGGTGTACTCGCCCCGGGCGGAGACCGCGTCGAAGGTGGTGGCCGTGCCGAAGTCGACGACGATCGCCGGACCGCCGTACAGGTCGACGGCGGCGACCGCGTTGATGATGCGGTCCGCGCCGACCTCCTTCGGGTTGTCCATGAGGATCGGCACGCCGGTCTTGATGCCGGGCTCCACCAGGACGGCGGGCACGTCGCCGTAGTAGCGGCGGGTGACCTCGCGCAACTCGTGCAGGACGGCGGGGACCGTGGAGCAGATCGCGATGCCCTCGATGCCGTCGCCGAGTTCCTCGCCGAGCAGCGGGTGCATGCCCATCAGACCCTGGAGCAGGACCGCGAGCTCGTCGGCGGTGCGGCGGGCGTCGGTGGAGATCCGCCAGTGCTCGACGATCTCCTCCCCGTCGAACAGGCCGAGGACGGTGTGGGTGTTGCCGACGTCGATGGTGAGCAGCATCAGGCTTCGGCCCCGTCGGTGTCGCGGAAGTCCAGGCCGATGTCGAGGATCGGCGAGGAGTGGGTGAGCGCGCCGACGGCAAGGTAGTCGACGCCCGCCTCGGCGTAGGCGCGCGCGGTGTCGAGGGAGAGCCGTCCGGACGACTCCAGGACCGCGCGGCCACCGACCAGGGCGACGGCCTCGGCGGTCTGCGAGGGGGTGAAGTTGTCCAGCAGGATCAGGTCGGCACCCGCGTCGATGACCTCGCGGACCTGTTGCAGGGTGTCGACCTCGACCTCGATCGGCACGTCCGGGAAGGCGTCCCGTACCCGCTTGAACGCCTCGGCCACCCCGCCCGCCGCGATGACGTGGTTGTCCTTGACCAGTGCGGCGTCCGAGAGCGACATGCGGTGGTTGACGCCGCCGCCGCAGCGCACCGCGTACTTCTCCATGGCGCGCAGGCCGGGCGTGGTCTTGCGGGTGTCGCGGACCTCGGCCCCGGTGCCCTCCAGCACGTCGGCCCAGGCGCGGGTGGCGGTCGCGATGCCGGAGAGCCTGCACAGCAGGTTGAGCGCGCTGCGCTCGCCGGTGAGCAGGTCGCGGGTGCGGGTGGTGACGGTCAGCAGCTTCTGGCCGGGGACGACCCGGTCGCCGTCCTCGACGTGGCGCTCGACCGCGAACTCGTCGGTGCAGACGATGGACAGGACCGCCTCGGCGATGCGCAGCCCGGCCACGACACCGTTCTCGCGGGCGGTGAAGTCGCCGGTGGCCACGGCGTCCTCGGCGACGGTGGCGACGGTGGTGACGTCGACGCCGCCGTCGAGGTCCTCCGCGAGGGCGACGTGCGCGACGTCCTCGACCTGGACCGGGTCCAGACCCGCGTCGGCGAGGAGCCGGGCCAGGTCGGGATCGAGACCGCACTCCAGGTCGTCGATGTCCCCGCCGCAGCCGCAGCCGTCCCCGCAGCCGCCCGCGGACGGTGCGGGCACACCGATCTGGATCAGCGGTACGTCCACGGGTTCGGGGCGCGGGTTCTCTTCGGGCGTGCTCACGGTTACGACTCCTCGGTGACGTCGGAGGGGTGGTTCGGGGGTGCTGCTGCGCAGTGTGACGGCTGTGCGGGGTCCACGGGGCCGAATGCCTCGGTCTCCGTCCGGCGCAGGACCGGACGGCGCTCGGGGGTGAGCCGGACGACGAGGTGGCGGCGCCAGTTCTCGTCGTCGCGCTCGGGCCGGTCCTCGCGCCAGTGGCAGCCGCGGGTCTCCTCGCGCCGCCGGGCGGCGGCGACCAGGACGCGCGAGACGAGCAGCAGGTTGGTGGCCTCCCACGCGTGGACGCCGGGCTCCACGGGCTTCGGCCCGTCCGTGCTCCCGTCCCCGGCGGCGGCCCGGACGGCGTCGTCGTGGAGGGCTTCGAGCGCCTCGGCGGCGGCGGCCAGGCCCTCGGCGGAGCGCAGGACACCGGCGCCGCGGGTCATGATCCGCTGGACGGCGGTCCGGGCCCCGGGGTCGAGCAGCGGGGAGGGGGCCGGGCCGGGGTCGGTGACCGCGGCGCCCGCGCGGGGCAGGTGCCCGACGATGTCCGCCGCGATGCGCTCGGCGAAGACGAGGCCCTCCAGCAGCGAGTTGGACGCCAGCCGGTTGGCACCGTGCACACCGGTGCAGGCGACCTCGCCGCAGGCGTACAGGCCGGGCACGGTGGTACGGCCCCGCAGGTCGGTGCGGACGCCGCCGGAGGCGTAGTGCGCGGCGGGCGACACCGGGATCGGCTCGGTGACCGGGTCGATGCCGTGGGTGCGGCAGGCGGCCAGGATGGTGGGGAAGCGTTGTTCCCACATCCCGGCGCCGAAGTGGCGGGCGTCGAGGTACATGTGCTCGGTGCCGTGCCGTTCCATCTGCCGGGTGATGGCCTTGGCGACGATGTCGCGCGGGGCAAGCTCGGCGAGTTCGTGCTGTCCGAGCATGAAGCGGGTGCCGGACGCGTCGACGAGATGGGCGCCCTCGCCCCGTACCGCCTCCGACACCAGCGGCTGCTGGCCCTCGGAACCGGCGCCGAGGAAGAGGACCGTGGGGTGGAACTGGACGAATTCGAGGTCGGAGACCTCCGCGCCCGCCCGCAGCGCCAGGGCGACGCCGTCGCCGGTGGAGACCGCCGGGTTGGTGGTGGCGGAGAAGACCTGACCCATGCCGCCGGTGGCGAGGACCACGGCGGGGGCCCGGACCGCGCCGACGCCGTCGTGCCTGCCCTCGCCCATGACGTGCAGGGTGACGCCCGCGGTACGGCCCTCGGCGTCGGTGAGGAGGTCCAGGACGAGGGCGTTCTCGACCGTGTGCAGGGCCGCCTCGCGGACCGCGTCGACGAGGGCCCGGGAGATCTCGGCCCCCGTGGCGTCGCCGCCCGCGTGGGCGATGCGGCGGCGGTGGTGACCGCCCTCGCGGGTCAGCGCGATGTCGCCGCCGTCCGTGGTGTCGAAGCGGGCGCCGGTCCCGATGAGCCGACGCACCGCGTCCGGGCCCTCGGTGACCAGGGCGCGGACCGCGTCCTCGTCGCACAGGCCCGCGCCCGCGACCAGGGTGTCGTCCAGGTGCTGCTGGGGGGTGTCGCCCTCGCCGAGGGCCGCGGCGATGCCGCCCTGTGCCCAGCGGGTGGAGCCGTCGTCGAGGCGGGCCTTGGTGACGACGACGGTGGCGAGGCCCGCGGCGGCGCAGCGCAGTGCGGCGGTGAGACCGGCCACGCCCGAGCCGACCACCACGACGTCGGCGTCGATGGACCAGCCGGGGGCAGGGGCGGTCAGCCGTATTCCGGTCACGTGGTGGCTCCGAAGGTCAGCGGGATGTTGTCGATGAGGCGGGTCGTGCCGACCCGCGCGGCGACGGCGAGGATCGCCTCGCCGGTGGTGCGGTCGTCGGGGATCTCGGTGAAGTCGGCCGGGTCCACGAGCGCGAGGTAGTCCAGGGCCAGCGGCGGCTGTTCGGCGGCCGCGTCGTCGAGGATCAGTTGCGCGGCGGCCCGCACGGCCGCCGGTCCGTCGACGGGGCGGGCCAGGGCCACCGCCTGGGTGTCGGCGGCGGCGCGGGCCTCGCCGAGCGCGGTGAGCGCGGCGGCCCGGCCGGTGGTCGCCGCGGTGGTCTGCGCGCGGGCGTGCAGCGCCTGCTGGGCGGCGAGCCTGTCGTGTGCCGCGAACAGGGCCCGGGACAGGGCGAGGGCGGTGTGCCGTTCCCCGGGGTCCAGGAAGCGGTTGCGGCTGGACAGGGCAAGCCCGTCCGGCTCGCGGACCGTCTCCACTCCGACGATCTCCACGGGGAAGTTCAGATCGCGCGCCATGCGCCGGATCAGGGCAAGCTGCTGGGCGTCCTTCTGCCCGTAGAACGCCAGGTCGGGGCGGGTGAGGTGGAGGAGCTTGGCGACGACGGTGAGCATGCCGTCGAAGTGCCCGGGGCGCGAGGCGCCTTCGAGCCGCTCGCCCATGGGGCCCGCCGAGATCCGGACCTGCGGTTCGCCGCCGGGGTAGACCTCCTCGACGGACGGCGCGAAGACGGCGTCCGCACCGGCCGCCCCCGCCACGGCGACGTCGGCGTCGAGGGTCCGGGGGTAGCGCTCCAGGTCGGCGGCCTCGCCGAACTGGAGCGGGTTGACGAAGACGGTGACGACGACCTGGCCGTCCCGGCCCGCGGCGGCGCGTGCGGCACGGATCAGGGTGGCGTGGCCCTCGTGCAGGGCGCCCATCGTCATGACGACGGCCCGCAGGCCGTTGCGAGGGGCGAAGCCGGCCAGCTCGGCGGCCGTGCGGAGCAGGACCGCCCCCGGGCTTCCGGCGGACGCGTGAAGGCCGGACGCGTGAGGACCGGACGCGTGAGGACCGGACGCGGAGGCGGGGGACGCGGAGGCGGGCGCGACGGGCGCGTGCGCGGAGGTCGTGGTCATGGTTGCGGTGCTGTCGGTGGTGGGGCGGGGGCTGTCGGCGGCGGTGGGGCGGGGGGCGCCGGCACCGCCCGGTGCGTGGGTCATCGCGACTCCCCGGGTCCGGGGCCGCCCGTGGTGCCGGGGTCGTCGGCGAGGACTCCGAGCAGGTCCTCGGCCGGTTCCGGCTTGAGCATGCCGTGGGCGAGCGCACGGTCGGCGGTGGCACGGGCCATCGCGACGTACCCGGCCACGGCCTGTGGCGCGTGCCTGCGCAGCTCGCCGATGTGCGCGGCGACCGTGCCCGCGTCGCCGCGGGCCACCGGGCCGGTCAGGGCGGCGTCGCCGGAGCGCAGGGCGTTGTCGAGCGCGGCACCGAGGAGCGGGCCGAGCATCCGGTCGGGGGCGGCGACCCCGGCCGTGCGCAGCAGTTCCATCGACTGGGCGACCAGGGTGACCAGGTGGTTCGCGCCGAGCGCGAGCGCCGCGTGGTAGAGCGGGCGGGACTCCTCCGCGATCCACTCGGGCTCGCCGCCCATCTCGATGACCAGCGCCTCGGCGGCGAGCCGCAGCTCTTCGGGGGCGGTCACTCCGAAGGAACAGCCGGCCAGCCGCTGGACGTCGACGGGGGTGCCGGTGAACGTCATCACCGGGTGCAGGGCCAGCGGCAGCGCACCGGCCCGCAGGGCGGGGTCCAGCACCTTCGTCCCGTACCGCCCCGACGCGTGGACGATGAGCTGGCCGGGCCGCACCGCACCGGTTCCGGCAAGGCCCTCGACCAGGCCGGGAAGGGCGTCGTCGGGCACGGTCAGCAGGACGAGTTCGGCGCGGGCGAGCACCTCGGCGGGCGCCACCAGCGGTACTTCCGGCAGCAGCTCGGCCGCCCTGCGCACCGACGCGTCGGAGACGCCGGAGACGGCGACCGGGCGGTGCCCGGCGAGGCGCAGGGAGGCGGCGAGCGCGGGGCCGACGCGGCCCGCGCCCACGACGCCGACCGTGAGTCGGGCGGGACGGTCCCTCGCGTCGAGGGGCTCCTTGGAATTCGTTGTGTTCACGCGGCGGTGGCCTTCCGTTCCAGTCCGCAGGGGGTACCGGACGATTCCTCTGCATGCTACGCCAGCGCTTCGCCCGGGCCCCGGCCGTCCACAGCCTGTGGGCGAGGCCCGCGGACCGCGGAGGCGGGGCGCAAAGGGCCCCGGGCGCGGAACGGAGCGCGACAGGAACGGTACGGACGGCGACGGGCACCGGGCGGAGAGCCCCGAAAACCATGCGGGCCCGGGGTCCGCCCTGCGTGATGATCGTGCCATGACGGATACGGCAGACACGGACGAACAAGCACGGCGGGAACGGCCCCGGCAGGAGGCCGCTCCGGCGGACGGACAGCCGCACGAGGACAGTCGCGCGGCGCGCGACGAGCAGCGGCTGCGCCGGGTACGGGCCTGGCACTCGGCCGACCGGACCCTGTGGCGACCGCACATGCACGTCCCGCTCGGTGAGCGCCTGGCGGAGCTGGTGGCGGACGCCGGGGGCGTCACCGATCTCGACCGTCCCACGGACATGTACGGGGACGGCGTGGTCGCCGAACTGGAGGAGCGGATCGCGGAGCTGCTGGGCAAGGAGGCGGTGGCGTTCTTCCCGACCGGGACGATGGCGCAGCAGGTCGCACTGCGGTGCTGGGCCGGGCGCACGGGCAACCCCGTGGTCGCCCTGCACCCGCTGTCCCACCCCGAGGTGCACGAGCGCGGCGCGCTGGGCGTGGTGAGCGGCCTGCGCACCGTCCACCCGACGTCCGAGCCCCGGCAGCCCACGGCAGAGGAGATCCGTGACCTCGACGAGCCGTTCGGCACGCTGATGCTGGAGCTGCCGTTGCGCGACGCCGGTTTCCTCCTGCCCACCTGGGAGGAGCTCCAGGACGTGGTGGCGGCGGCGCGGGAACGCGATGCCGTGGTCCACCTCGACGGGGCGCGGCTGTGGGAGTGCGCCCCGCACTTCGGGCGGGAGCCGGCGGAGATCGCGGCGCTCGCGGACAGTGTGTACGTCTCGTTCTACAAGACGCTGGGCGGGCTCTCCGGGGCGGCGCTGGCCGGCCCCGAGTCCCTGATCGAGGAGGCCCGCACCTGGCGGCACCGCTACGGCGGCCAGTTGTTCCAGCAGTTCCCGGCGGCGCTCGCCGCGCTGATCGGACTGGACCGGGAGCTGCCCCGGCTGCCGTCGTACGTGGCGCAGGCGAAGGTGGTGGCCGAGGCGCTGGTGGAGGGCTTCGAGGCGTCCGGCGTCGGCTGGTACCGGGTGCATCCGGAGCCGCCGCACACGCACCAGTTCCAGGTGTGGCTGCCGTACCCGGCGGCCGTCCTGACGGAGGCGGCGGTGCGGCAGGCGGAGGAGACGGGGGTGGTGCTCTTCTCCAGCTGGCACACCACGTCGGCCGGTCCGCCCGGTGTGGCGTTCACCGAGGTCACGGTGGGACGGGAAGGGCTGGAGTGGACGGCGGCCGACGTCCGGGAGGCGGTCGCGGCGTTCCTGGAGCTGGTGGCGTCCGCCTGAGGACCTGCCTGTCGGACGGCACACCGCGTCCTGCCCGCCCACCGCATTGCCCGCTCACCGCATCGGCCGGACGCGGCGGGTGCGCGGGGCGCGGGCACGGCGGCGGGTGAACAGGTCCCGCGGCACCGTCCGCCACCGGCCGCACGGTAACGAGCCGGGGAGGCCGAACGGCGTCCGTGGACCCGCCCCGGTCCGGGCCCCGCCGCCGCGCCCCGTCGTTTGACGACCCCCGTCAAACGACGGGGGCCTTCCGCACGCGACCCCGCACCATGGAGGGGTGAGCGTGCACATCGACATCAAGGGGCTGGCCCCCGAACGCATCGTCTTCGAGACCTCTCCCCTGGCCGAACTGTGCCTGGCCCTGCACGCCCTCTCCGAGCCCGGTCACCACCCGGGCCTGCACGGCTGGGCGACGGCGACCGCCAGCGCGCTGGAACCCGATCTCGCCGACCGGCTGCACGAGGCCGACTTCCTGTGGCGCCACACGTTCTCGGACATCTTCCTGGCGTTCGCCGGGGTCCGCGGCGGCAACGGCGGAACGGGCGCGAACCTCGCCGAGGACCTGGACGTCCTCGACCGCCTCGACGACGAGCGGTTCGTCTCCGCCGCCCTGGAGTTCACCTGCACCAGCCTGTACGGGGTCGGCGCGCCCTCCCCGCTCGGCAACGCGACGATGGGTGCCAGGGCCCTGGAGATGGCGGCGGCGCGCGGCCCCCGGCAGGTGGAGTTCACCCAGCAGCTGCTGGCCGATCCCGCCCCGGTGCGCCGCTGGGTCCGGCGCCTCTTCGAGGACTGCGACCAGGCGTTCTTCGCCGACACCTGGCAGCGGGTGCGGGTCCAGCTGGTCGCCGACGCCCGGCACAAGACGGATGTGCTGCGGCGCAAGGGGCTCGCCGAGGCGCTGGCGGCGGTGTCCCCGGCGCTGAGCGTCGACGAGGCGGGGAGCAGGATCAGCGCCGACAAGCTGACCGAGGGCCGTACCAGCGCCGTGGACCTCGGGCTCACCCTCATCCCGTCCACCTTCGGCTGGCCGCACCTGAACCTGCTGCACGCACCGGGCTGGCGTCCGGTGATCCACTACCCCGTGCACCAGCCGGAACTGCCCTGCCCGGCCTCCGTGGAACTGCTCCAACTGCGCATGGAGGCACTGGCCCACCCGATGCGGATGCGCCTGTGCCGCCATCTCGCCCGCTCCGCGCACACCACCGGCGAACTCGCGGAAACGCACGGCATCACGGCCCCCGAGGTCTCCCGGCACCTGTCGGTGCTGAAGAAGGCGGGCCTGGTCACCACCCGTCGGCGCGGCCGGTACGTACTGCACCAACTGGATCTGACCACCGTGGCCCGGCTCGGCAGCGACTTCCTGGAAGGCATCCTGCGCTGATCCGGGCCGCCGCCGGCCGGAGGCCGCGGTCAGGCTCTCAGCCGACGCCGCCCATTCCCCCGGCCCGGACCATCCCGGTCTCGTACGCGAGGACGACGACCTGCACCCGGTCGCGCAGCCCCAGTTTCGTGAGGATGCGGCCGACATGCGTCTTCACGGTCGCCTCGGAGAGCACCAGGCGCGCCGCGATCTCGCCGTTCGACAGGCCCTGCGCGACCAGCAGCATCACCTCGCGCTCGCGCTCGGTGAGCCGTGCGATGCCCTCGTGCCTCGGTTCGCTCGCACCGCTCGGCAGCATCGGCGAGAAGCGGTCGAGCAGCCGGCGGGTGGTGGACGGGGCGACGACGGCGTCGCCGCTGTGCACCGCGCGGATCGCGCTGAGCAGTTCGGCGGGCGGGACGTCCTTGAGCATGAAGCCGCTGGCCCCGGCCTTCAGCCCGGAGAACGCGTACTCGTCGAGGTCGAACGTGGTCAGGATGAGCACCTTGGGGGCGCCCGGCTGCGCACAGATGCGCCGGGTGGCCTCGACTCCGTCCAGTCGCGGCATCCGGACGTCCATGAGCACCACGTCCACGGCGGTGGAGCGCAGGACGTCGACCGCCTCCGCGCCGTCGCCGGCCTCGGCCACGACCTCCATGTCCGGCTGGGCGGCGAGCACCATCCGGAAACCGGTGCGCAGGAGCACCTGGTCGTCGACGAGCATCACGCGGATCGCCATGAGGGTTCTGTCTCCTGTCTGTCCCGCTTCGTCCGAAGCGTGAGGTCCGGTGGAACGGTGTTCCGGGTGCGTGCGGTGCGGTCGTACCAAGGTCCGACCGGTGGAACCGACCCGGCAGGCCCGACCGGAGGAACCGGCCGGCAGGCCCGGCCCGGCGGGCGGATCCGCCGGGCCCGGCGTCAACGCGCCGGTTTGAGCGGCAGCAGCGCACTGATCCGGAAGCCGCCGCCGGGCCGGGGCCCGGCGTCCAGCGTGCCGCCGACCATGCCGACGCGTTCACGCATCCCGATCATCCCGTGTCCCGCGCCGTCGGCGCCCCCGTCCTCGTACAGCTCGTGCGAGGCGCCCCGTCCGTCGTCCTCGACGAGCAGTCCGAGTCCGTCGTCGAAGTAGACGAGGCGCACACTGGCACCGGCGTCCGGGCCGCCGTGCTTGCGGGTGTTCGTCAGCGCCTCCTGCACGATGCGGTACGCGGTGAGCTCGACGCTGCTGGGGAGCGGACGCGGCGTGCCCTCGATCTTGAAGTCGACGGTCAGCCCGGCCTGCCGGACCTGCTCGATCAGGACCTCGATCTGGTCCACGTCGGGCTGCGGAACGTACTCCCCGGCCTCCTCGGTGTCGCCGGTGCGCAGTACCCCGAGCAGCCGCCGCATCTCGGCGAGGGCCTGCCTGCCGGTGCCGGAGATGGTCTCCAGGGCCTGTTTGGCCTGGTCGGGGGCCGTGTCCATGACGTATGCCGCGCCGTCGGCCTGCACCACCATCACCGACACGTTGTGCGCGACGACGTCGTGCAGCTCACGGGCGATACGGGCGCGCTCGGCCGCCACCGCGACCTTCGACTGCGCCTCGCGCTCCCGCTCCAGCCGGGCGGCACGCTCCTCCAGCTGGGTGAAGTAGGCGCGCCGGGTCCGCATCGAGTCGCCCAGCACCCAGGCCAGCACGAACGGCACGGTCATCACGACACCCATGAAGGTCTGCTGCGCCCAGCTGCTGTACAGCTCCGGCTGCGACCAGCGGAGTTGCGCGATCCCGGCCGCGCACAGGCTGCAGACCAGCGCGAGCCGGGACGCCCAGCGCCGCCCGACGGCGGCCACCGTGAAGACGATCACCAGCATCGCGAAGTTCATGAGGCCCGGCCGGACGCCGGACAGCAGTTGCACCAGGCCCGCCCCGACGGCCAGCAGCAGCATCTTCTCCGGCGCGCGACGGCGCAGCGCCACGACGGTGCAGAGTCCGAGGACGACCAGCACGAAGACCGGCAGATCGTGCTCTTCGCCCGCTTTCGCCGCCGACAGGCCGGAGAGCCCGAGGAGGAAGACAGCCCAGAAGGTGTCGACGCCCGTCGGGTGTCTGCGGAGGAAGTCGTAGAGACGCTGCACGTGCCCCAGGGTAGGGACAGACGGAAGGCGCGCGGGTCAGCCGAAGGGCCGATCCGGCCTGCTGGACCGTACTCCCCAAGGTGGAGACTTGGGAACGTGACGGACGAGTGGCGTGGGTGGCGGGAGGCGGCGGAGGCCGCCCTGTACGGGGACGCGGGGTTCTACCGGAGTAGCGAGGGACCGGCCGGACACTTCCGTACCTCCGTCCACGCATCTCCGCTGTTCGCCACCGCCGTCGCCCGGCTGCTGGTGAGGACGGCGCGGGAGCTGGACGTCGACGAGGTCGATCTCGTCGATGTCGGGGCGGGGCGCGGTGAACTGCTCACCGGGGTGCTGGCGGCGCTTCCCGCCGAGGGCGCCGACGGTCTCCTCGTGCGGGCGTGCGCCGTGGAACGCGCCGCCCGGCCGGACGGTCTCGATCCCCGGATCGAGTGGTGCGCCGAACCGCCGCAGCACACCTGCGGGCTGCTGTTCGCCAACGAGTGGCTGGACAACGTGCCGACCGAGGTCGCCGAGACGGACGCGGACGGTGTCGACCGCTACGTCCTGGTCCGGGTCTCGGACGGTGCGGAGCGGCTGGGCGAGCCGGTGACCGGGGCCGACGCGCGGTGGCTGCGGCGGTGGTGGCCGTCGGACGGGCCGGGCCGCCGGGCGGAGATCGGGCGCCCGCGCGACGAGGCGTGGGCGCGGGCGGTGTCCACGCTGGACGGCGGGCTCGCGGTGGCGGTGGACTACGCCCACGCGTACGGGGAACGGCCGCCCTTCGGGACGCTCACCGGTTTCCGGTCGGGCCGCGAGGTGCGGCCGGTGCCGGACGGCAGCTGCGACCTCACCTCGCACGTGGCACTGGACTCCTGCGCGGCGGCGGGGGCGCCGGGCGGGCCCGACGGGGGCACCGGGCCCTCGACGCCGCCCCGGCCCGAGGTGCTGACGCAGCGCGAGGCGCTGCGCCGGCTCGGCATCGACGGCGGGCGCCCGCCCCTGTCCCTGGCGACGACCGACCCGGCCGGATACGTACGGGCCCTCGCCGCGGCGGGCGAGGCCGCGGAGCTGACGGCCCGGGGCGGCCTGGGGGACTTCGGCTGGCTGACGCAACGCGTCGACCGGTCGGACCACGCACACCGCGGGCGGCCCGGCCGCCGCACGGCGCGCACGGGCCGAGAGCCTGTCGGGTGACCTTCGGCCGGAAAGCGGACGCGGCATGGTGCGTGCGATTCCCGGGCGCCGGGAGGGCCCAGTAGCGGAGCTGCTCGGCCCTCCCGGCAACGCCGGAGGCGTGCGTGCCAGGACGTGGCCGCCCGGCCAGAGGCCACCCGACAGGATCTGAGCGGCACCGGAATCACGCGCTGTGCGGTCCGTGCGCCCGGAGGGCACGCACCGGCCGGGCGGCGCGGGGAGCACCGCGCCACCCACCGCCCCGTCACCCCGCCGTTCAGGGAATACTGGCCGCATGACGGAGACGACAGTCGGCATCGGCGGCGCGGCGGAGAGCACCGACATGGTGCTCAACATCGGTCCTCAGCACCCCTCCACCCACGGCGTGCTCCGTCTGCGCATCGTCCTCGACGGCGAGCGCGTCCAGCAGGCCGAACCGGTCATCGGCTACATGCACCGGGGCGCGGAGAAACTGTTCGAGGCCCGCGACTACCGGCAGATCGTGATGCTCGCCAACCGCCACGACTGGCTGTCGGCGTTCTCCAACGAACTGGGCGTCGTCATGGCCGTCGAGCGGATGCTCGGCATGGAGGTCCCGGAGCGCGCGGTCTGGACGCGCACGCTGCTCGCCGAGCTGAACCGGGTCCTGAACCACCTGATGTTCCTCGGCTCGTACCCGCTCGAACTCGGCGGCATCACCCCGGTGTTCCACGCCTTCCGCGAGCGCGAGGAGCTCCAGACCGTCATGGAGGAGATCTCCGGCGGCCGGATGCACTACATGTTCAACCGGGTCGGCGGCCTCAAGGAGGACCTCCCCGCGGGCTGGCTCGGCCGTGCCCGGGACGCGATCGCCTCGGTCCGCTCCCGGATGAACGTGTACGACGACCTGGTGCTCGGCAACGAGATCTTCCGGGGCCGCACCCGCGGCGTGGGGGTGCTGTCCGCCGCGGCCGTGCACGCGTACGGCGTGTCCGGGCCGATCGCCCGCGCCTCGGGCGTCGACTTCGACCTGCGGCGCGACGAGCCGTACCTCGCGTATCCGGAGCTCGGCGACACCCTGCGGGTCGTCACCCGTACAGAGGGCGACTGCCTCGCCCGCTTCGAATGCCTGCTGGAGCAGACGCACAACTCCCTGGACCTGGCGGACGCCTGCCTGGACCGGATGGACGGTCTCGCCCCCGGCCCGATCAACCAGCGGTTGCCCAAGGTGCTGAAGGCCCCCGAGGGCCACACCTACACCTGGACCGAGAACCCGCTGGGCATCAACGGCTACTACCTGGTGTCCAAGGGCGAGAAGACCCCGTACCGGCTGAAGCTCCGCTCCGCCTCGTACAACAACATCCAGGTGCTCGGCGAACTCCTGCCCGGCACCCTGGTCGCCGACATGGTGGCGATCCTGGGCTCGCTCTTCTTCGTCGTCGGCGACATCGACAAGTAGTCCCCGGCGACCTCGACTGCACCGACGCCGCGCGAGGTGCGGCGCGAGCCGCGCGGCGTGCCGCCACGGCGGGCAGCACCCCGCGCGGTTACGAGATCGCGCTGCGCAGCTCCCCCATGTCCAGCTGTTCCGTCTCGTCGTGGGCGGTCAGGTCGATCACCTTGCCGACGGCACGGTTGCCGGCCGTTCCCGTGCGGTGCACGGCCAGGGCCTCCTCGCCCACCACGTCCGCGAGGTCCTCGTTCTGCACGGACTCGATCGCGGCGCGCGCCTTCTGCGCACCGAAGAAGTCGAAGCTGCCCTGCGGGACGTTCCTGCGCCGCGGCGCGGCGTCCGGGGCGACCGGGCTTGCCATCGGCATCGGGCGGGCCGGGGGCAGCGCGGCGGACTGCCGGGGCGCCGGAAGCGGGGTCGGCGGGCGGAGGTGCTTGGCCGCGGACGCGTCCGCGGCGACCGCGTGCCTACCGCGCCGTTCCTCCGCCTCCCGGGCGCGCTCCGCGAGATCCCGCTCCCGCGCCCGTTCGGCGATGCGACGGGCCTCCTGGAGCGCCCCGTTGCGCGACAGGTCCTCCAGCGCCTGGGCGGCGCGCAGGTAGGCGGCGGGGGTCGGGGTGCTGCGCGCGGGCGGCAGCGCCCTGGGCGCGGCGGCTTCGAGTGCGAGCTGCCGACGCCCCTCCAGCGCGCTGGCCCGCCCGGTCTCGGCGTTGGCGTAGCGGCGCAACAGCGCGGCGTGCTCGCCGCGCAGATGGGCGATCTCCACCCGCTTGCGCCGCAGCTTCGTCTCCAGCCGGGCGCGCAGCTCCCGCGCCTCCTCCAGATCGGACTCCAGCTCGGCCAGGCGCTCCTCGGCCCGCCACTCGTCACCGGCACGGGCCCGCTTCAGCTCCGCGACACGAAGGCCCGCTTCCCGGTCCCAGCTGCGCATCAGATACGCGCCCGTCACGGCGGCGGCGGCCGCGACGGCCGCCAGACCGCGCAGGACCAGGGGATCGGCGAGCAGCCAGGCGCCCGCGGCACAGAGGACCGGGACTCCGGCGACGACCGAAGGCGGAAGGATTCTGTGCAGAGGTGGCGAATGGCGATGACGTCCACGTGGCATGGCCTGAAATTTACCGTGTGTAGGAAGCACTTGGGAGGCCGCCCGCCAATCTGTTCCCTGCCGGTTACCTGACACCCTCCTGTCACCCCGAATCCCTACGTCGTTTCCGCTTCCTTCGTTCCCGTTTTCTTCCTCACCGCCGCGTTCCTCACGGCTTCCCGATGAGGCCCTTCGCTCGCAGATAGTCCGCGGCCACATCGGCGGGCTTGGCTCGCTCCGCGTCGACCTTGCGGTTCAGTTCCGCGAGATCCGCGGTGGTGAGCGCCTTGGTGATCTTGCCGAGTGCGTCGGCGACGTCCTGCGATCCCGCGTCCTTCGCATTGACGACCGGCAGAACGTTGTCCGCGTTCTGAAGCTTCTTGTCGTCCTCCAGGAAGACCAGACCATAGCTGTCCAGCACCGCGTCCGTGGTGGTGGTGAGGACCAGTTGGTCCTTGCCGTCCTTGACCGCCTGCTTGGACTGGGGCGTCCCGACTCCCTTGGGGTCGACGCCGGTGACATTGATGCCGTACGTCTTTTCCAGACCCGGCGCGCAGAACGGCCGCACCTCGCACTCGTCGCCCGCGGCGATCTTCACGGCCGCCTTCGACCTGCCGAGATCCGAAAGGCTCCGCAGCTTGTGCTCGGCGGCGAATTCCTTGCTCACCGCGAAGGCGTTCTGGTCGACGGCCGCGCCGAACGGGAGCACCTTCAGTCCGCGTGGTGCGGCGAGCTTCTCCAGCGCCGCGACCGTGGCTGCCGCGTCACCGGAGGCGACCGGCTTCCGCGCGGCCTCCTTCGCCCCGTTCGCCTTCGCGTTGAGGAATTCGGCGATCGTCGCGGCGTATTCGGGAACGACGTCGATCTCGCCCTTCTCCAGGGAGGGTTCGTACAGTTCCCGGTTGGTCACGGTCGTGATGGAGGTGCTGTATCCGGCGTCGGCGAGGATCCGCGCGTACAGCTCGGCGAGCACCTTGGACTCGGTGAAGGAGGCCGCGCCGATGACCAGCGAGCCCTTCGTGCCGGAGCCGCCGGAGCCGTCCGGGCCACCGGACGCGGAGCCGCCCTTGTTCTTCTCCAGGCTGTCGCCGCCGCAGGCGGCGAGCGAGCCCGCCAGCGCGACCACGCCGATGACCGCGCCGGCTATGCGCGAGGTCTTTCTCATCGTTGTTGTTCTCCGTCCGCAGCGACAGGGCTGCACGAGATGGAACAGGGCTGTGGGCAGGGGCGGGGCACCGACGGCGGGCCGGCCGTCATGCCGTCCCGCGACGGCGCAGCGGCGACAGCGTCCGGTCCAGCACCACCAGTACCGCCTCCACCAGCAGGGCGAGCACGGCGACCAGCAGCGCCCCCGCGACCACCTGCGGCGTGTTGTACGTGTTGAAGCCTGCGGTGATGATCCGGCCGAGGCCGCCCTGACCGACCATCGCGGCGATCGTCGCCGTGGCCACCACCTGGACCGCGGCCGAACGGAGCCCGGTCATGATCATCGGGTAGGCCAGGGGGAGTTCGACCCGCAGGAAGAGCTGTCCGCCGGACATCCCCATGCCCCGTGCCGCCTCGGCCACCGAACGGTCGACCTCCGTCATCCCGACGTAGGCGTTGGTGAGCAGCGGCGGCACGGCGAACAGCACCAGCGCGGTGACCGTCGGTATGTACCCGGCGTTGCGCAGCGGCGAGACCATGAAGAGGGCGAGCACCGCGAAGACCGGGATCGCCCGCCCCACGTTGGAGATGTTGACGGCCAGCGCGCCCCCCTTGCCGATGTGCCCGAGGTACAGCGCGAGCGGCAGCGCGAGCGCGCAGGCCACGAGGAGCGCGACACCGCTGACGTAGAGGTGCTCGACGAGCCGGTGGGCGGCCCCGCTCTCCCCGGACCAGTTCGCCCCGGTGGTGAGCCAGGTCCACGCCTGACCGAGAACTCCCATGACTCAGACCGCCTTTGCCGCGGTGTCGACGGAACCGGCCGCCGCGGAAACCGTGTCCCCGGCCGTGCGGCGTATCCGGGTCCAGGGGGTCAGCAGGCGCTGGAGACCCAGCAGGAGCAGATCGGCGACGACCGCGAGCAGGACGCACAGGACCGAGGCGGTGAGCACCTGGGCCTTGAAGAAGCTGGGCAGGGCGTCCCCTATCAGGTTGCCGAGACCGCCCCTGCCGATGATCGAGCCGACCGTCGTCAGGGCGATCGTCGAGACCGTGGCGATTCGCAGGCCGGCCATCACCGCGGGCAGGGCGAGCGGCAGTTCGACCTCCCACAACAGCCGCAGCGGCCCGTACCCCATCCCGCGGGCGGCCTCCTTCGCCTCCTGCGGCACCGCTTCGAGGCCGGCCAGGATGTTCCGGACGAGGATGGTCAGCGAATACAGCACGAGGCCGGTGACGACCAGTGCCGCGGAGAGCCCGAAGAGCGGCAGCAGCAGTGAGAACATCGCCAGCGAGGGCACCGTGTAGAGCACGGTCGTCAGCCCGAGGACCGGCCCGGCGAAATGACGGCCGCGGCGGGCCAGCAGCGCCAGCGGAAAAGCCACCAGCAGCCCGATCAGCACCGACACCGCCGTGATTCCGATGTGCTGGACCGTCGCATCGGTCAACTCCTGGCTACGGGTCCGGAGATACTCCCCGCAGATCCAGTCGTTCGTCACCATGCAGTTCTGTGCGGTCATCCGTCCCCCCACCTCCCGTTCACCGCTCCATGGCGCCGTGCGCCGAAGCACCGCCGTACCGATGTCCCGCCACCGATGCGCCGATTGCCCGTACCGATGTACCGCCGCACCGATTGCCCGTACCGAATACCCCGGATCAGCCGGCGTACGCGAAGTCATCGATGTCCGGCGACCCTATCCTCGACCACTGACAATCGCCGAGGCCGTTGTATTCCAGCAACATGTCCTTCACAGAACACCCGCGACAATGGGGAACCATGATCCGTTTCGAGCACGTCACCAAGCGGTACGCGGACGGCACCACCGCCGTCGACGGCCTTTCCTTCGAGGTCGCCGAGGGTGAACTCATCACGCTCGTCGGACCGTCGGGCTGCGGCAAGACGACCACGATGAAGATGGTGAACCGGCTGATCGAACCGACCGAGGGCCGGATATTCCTCGACGGGGAGGACATATCCGCCATCGACCCCGTTCAACTGCGCCGCCGTATCGGGTACGTGATCCAGCAGGTCGGCCTCTTCCCGCATCGCACGATCCTGGAAAACACCGCGACGGTCCCTCATCTCCTGGGCTGGAAACGGCAAAAGGGCCGGGAACGCGCGGCGGAACTCCTCGACCTGGTCGGACTTGACCCTTCCGTTTATGGCGACCGCTATCCGGAACAGCTCTCCGGCGGTCAGCGCCAACGCGTGGGCGTGGCCCGGGCACTGGCGGCGGACCCACCGGTCCTGCTGATGGACGAGCCTTTCGGCGCGGTCGATCCCGTCGTACGGGAACGGCTGCAGAACGAATTCCTGCGGCTCCAGGCGCAGGTCCGCAAAACCGTCCTGTTCGTCACGCACGACATCGAGGAGGCCGTGCGGCTCGGCGACCGCATCGCCGTCTACGGGCAGGGAACCATCGAGCAGTTCGACGCGCCGGCGACCGTGCTCGGCGCACCCGCCACGCCCTACGTCGCGGACTTCGTGGGCGCCGACCGCGGCCTCAAGCGGCTCTCCGTGACCCCCATCGAGACGAGCGACCTCGACCAGCCGCCCGTCGTCCATCTCGACGACCCCCTGGACCGGGCGACCGAACGGCTACGGGCCGAGGGGGCGCGCTGGGCGGTCGTGCTGGACGGCAAGGACAACCTGCACGGCTGGATCCCGGCCGACCGCGCCACCCCCGCGACCGCGACCGCAACCGGCTCCGGCTCCGGCTCCGGCTCCGGCTCCGGCTCCGGGGACACGGTGCGGGCGCACGCCCGGCGGATGGAGGCGTGGCTCCCGGTCGGCGCCCCCCTCAAGCAGGCGTTCGCCACCATGCTCCAGCACGACGCGGGCTGGATCGCCGTCATCGACAAGGAGGAGACGGGCCGCTTCCTCGGCGTGCTCACCCCGGCCCGGCTGCACGAGGCGCTGCGCCGCTCCATCGACGCCGACGCCCAGGACGTACCGCGTGCCGCGGTGGCCGTCGAGTCGGTGGGGAGCCTCGCCGAACCGGCGTGACGACGCGCCGCCGCCGGCCGGCCCCGCTCGCCGCCGCGCGCCCGTCCGTCACCGAGCCAGCCGCCCATCCGTCACCGAGCGGACCGTTCATCCGTCACCGGGTCGACTGCTCATCCGTCGCTGAGCCGGCTGCTCATCCAGTCCAGCGTCGACGGTATCTCCCGCCGCCAGGTGTTGAAGTTGTGACCACCGCTGTCGAGCACGATCGACGAGACGTGGGCCGGCGCCTTCACCTTGTCGATGAACCGCTGCGTGGAACGGTAGTTCCCCTCGCCCTGCTTGGAGGTCGTGACCAGGAAGGATCCGGCGGGCTGCGGCAGGTGGTCCAGACTCCACAGCAGATTCGCCCGCTCGCGGGCCCGCCGATCGCCGTGGAAGAGGTCACCCGTCGTCGGGTCCTCGGCCGCCTTGTAGTACGCGGAGAGCCCGGCACTCGCGGCGAACCGGTCGGGGTGGTGGAACCCGATCTTCAGCGCGCAGTAGCCGCCGGTCGAATTGCCCATGATGCCCCAGTTCCGGGGCAGCGTGCCGACCCGGTACATGCCGGAGACCGCCTGCGGCAGATCATCGGCGAAGAACGTCTCGGTCTGCGGTCCGTTCTTGATGTCCACGCACTCGGTGTCCCTCGGCGGCGCGACCGTCGGCCGCAGCATCACCAGGATCATCGGCTGCGCCCGCCCCGCCTTCACCCGCTCGTACGCCGTCTGCGGGTACCGGAGGCCCTTCAGGAGGTTCTCCGCCGTCCCGGGGTAGCCGGTGAGCACCACGACCGCCGGGAACTTCCGGTGGGCGAACGCGGGCTGGAAGTACTCCGGCGGCAGGTACACGTACGCCGCGCTCTCGATCTTCGACTTCCGGCCCGCTATCACCACCTTGTCTATTCGCCCGGCCCTGGTGGGGCGCACCCCGCCGGGCACCCCCGTGTGCTGCATCCCGAGCCGGACGATGTTCCCGGACGCCGCCGTTCCGGCCGCGTGTTCCGTGACCGTGCCCAGTTCCTGCTCCTGGCCCAGCAGATCCGCCCAGGAGCCGTAGAAGAGGAAGGAGTTGTTGGCCACCAGGCCCGCGGAGGCGAAGATCATCACCTGGGTCGCGAACAGCAGCCCCACCCTGCCGAACACCGCGGAGACGCTGCGCCGGGCCAGCCGGGGCCAGAGCCAGACCGTGGCGGCGAAGGAGACCGCGGCCAACAGGATGACCACGGCCAGGAGCGTCTTGCTGGTGAGACCCATGGGGGGTGAGCTTTCTTGTCTGGAAATTTCCGGTCGGCGGGTGAACCCTCCGCCCGGAAGCCTCGTCCTACAGGGCACACGTCGTCCGAACGGCCTCGGCCGAAGGACTCAGGAATCTCTCGCGGAGCCACGGGAAGCCATGTCTGTCACGCTAGATGGGGATAAATCAGGATCGGTTCCGAGTCCCACACGCGACTTCGTACGCAAGTTCGCACGTGGGCCTCGTCCCGAGACCGTGCCGACGCTGATCGGTACCGCCTGCACCGTCGTCGGCCTGATCGATGTGGCCGCGGGCGTCTTCCCGCGCTTCCGGCACAGCCGGATGCACACCCTCGCCGAAGTGCTCCCCGGCGCCCTCGGGCCGTTCGCCGCCGCGCTCTCGCTGAGCGCGGGCGTCCTGCTGCTGCTCCTCGCCCACGGCCTCAAGCGGCGCAAGCGGCGGGCCTGGCGGGCCGCCGTGGTGCTGCTGCCTGCGGGCGCGCTGGCGCAGTTCGCCTACCGGCACTCGATCGTCGGCATGCTCGTCTCCCTGGCGCTCTGCCTGCTGCTGGTCCGTCACCGCGGCGAGTTCGCCGCTCTGCCCGATCCCCGGAGCCGCTGGCGGGCGCTTGCCAACTTCGTCCTGCTCGGCGCCGGCTCGCTCGGCCTGGGCCTGGTCGTCGTCAGCGTCCACCCCGGCCGGGTCGTGGGCAGCCCGAGCATCACCGACCGGCTCCAGCACGTGCTGTACGGACTGTTCGGCGTCGAGGGCCCCATGGAGTACGCCGGGGACACCTCCTGGACCGTGGGGTACTCGCTCGGCGCCCTCGGCCTGCTGACCGCCGTCACCACCATCTACCTCGCCTTCCGTCCCGAACACCCGGCCGCACGCCTCACCGAAAACGACGAGGCACGGCTGCGCGCCCTGCTGGAGAAGCACGGCGGCCGGGACTCGCTCGGCCACTTCGCGCTCCGCCGCGACAAGGGCGTCGTCTTCTCGCCGAGCGGCAAGGCCGCCGTCTGCTACCGCGTCGTGTCCGGGGTGATGCTGGCGAGCGGCGACCCGATCGGCGACGTGGAGGCCTGGCCCGGCGCCATCGAACGCTTCATGGACGAGGCAAGGGCCCACTCCTGGACCCCCGCCGTGATGGGCTGCAGCGAGACCGGCGGCGAGGTCTGGACCCGCGAGACCGGACTCTCCGCGCTGGAACTCGGCGACGAGGCGGTGGTGGACGTCGCGGATTTCTCGCTCGCCGGGCGCGCGATGCGCAACGTGCGCCAGATGGTGAAGCGCATCGAACGGCTCGGCTACGAAACCCGGGTCCGGCGCACGAGTGACATCGGCGAGGAAGAGCTGGCCCGCATCCGGCAGGCCGCCGCCGACTGGCGCGGCACCGACAACGAACGCGGCTTCTCGATGGCACTCGGCCGGATCGGCGACCCGGCCGACGGGGACTGCGTCATCGCCACCGCCCACAAGGCCGACGAGCACACCGCCGAGTCCCCGTACGGTGACCTGAAGGCCGTGCTCCACTTCGTGCCGTGGGGCAGCGACGGCATGTCCCTGGAGCTGATGCGCCGCGACCGCTCCGCCGACCCCGGCATGAACGAGCTGTTGATCGTCGCCTCGCTGCAGGCCGCCCCGCGGCTGTCCGTCACCCGGGTCTCGCTGAACTTCGCGATGTTCCGCTCGGCACTGGCCCGCGGCGAGAAACTGGGCGCGGGACCGGTGCTGCGGCTCTGGCGCGGACTGCTGATCTTCCTGTCGCGCTGGTTCCAGATCGAGTCGCTGTACAAGTTCAACGCCAAGTTCCGGCCCCGCTGGGAGCCCCGCTTCGTGGTCTACCGCGCCGCCCGGGACCTCCCCCGGATCTCCCTCGCGGCCATGCGGGCCGAGGGCTTCGTGAACGTCGCGCTGCCCCGTCCCTTCGCCCGCCGGTTCCCCCGGCACCAGGCCCGCCCCTGCGCCCACACCCCACAGCCCGGCCAGGAGCACCACGTGCGCGCGGCGTGACCGGAAGCACCGTGTCCGCGCGGCGTGGCGGCACACCGCGCGGGCCTACGCTGGTCGCATGAGTACGTTGCGTGGACGAGGCACGGTCCAGGGCCTGCCGGAGTGGGACCGCTGCGCGGTCATGGGTGTCGTCAATGTGACCCCGGACTCCTTCTCCGACGGGGGGCGCTGGTTCGACACCACGGCCGCGGTCAAACACGGCCTCGACCTGGTCGCCGAGGGCGCCGACCTCGTCGACGTCGGCGGCGAGTCGACCCGGCCGGGCGCCAGCCGGGTGGACGCCTCGGAGGAGCTGCGGCGGGTGATCCCGGTGGTCCGGGGCCTGGCGGCCGAAGGGGTCGTGGTCTCCGTGGACACCATGCGGGCCCGGGTCGCCGAGGAGGCGGTCGCGGCCGGAGCCGTCCTGGTCAACGACGTGAGCGGCGGACTCGCCGACCCGGCCATGGTCGGCGTCGTCGCCGCGGCCGGCGTGCCGTTCGTCGTGATGCACTGGCGCGGCTTCAGCGAGTCGATGAACAGCCGGGCCGTGTACGAGGACGTCGTCGCCGAGGTCGTCCGGGAGCTGCGCGAGCGGATGGACGCCGTGGTAGCGGGCGGCGTCGCCCCGGAGCGGATCGTCATCGACCCCGGACTCGGTTTCGCCAAGGACGCCGCCCACGACCTCGCCCTGATCGCCCACCTCGACGAGTTGCGCGCCCTGGGCCGCCCGCTGCTGGTCGCCGCCTCCCGCAAACGTTTCCTCGGCCATGTACTGGCCGGCGAGGGCGCGGCGCCGCCGCCCGCCCGTGAACGCGACGCCGCCACCGCGGCGGTCTCCGCGCTCTCCGCCCACGCGGGCGCCTGGGCCGTCCGGGTCCACGAGGTCCGGGCCACGGCCGACGCCGTGCGGGTCGCCCGCGCCGTCGAGGGCGCCGCGTGAGCGGCCACCGCGACGAGCACGCGGAGGCGGCCGCCGACATCGCCGCCGTCGAGCAGGCCAACACCGCCTTCTACGAGTCGTTGGAGCGCGGCGACCTGGAGGGGCTCTCCGCGCTGTGGCTGCCGGGCGAGGACCTCACCGTCTCCTGCGTCCACCCCGGCTGGCCGGTGCTCACCGGCCGCGGCGAGGTGCTGCGCAGCTACGCCCTGATCATGGCCAACACCGAGTACATCCAGTTCTTCCTGACCGATGTCGTGGTGGCGATGACCGACGACACGGCCCTGGTGACCTGCACGGAGAACATCCTCAGCGGCGGTCCTGCGGAGGACGGCAACGCGCTCGGGCCCCTGGTCGGCCAGCTCGTCGTGGCCACCAACGTGTTCCGGCGCACCGCCGACGGCTGGAAACTCTGGTCCCACCACGGCTCCCCGGTGCTGGCCGAGGCCGACGAGGACGGGGACGAGGGCGAGGAATCCCCCTCCTGACCGGGATCCCACCGGACCGGGCGGAGGTCCGCACCGGGACCGGGACCGGGGCCGGGCGAGGACGGGAACGTCTCGCCCGGCGGGGATATCTCACTCAGCCGGAAGGGTTGGAATCCACGACCGCGGGTAGTAGCGGCTACCAGTCCCGTGAGGTCCTGTCCATAGCCCCCACGGGGGAGCACTGTCGGTGCTCGCAGGTAAATTCGGAAGAGAGCACCTCGCCGTCCGCACGCGGCCGCGTGTCTCTACGCCCTACGACAGCAGGAGTGATTCGCGTGGATCGTGTCGCGCTGCGCGGCCTCAAGGCCCGTGGACACCACGGCGTCTTTCCCCGGGAACGGGAAGAGGGCCAGACCTTCATCGTCGACCTGGTGCTCGGCCTGGACACCCGCCCGGCGGCGGCCTCCGACGACCTGGAGAAGACCGTGCACTACGGCATCGTCGCCGAGCAGGTCGTCGAGGTCGTGCAGGGCGAACCCGTCGATCTGATCGAGACGCTCGCGGAACGCATCGCGCGGAAGTGTCTCGAACACGAAGGAGTCGAGGAGGTGGAGGTGGTGGTGCACAAGCCGGACGCGCCGATCACCGTCCCCTTCGACGATGTCACCATCACGATCACCCGGAGCCGAGTATGACCGCGTTTTCCACGCAGGGGCAGAGCGACCCGACCGTGCAGCCGGTGCCCGCCGCCGTGGTCGAGCAGGTGGACGCCGCGGACATCACCCTCTCCAACCCCAAACGCGCCGTGCTCTCCCTGGGCTCCAACCTCGGCAACCGCCTGGAGACCCTCCAGGGCGCCATAGACGCCCTGGAGGACACCCCCGGCCTGCGGGTCAAGGCGGTCTCCCCGGTGTACGAGACGGAGCCCTGGGGCGTCGAGCCCGGCTCCCAGCCGTCGTACTTCAACGCCGTCGTGGTGGTGCGGACGACGCTCCCCCCGACGTCGCTCCTGGAGCGCGGCCAGGCCGTCGAGGAGGGCTTCGGGCGGGTCCGTGAGGAACGCTGGGGCCCGCGCACCCTCGATGTCGACATCGTCGCGTACGCGGACGTCGTCTCCGACGACCCGGTGCTCACACTCCCCCACCCGCGGGCCGGCGAGCGGTCCTTCGTCCTCGCCCCGTGGCACGACGTCGAACCCGACGCGGAACTGCCCGGTGCCGGCCCCGTGGCGGAGCTGCTGGCCGCCGTCGGCCGGGACGGCGTGCGTCCCCGTCCCGACCTGGAACTCCGGCTCCCCGAGTAGGGCCCGGCCAAGGACCGTCCCGTCGTCCCCGGCGGGCGTACGACGACGAAGCCGCGGCGCGCTCGCCGGGCAGACGGGACTTTCGGAACACGCTTGAGTCGATAGGCTCGGCGGGCACGGGTCCACGGACGGCCGCCGCACCCACGGGTGTCGTCGGCGGCCGGGACCACCGGCGACGGACATCGCCCGCGGCGGGAGACCCCGGCGGCGGGGCCACTGGCGGCGAAGGGCGGATCACTCGGTGAAGCAACTACGGCTCGGGGTACTGGTCGGCCTCTTCGCCGCGGCCGGAGTGCTCTCGTGGGGCGGTGCCCGCCTCTGGGACTCCCTGGGAAGTCTGCCTGGCGTCCCCCTCGCCGCACCGATCGTCCTCGCGGTGATCGCCGCCGTGCTGTGCGCGGCGGCGCTCTCCATCCGTTCCCGACTGCGCGCCCAGCGCGAGCGCAGGCCGGGAGCCAAGGGCGTCGAGCCGCTGATGGCGGCCCGGGCCGTCGTCTTCGGCCAGGCCAGCGCGCTGGTCGTCGCCCTGGTCTCCGGAATGTACGGCGGCACGGGCGTCTTCCTGCTCGGCTCGCTCGACATCCCGGCCCGCCGCGACCAGGCGATCTACGCCGGTTTCGCGGTCCTCGCCGGTGTCGCGGTGGTCGCCGCGGCCCTCTGGCTGGAGCGCGTCTGCAAGCTCCCCGAGGACGAGGACGACAACACGAGCAGGTCGTCGGCCTGACCCGACCGGTCCGGGCCCCGGGACCGTCCGCACCCGCCTCCCGGCCCGCGCGAAGGGCCGGGGCTCCCGCTCGGTCCCGGTCCAGCCCCCCGGAGGCTCAGAGCCTGCCGGGGGCCTTCGACCGGAAGGCGGACGCGGCATGGCGCGTGCGATTCCCAGGCGCCGGGAGGGCCTGGTAGCGGAGCTACTCGGTCATCCCGGCAACGCCGGAAGCGCGCGTGCCAGGACGTGACCGCCCGGTCAGAGGTCACCCGGCAGGCTCTCAGCGGGCCAGTATCAGGCTCATCGCCTCGGCCCGGGTGGAGGCGTCGCGCAGCTGCCCGCGCACCGCCGAGGTGGTGGTCTTCGCACCCGGCTTGCGGATGCCGCGGACCGACATGCACATGTGCTCCGCCTCGATGACCACGATCGCGCCGCGCGCCTCCAGAATGCGCATCAGCGAGTCCGCGACCTGTGTGGTCAGCCGCTCCTGCACCTGAGGACGGCGGGCGAAGACGTCGACAAGGCGGGCGAGCTTCGACAGCCCCGTGATCTTGCCGCTCTCCGCCGGGATGTAGCCGACGTGCGCGACCCCGTGGAAGGGGAGCAGATGGTGCTCGCAGAGACTGACGATCTCGATGTCCTTCACCAGGACCATCTCGTCGTGTCCCAGGTCGAACGTCGTGGTCAGAACGTCCTCGGGCTCCTGGCGCAGACCCGCCAGGATCTCCTTGTACGCCCGCGACACCCGGCCCGGCGTCTCGCGCAGCCCCTCGCGGTCCGGGTCCTCGCCCACGGCGAGGAGGAGCTCGCGCACGGCGGCCTCGGCCCGCTTCTCGTCGAACTCGCCGATCGGCCCCTGGCCGTCCAACGTCACCGGGTCGGTCATCTGTGCCTCGTTCCTCTGAGCTGTCACCCGCACATTTCTCGTACGGTCATACGAAAACGCCGTGCCCCCACAGGCTAGAACCTGTGGGGGCACGGCATCCATTCCGGACCCGGTCCGGCCCCGTGACAGGGGCCACACCCGGCGTCAGCCCTCGGGGCGGTCCTCCGGGATCACCTCGGTGGCCGGGACGGTGTCCGTGGAAACGGCCGCGCCGTTCGCCGTGGTGGCACCGTTGGTGAGGGCGAGCTCCTTCGGCGAGAGCACCGGCGGCCGCGTCGACGGGGTGCGTCGGGCGGAACCGGTCCACGCCGGACGGGCGGGACGCTTCACGATCGGGGCGAAGATCTCGGCGATCTCCTCCTTGCCGAGCGTCTCCTTCTCCAGGAGCTGGAGAACGAGGTTGTCCAGCACGTCACGGTTCTCTACGAGGATCTCCCACGCGTCGTTGTGGGCGGTCTCGATGAGCTTCTTGACCTCTTCGTCGACGAGGGCCGCGACCTCTTCCGAGTAATCGCGCTGGTGCCCCATCTCCCGGCCCACGAAGGGCTCGGTGTTGTCGCCGCCGAACTTGATCGCGCCGAGCCGCTCCGTCATGCCGTACTGCGTGACCATCGCGCGGGCCGTGGCGGTGGCCTTCTCGATGTCGTTCGCCGCACCGGTGGTCGGGTCGTGGAAGACCAGCTCCTCGGCCGCGCGCCCGCCCAGCATGTACGCGAGCTGGTCGAGCATCTCGTTGCGCGTCGTGGAGTACTTGTCCTCCTCCGGGAGCACCATCGTGTAACCGAGGGCGCGACCGCGGGAGAGGATCGTGATCTTGTGGACCGGGTCCGCCTGCGGAGACGCCGCCGCGACCAGGGCGTGTCCGCCCTCGTGGTACGCGGTGATCTTCTTCTCCTTCTCGGACATGATCCGGGTCCGCTTCTGCGGGCCCGCCACGACGCGGTCGATGGCCTCGTCGAGCATCTTGTTGTCGATCAGCTTCTGGTTGCTGCGCGCCGTGAGGAGCGCCGCCTCGTTCAGCACGTTCGACAGGTCGGCACCGGTGAAACCGGGCGTGCGGCGGGCGACGGCGCCGAGGTCGACGTCCTTCGCGACCGGCTTGCCCTTCTGGTGCACCTTGAGGATCTCCAGGCGGCCCTGCATGTCCGGCCGGTCGACCGCGATCTGCCGGTCGAAGCGGCCCGGGCGCAGCAGCGCCGGGTCGAGGATGTCCGGCCGGTTCGTGGCGGCGATCAGGATGACGCCGCCCTTCACGTCGAAGCCGTCCATCTCGACGAGCAGCTGGTTCAGCGTCTGCTCGCGCTCGTCGTGACCGCCGCCCATTCCGGCACCGCGGTGCCGGCCGACGGCGTCGATCTCGTCGACGAAGACGATCGCCGGGGCGTTCGCCTTGGCCTGCTCGAAGAGGTCGCGGACCCGGCTGGCGCCGACACCGACGAACATCTCGACGAAGTCGGACCCGGAGATCGAGTAGAACGGGACGCCCGCCTCGCCCGCGACGGCGCGCGCGAGCAGGGTCTTGCCCGTACCGGGAGGCCCGTACAACAGGACGCCCTTGGGGATCTTCGCGCCGACGGCCTGGAACTTCGCCGGCTCCTGGAGGAACTCCTTGATCTCCTCAAGCTCCTCGACGGCCTCGTCCGAGCCCGCCACGTCGGCGAAGGTCGTCTTCGGGGTGTCCTTGGTGATGAGCTTGGCCTTGGACTTCCCGAACTGCATGACCCGGGAGCCGCCGCCCTGCATCTGGTTCATCAGAAACAGGAAGACGACAACGATGAGGACGAAGGGCAGCAGCGACAGGAGGATCGAGATGAACGGGGACTGCTTCGACGGGGAGACCGTGTAACCCTTGTCGATCTGGCCGCTCTCGAACTTCTTCTGCAGCGTGTCGGCGAGCTGGACGCCCTGGTTGCCGATGTAGCTCGCCTGGAACTTGCTGCCGGACTCGCCCGAGAGCTTCTGGTCCTTCTTCAGCTCGATCTTGATGATCTGTTCGTCACCGGTGGTCAGCTTGGCCTGCGCCACCTGGTCCTTGCTGATCGCCTGGATCACCTTGCCGGTGTCCACCGATTTGTAGCCGCCCGACGAGCCGACGACTTGCATCAACACGACCACGGCGAGGACGGCCAGCACGATCCACATGACCGGCCCACGGAAGTATCGCTTCACGTCCATCCATACGGGGCGATGACGCCCCGTCCCTCCTGCCCGTAGGTAAATGCTGCTGTGAGAAAAGACTGTTCTTCGGACGGTACCCCAGCATTGTCACCCGCGGCTGCCGGGGACGTCTGTCAAAACCCGCCTTCCACGTCCCAACGACGGGAATCCGGTGAAAGGTTCCCTTCCGCCGTACCCGGCCGGGCCGGACGCTCCGGAGCGGCCGGGGAGACGGGACCTCGGGGCCGGGAGACGGCGGGTCAGCCGCCGTAGACGTGCGGGGCGAGCGTGCCGACGAAGGGGAGGTTGCGGTACTTCTCCGCGTAGTCCAGCCCGTAGCCGACGACGAACTCGTTGGGGATGTCGAACCCTACCCATTTGCAGTCGAGCGCGACCTTGGCGGCGTCCGGCTTGCGCAGCAGCGCGCAGATCTCCAGGGAGGCCGGCTCGCGCGACCCGAGGTTCGACATCAGCCAGGACAGGGTCAGCCCCGAGTCGATGATGTCCTCGACGATCAGGACGTGCTTGCCCTTGATGTCGGTGTCCAGGTCCTTGAGGATCCGGACCACTCCGGAGGACTGGGTGCCCGCGCCGTACGACGAGACGGCCATCCAGTCCATGGTGACGGGGTTGGACAGCGCGCGCGCCAGGTCCGCCATCACCATCACCGCGCCCTTGAGGACGCCGACGATGAGCAGGTCCTTGCCCGCGTACTCCGCGTCGATCTTCCCGGCCAGCTCGACGAGCTTCGCGTCGATCTCTTCCTTGGTGAGGAGCACCGACTGGAGGTCGGTGCCCATGTCCTTCTCGTTCACCCGCGTCTCTTTCTGTGCCTGCCGGGCCCGGGGTGGTGCCCGGTACCCGGCGCGGCCCCGCTCGCCTGCGTGTCAGCCGCTCGTGCTTCAGCTCTGCCGAATCACCAGTCTGCCACCCTGGCGACTGGCCTCGACGCGACCGGGCAGGTTGATGGCCCGTTGGCCGCGCCAGCCGGTGATCAGCCGGTCGACCTCCTCGATGTGCCGGGCGAAGAGCGAACCGGCCGGGGAACCCGCCTCCATGGCGGCCCGGCGCAGCACCCGGCGGCGCACGGCGGGCGGCAGCGCGTGCAGCTTGGCGCACTCCAGCCGCCCCGCCTCGTCGCGGACGGTGCGTTCGGCCTCGGCGGCCCAGGTGTCCAGGGCGTCGGCGTCGTCGCGGGAGAGCTGCGCGGTGCGGGCGAGGGCCTCGACGACGCCCTTTCCGAGGGCCTTCTCCAGGGCGGGCAGGCCCTCGTGGCGCAGTCGGGAGCGGGTGTAGGCGGGGTCGATGTTGTGCGGGTCGTCCCAGACGGGCAGCGACTGGACGAGGCAGGCCTTGCGGGCGGTCTGCCGGTCGAGCTGGAGGAAGGGGCGGCGGTAGCGGCCGGACGCGGCGGCCATGCCGGAGAGGGAACGGATGCCGGATCCGCGGGCGAGGCCCAGCAGCACCGTCTCCGCCTGGTCGTCGCGGGTGTGGCCGAGCAGGACGGCGGCGGCGCCGTACCGTTCGGCCGCCGCGTCCAGGGCGGCGTAGCGGGCGTCGCGGGCGGCGGCCTCGGGGCCGCCCTCGTGGCCGACGCGCACGGCGACGGACTCGACGGGGTCGAGCCGCATGGCTGCGAGGCGGTCGACGACCTCGGCGGCCCGGGTGTCGGAGCCGTCCTGGAGGCCGTGGTCGACGGTGATGCCACCGGCCCGGACGTCGAGTTTGCGCGCCTCGAAGGCGAGGGCGGAGGCGAGGGCCATGGAATCGGCGCCGCCGGAGCATGCGACGAGCACCAACGGGGTATCGGGGCGTTCGGGGAGTGCGGCGCGGTGTCGG
This sequence comes from Streptomyces sp. NPDC014734, assembly GCF_043083325.1. Lineage (NCBI taxonomy): Bacteria > Bacillati > Actinomycetota > Actinomycetes > Kitasatosporales > Streptomycetaceae > Streptomyces > Streptomyces sp. NPDC014734. The sequence continues at coordinate 143,497 of NZ_JBIBYN010000016.1, read as the reverse complement.
CCCGCGCCTGCTTCGGTGAGCTCGGCGTGCGGGGCGCGCCGGGTGTGTTCGGCGTTCCTGGTCTGTTCGGTGAGTACGTCGTGGAGTACGCGGCGGACCGCCAGGCGTATCGCCGCGACCGCAGGATGGGGACCCATGTCCGGTGCCCTTCGTGAAGTTTCGGGAGGTGCCTCGGAGCGGCGGAACGGGAGAAAATGCCGTCACTCAGAGTGCATCGATGGTGACAGAGGCAAGCCGTCCATCGAGCATTGCACGCCTTCCCATGCCTCTACGGTCCCTCGGATGGGTGATTACCGGCGCGTTTCCGTCCTGTCGTGCGCCGTCCGAGCCGTCGGGATCAGGACTCTGCTTTACGGTGCACCCTCGCGATCCAGTCAGCGGGCTTCGCGATCTCGGCCTTGGTCGGGAGGGTGTTCGGCGAGGTCCAGATCCGGTTGAAGCCGTCCATGCCGACCTCGTCGACCACGGCGCGGACGAACTGCTCGCCGTCGCGGTACTGACGGAGCTTGGCGTCGAGCCCGAGGAGCTTGCGCAGTGCCTGGTCGAGGCGGCTCGCGCCGCGTGCCCGGCGCTGCTGGAACTTCTCCCGGATCTCGGCGACGGAGGCGACGGCCTCGGGTCCGACGCCGTCCATCACGTAGTCCGCGTGTCCTTCGAGCAGGGACATCACGGCGGTGAGCCTGCCGAGGATCTCGCGTTGGGCGGGCGTCTGGACGAGTTCGACGAGGCTGCTTCCGCCGTCCTCGCCCCGCTCGCCCTCGGGGCGGCCCCCGGCGAGGGACTGGGCGGCCTCGCGGAGCCGTTCGAGCACGGTCATGGGGTCGACGTCGGTCTCTTCGAGGAAGGACTGGATCTCGCCCTGGAGGTGGTCGCGGAGCCAGGGCACCCCGGTGAACTGGGTGCGGTGGGTTTCCTCGTGGAGGGCCACCCAGAGCCGGAAGTCGTGCGGGTCGACCTCCAGCTCGCGCTCGACGTGGACGATGTTCGGGGCGACCAGCAGCAGCCGGCCGCCGTCGGCCGCGGCCGGGAACTCGCGGCCCGCGGGGGCGAAGGTCTCGTACTGGCCGAGCACCCGGGAGGCCAGGAACGACAGCAGCATCCCCACCTCGACGCCGGTCACCTTGGAGCCGACCACGCCGATCACGGCGCCGCCGGGGCCGTTGCCGCGCCGCTCCCGCATCTTGCCGAGCAGGGGGCGGAGCAGTTCGCGGAAGCCGTCGGCGTTGGCCCTGATCCAGCCGGCCCGGTCCACGACCAGGACCGGGGTGTCCTCCGGTTCGGTCCCCTCGGGGATCATGCGGGTGAAGGAACGGACGTGCTCCTCCGCGGCCTTGGCGTGCCGGCGCAGCTCCGCGACGACCTCGCGGGCCTCCTCCCGGCTGATCTCGGGCCCCGGCCGGACAAGCCGGGTCGCGGTCGCGACCGCGAGATTCCAGTCGACCAGTTCGGCACCACCGATGCTCGTCATGTGTCAACCGTACGTGCTCGGGTCCGTCCGTGGTGGGGTGTTGACCGGGTCATCGGGTGGCGGCGTCCGGTGCCGGGGCCGCCGGACGCCGCGTGTCTCCGGTCACCGCACCAGGCGGGTCGCGAGGGCGTCGAGGGAGGACTGCGCCTCGGACGGCGAGGTGGTGCCGGAGGCCAGGAAGGCGAAGGCGAGCAGGCGGCCCCGCGTGTCGACGACCGTGCCGGCGAGGGAGTTGACCCCCGTCAGGGTGCCGGTCTTGGCCCGGACCAGTCCGGTGCCGGCGGACTTCGCGGTGTAGCGGTCGCTGAGCGTCCCGGTGAACCCGGCCACCGGGAGGCCGGTGAGGACCGGGCGCAGTTCGGGGTGGGCCGGGTCGGCGGCGCGGGCGAGCAGCCCGGCGAGCAGCCCGGCGGTGACCTTGTCCTTGCGGTTCAGCCCGCTGCCGTCGGCGAGGTTCGCACCGGCCAGCGGCAGGTGGAGCCGGGTGAGCCGGTCCGTGACGGCCCGTCGGGCCCCCGCGAAGTCGGCCGGGGCGCCCGCGGCGAGGGCGGTCTGCCGGGCGAGGGCCTCGGCGATGTCGTTGTCGCTGTTGGTCAGGGCACGTTCGACGAGGGCGGAGAGCGGGGCGGACCGGTGCCGGGCGACGGGCCGGGAGTCGCCTGCCGCGCGGCCCGGCACCGGGGCGGGCCGGACGACGACGCCCGCGTCGCCGAGCAGTTCGCCGAAGGTACGGGCGGTGTCACCGGCCGGGTCGTCGCTGCGCTCGGCGGGTCCGCTGTCGCTGCTGTCGAGCCTGCCCTCGTTGGTCATCAGTGCGCTGACGGGCGCGATGTTCTCGTTGCGGCCGATCGGGTGCCGTGCGGGACCGGAGTAGCGCGAGGTGTCGTACCCGAGGCGGACCTCCTTCACGCCCTTGCCCTTCAGGACGCGGGCGGTGTCGGCGGCGAGCGTGCGCAGACCCGCCTTGTCGAGGGTGGGATCGCCGCCGCCGACCAGGGTGAGGGCGCGGAGGTCGGGGGACGCCCGGACCGTCGTGTCGATGCGGTGGTGGGGTCCGAGCGCGCTCAGGGCGGCGACCGAGGTCGCGATCTTCACGGTGGAGGCGGGCGTCATGGGTGTGTCGGCGCCCTGCGCGTAGAGCCGTTCGCCGGTGGCGGTGTCGATCACGACACCGGTGCGCACGGTGCCCAGTGCGGGGGCCTTCAGCAGCGGGGCGAGGGCGGCGGCGAGGGCGGACGGGGTCCGGTCGGGGGCGGTGCCGGCGCCGGGGGCGGAGTTGTCGGCGGCGGCGGAGAGGGGCGCGAGGACGGGCGGCGCGCTGGGGGCCGTTCCCGGTCCCGACGACGTACCCGCATCGTGATGTGCGCCACCTGTGCCGGACTGGGCGGCCGCCCAGTCCAGCTCGGCCTTACGCTGACCCGAGTCCCATGGGCCGGCGGCAAGGGCGACGCCGGCCGCGAGCACCAGACCGAGGCCGGCGGCGACGGCCGTGAACTGCCGGTCGCTCCGCACGTTCAGCCTGATCGCACGGCCCCTCCGGGTCAGCGCGGCCAGCTTGTCCAGCGGATCGACCGACGGTCTCTTCACCGGCTCGTCCACCGTTGACCAGCCCCTTTCGCGAGCACACATCTGCGTGGGGGACACTTAACCACCAGTCGCATGTCTTGATCATGGAGGAGCCACCCGTGGAGTTCGACGTCACCATCGAGATCCCGAAGGGTTCGCGGAACAAGTACGAGGTGGACCACGAGACCGGTCGGATCCGCCTGGACCGTCGGCTCTTCACCTCGACGAGCTACCCGGCGGACTACGGATTCGTCGAGAACACCCTCGGCGAGGACGGTGACCCGCTGGACGCGCTGGTCATCCTGGACGAGCCGACCTTCCCCGGCTGCCTCATCAAGTGCCGTGCCATCGGAATGTTCCGTATGACGGACGAGGCGGGCGGCGACGACAAGCTGCTCTGCGTTCCGGCCTCCGACCCCAGGATGGAGCACCTGCGCGACATCCACCACGTGTCGGAGTTCGACCGCCTGGAGATCCAGCACTTCTTCGAGGTCTACAAGGACCTGGAGCCCGGCAAGTCGGTCGAGGGCGCCGACTGGGTGGGCCGCACCGAGGCCGAGGCCGAGATCGAGGCCTCCTACAAGCGCCTGGAGGCGCAGGGCAACGCGCACTGACCCACGGAGCACGGCCGGGTTCCTCCGGCCGGGTCGCCCCGTACGGTTCCGTCGAACGGTTCGGCCGGACGGGTCCGTCGAAAGGTTCCGCGCCGGGACGGGCGGCACTCCTCACGAGGGGTGCCGCCCGTCCCGCGTGAACGGGGGACATGGCCGCGCACGGCCGTTCACACGGCCGCGCCACACGCCCGGCACGCCGCGCACGTTCCGCACAAGGGCGTGTCCCGCATTCCGCATGGGTGCGTTCGCCGCGTTCCGCATCGGAGTGCGTTCCGCGTTCTGGAGGGGACGCGGTGGCCGCCGTACACCTCACCCGCACGCACCTCGCACGGCCGGTCCGCCGATCCCCGCCCCGCGTGATTCCGGCCGTCCCGCGTGATCCGCCCATGCTCGTGGCCATACTGGGCAGCAGCGCAACCGAAGACGCGCAGCCAATGGGGAGCGAGGTCGAGTGGTGGCGGAAACGGGCGGTCCGGAGGACCAGAAGCCCCAGTCCGACGAGGCGCGCAGCGCCTTTGTCCCGCCTGCCGGGGTGGGGCGGCGGACGACTGCGTCCGAGGACGACCAACCGACATCGGAGTTCGCCATTCCGGCCGGTCTGGCGTCCGAGCCCCAGGGGCCGGGCGCGGGCCCGTCCCCGGGCTCCGGTTCCGGTTCTTCCTCCGGTACCGGCTCCGGTTCCTTCTCCGGCTCGGACACGATCGGTTCCGCCTTCGCCCCTCCGAAGACGTATCGCGCCCAGCATTCGCCGCCCGCCTTCACCCCGGCGCACGGCATCCCGATGATCCGGCTGACCAAGGAGGCGCCCTGGCAGGACCGGATGCGCACGATGCTGCGGATGCCGGTCGCCGAACGCCCCGCGCCCGAGCCGGTGCAGAAGCCCGACGAGTCGGGCCCGGCGGTGCCGCGCGTACTGGACCTGACGCTGCGCATCGGTGAGCTGCTGCTGGCCGGCGGCGAGGGGGCCGAGGACGTCGAGGCCGCGATGTTCGCGGTGACCCGCAGCTACGGACTGGACCGCAGCGAGCCCACGGTCACCTTCACCCTGCTGTCGATCTCGTACCAGCCGTCGCTGGTGGACGACCCGGTGACGGCGAGCCGCACCGTGCGCCGCCGGGGCACCGACTACACCCGGCTTGCCGCCGTCTTCCGGCTGATCGACGACATCACCACCGGGGACGTCGAGGTCTCGTTGGAGGACGCCTACCGGCGCCTGGCGGAGATACGGCGCAACCGGCACCCGTACTCCGGCTGGGTGCTGACGCTGGCCGGTGGCGGCCTGGCGGGCGCGGCGTCGGTGCTGGTCGGTGGTGGTGCGCTGGTGTTCGTGGTGGCCGCGATCGGCGCGATGCTCGGCGACCGGCTCGCCTGGCTGTTCGCCGGGCGCGGGCTGCCGGAGTTCTACCAGTTCGTGGTGGCGGCGATGCCTCCCGCCGCGATGGGGGTGGCGCTGACCCTGACCCACTGGTCGGACGTACGGCCATCGGCGGTCATCACCGGTGGGCTGTTCGCGTTGCTGCCGGGGCGGGCCCTGGTCGCGGGCGTGCAGGACGGGCTCACCGGTTTCTACATCACGGCCGCCGCGCGCCTGCTCGAAGTGATGTACCTGTTCATCGGCATCGTCGTCGGTGTGCTGCTGGTGCTGTATCTGGGCCTTCAGCTGGGCGCCCAGCTGAACCCCGGAACCAGGTTCTTCGCCCCCGACCGGCCCGTGGTGCAGATCCTGGCGTCCATGGCGCTCTGTCTCGCCTTCGCGATCCTGCTCCAGCAGGACCGGTCCACCATCCTGGTGGTGACCCTCAACGGCGCCGTGGCCTGGGTGATCTTCGGGGCGATGGCCCGCACCGGCAAGATCTCGCCGGTGCTGGCGACGGCGACGGCGGCCGGTCTGGTGGGCCTGTTCGGACAGTTGTTCTCGCGTTACCGGTACACCTCGTCGCTGCCGTACATCACGGCGGCGATCGGGCCGCTGCTGCCGGGCTCGGCCACCTACTTCGGACTGCTGGCCGTGGCGCAGGGGAAGGTGAACGCCGGGCTGGTCTCGTTGTCGACCGCCGTGGCGACGGCGCTGGCCATCGCGATCGGGGTGAACCTCGGGAGCGAGATCTCCCGGTTGTTCATGCGGGTACCGGGGACGGTCGGCGGCGCGAACCGCCGCGCGGCCAAGCGGACGCGCGGATTCTGAGGCGGGTGCCGCGCCGGTCCGGCGGCGGCACGACACGGGCCCCGGTCCGGAACCGTGTCGGTTCCGGACCGGGGCCCGTGTCGATGCGGGTGGGTCCGGGTCAGCGCTTGGCGTGGCGGCCGCGCTGGGACGTGGCCGGGCCGTCGGCCGCGGGCAGTGCGTCACCCGCGACCCGGTCCGCCGTCGCCGCCGCCTTCTTCGCCTTGGAGCGGGCCCGAAGGAACTCGATCGCGATCGGCACCACCGAGATCAGCACGATCAGGATGAGTATGGCCTCGATGTTCTTGTGGACGAACTCGATCTTCCCGAGCGCGGCCCCGAGCAGCGTGACGCCCACGCCCCAGAGGACACCGCCGATGATGTTGAAGGTGATAAACGAGCGGTAGTTCATCCGGCTCACACCGGCGATGATCGGCGTGAACGTACGCACCACCGGGACGAAGCGGGCAAGGATCAGCGACTTCGGGCCGTACTTCTCGAAGAAGTCGTGCGCCTTCTCGACGTTCTCCTGCTTGAAGAGGCGGGAGTCCGGGCGTTTGAAGAGCGACGGGCCGACCTTGCGGCCGAAGAGATACCCCACCTGGTCACCGATGATCGCCGCCAGTGCCACCAGGGTGCAGACCACCCAGAGCGGCATGTGCAGCTTGCCCGCCGTCACCAGCAGCCCCGTGGTGAACAGCAGCGAGTCACCGGGCAGGAAGAAACCGATCAGCAGACCGGACTCGGCGAAGACGATGAGCAGTACACCGGGCAGTCCGAACTGTCCGATGAGATAGTCCGGGTCCAGCCAGCTCGGTCCGAGCGCAAGCGTATTCAAGGGTCCGGGCTCCTGGGATCGGTCGAAGGCGGTTGCCTGGCCGCCTGCAAGCTGCGTGGCCGCCCAAAGCTATCAACGCAGAATGACATCTTCGGGTTCCAGTGGCCCACGCGAAAGCGCGGACCGGGCCAACCTGGACAAAATATCCCCAGGAGGTGCCACACCATGAGCATCGAGGATTACGGCGGCGGGCAGACGGACCAGTCCGACGTCCTTGTCGTCACCACGAACGACGTACCGGGCTACCAGGTGACCCGTGTGATCGGGGAGGTGTTCGGCCTGACCGTGCGGTCCCGCCACCTCGGCAGCCAGATCGGGGCCGGCCTGAAGTCCATGATCGGCGGCGAGCTGAAGGGCCTGACCAAGACGCTCGTCCAGACCCGGAACCAGGCGATGGAGCGTCTCGTCGAACAGGCACGGGCCCGGGGCGCCAACGCGGTGCTGATGATGCGCTTCGACGTGACCGAGGCCGCCGACGTGGGCACCGAGGTGTGCGCGTACGGCACGGCGGCCGTGATCAGCAAGATCTGAGCGACGGCGGGGGTGCCGGGTGGGTGCGGGAACCGGCCCGGCACCCCCTCCACCCCCGCCCACGCCGAGATATGAGGCTTTTGCGTCGTTATGGTGAGCCGATGGTCACCGATTCATCCGGCGTCGTCGGTCCAGCCGGTGCCGCCGGGCCCACGCCGGGCCCCTCCCCCGCGCGTCGTCTGCTGCCCCTCATCGTGCCCGCCCTGGTCGTCGGAACCGCCTCCGCACTCGTTCTGCTCGGGATCAGCCTGCTGGCGGAGAGGCTGCAGGACGTGCTCTGGGAGACGCTTCCCGACGCGCTCTCGGCGGACCGGTGGTCCGTGCTCTGGACGGTCGTGGTGCTCACCGCGTCCGGACTGGTGACGGGGCTGCTCATCCGGACGGTGCCCGGCCGCGCCGGTCCAGATCCGGCGACCACCGGGCTGGTCGATCCGCCGCTCGCGGCGGGCGTGGTGCCGGGGCTGCTCCTCGTCACGGTCCTCACCCTGGCGGGCGGCATCAGCCTCGGCCCGGAGAATCCGATCACGGCCGCCAACATCGCGCTGGCCTTCTGGCTGGGCCGCCGGGTCGCCCCGGGCACCCCGGCGGAGCTGTGGGTCTCGCTCGCCGCGGCCGGAACCGTCGGCGCGCTGTTCGGCACCCCGGTCGCCGCCGCCCTGATCCTCTCCGAGGCCCTCGCCTCCCGCCCCGGACCGGGCCTGCTCTGGGACCGGCTCTTCGGCCCGCTCGCGGCGGGCGCGGCGGGCGCGCTCACCATGACCCTGCTGGCCCACCCCTCCTTCGACCTCGCGCTGCCGCCCTACCCCGGGCCGCACTGGGCCGATCTGCTCTCCTCGACCGTGATCGCGGCGGCGGGAGCGGTGCTCGGCCTGCTGGCGGTCTGCGCGTTCCCCTGGGCGCACCGGTTCTTCCGGGCGCTGAGGCACCCCGTCGCGGCCCTGACCCTGGGCGGGCTGCTGCTCGGGGTCCTGGGCGCGCTGGGCGGCCGTCTCACCCTGTTCAAGGGGCTCGACGAGGTGAAGGAGCTCGCCGCCGATCCGGGCGGCTGGTCGGCGGGGCAGTTCGCGATGATGGCCGTGGTGAAGACGGCCGCCCTGCTGATCGCGGCGAGCTGTGGTTTCCGGGGCGGGCGGATCTTCCCCGCCGTCTTCGTGGGTGTCGCGCTGGGGCTGTGCGCCCACGCGCTGGTCACCCAGGTGCCGGTGGCGCTCGCGGTGACCTGCGCGGTCCTCGGCATGTTGCTGGCCATCACCAGGCAGGGCTGGCTGAGCCTGTTCACGGCGGCCGTGCTGGTCGGTGACGCGAGCGTGCTGCCGATGCTGTGCGTCGCCTCGCTGCCGGCCTGGCTGCTGGTGACCGGGCGGCAGCAGATGCTGCTGCGGGCGGACGGCACACCGCTGAAATGACCCCCTGACCGCCCGGCCGCCCGCCCGGCCGCCCCGTTTCGGTCGCCGACCGCCCGTACGGCCGTACGACGTCACCCCGGGGCCCCGCCCGACGCGCCGGAAGCAGCCGCCTTCCGTATCGTCGCCTCCATACGTGTACGCCCCGTTTCATCACCATGTGTCACCACCGCCCAGGGACCCGGATGCCCCCGGAACGCTTCCACCGGGCCCCACCGGGCTCCACCGGATTCCACCGGGCCCCGCTCTTCCTCCACGAGACCGTCGAGAGCCGAGAAGGACTGTCCGCCGATGCCTCTCCACACGGGTTCGCCCCGCAGTTCGGAACCGTCCCACGAACGCCGCCGGCTCTCCCTCAACCCTTTCTTCGGGGAGGCCGACCCGATCGGCGGTATGGAGTCGGCGCCGCCCCGGCACCGGCTTCCCGACGGGCCGATGCCGCCGTCGATCGCGTACGGGCTGGTCCACGACGAGCTGATGCTGGACGGCAACGCGCGGCTCAACCTCGCCACCTTCGTCACCACCTGGATGGAGCCCCAGGCCGGGGTGCTGCTGGGCGAGTGCCGCGACAAGAACATGATCGACAAGGACGAGTACCCGCGCACCGCCGAGCTGGAACGACGTTGCGTGGCGATGCTCGCCGACCTGTGGAACGCGCCCGACCCGTCGGCCGCCGTGGGCTGTTCGACGACCGGTTCCAGCGAGGCCTGCATGCTCGCGGGCATCGCGCTGAAGCGCCGCTGGTCGGCCCGGAACGCCGACCGCTACCCGGCGACCGCCCGGCCGAACCTGGTCATGGGCATCAATGTGCAGGTCTGCTGGGAGAAGTTCTGCAACTTCTGGGAGGTCGAGCCGCGCACGGTCCCGATGGAGGGCGACCGCTTCCACCTCGACCCGCAGGCCGCCGCCGACCTCTGTGACGAGAACACCATCGGCGTCGTCGGCATCCTCGGCTCCACCTTCGACGGTTCCTACGAGCCGGTCGCGGAGCTCTGCGCCGCACTGGACGCCCTCCAGGAGCGCACCGGCCTCGACATCCCCGTTCATGTCGACGGGGCGTCCGGCGCGATGATCGCGCCGTTCCTCGACGAGGACCTGGTGTGGGACTTCCGGCTGCCCCGGGTCTCCTCGATCAACACCTCCGGGCACAAGTACGGCCTGGTCTACCCGGGCGTCGGCTGGGCGCTGTGGCGCTCACCCGCCGAACTGCCCGAGGAACTCGTCTTCCGGGTCAACTACCTGGGCGGCGACATGCCGACCTTCGCGCTCAACTTCTCCCGGCCCGGCGCCCAGGTGGTGGCGCAGTACTACACGTTCCTGCGGCTGGGCAAGGACGGCTACCGGGCCGTCCAGCAGTCGTCCCGGGACATCGCGGTCGCGCTGGCGAAACAGATCGAGGGGATCGCGGACTTCCGGCTCCTGACCCGGGGCGATCAACTGCCCGTCTTCGCGCTGACGACCGCGCCGGACGTGGAGGCGTACGACGTCTTCGACGTGTCCCGGCGGCTGCGCGAGCGGGGCTGGCTGGTGCCCGCGTACACCTTCCCCGCCAACCGTCAGGACCTGTCCGTCCTGCGGGTGGTGTGCCGCAACGGCTTCACGGCGGACCTCGCCGAACTGCTCATGGAGGATCTGCGGCTGGTCCTGCCCGACCTGCGCCGCCAGCCCCACCCGCTGAGCCACGACAAGCGGGCGGCGACGTCCTTCCACCACTGAGAGCCCGCCGGCGGCCCGTCCCGCAGAGCTGTGCCCGGCGTGCTCACCTGTCGTCGCCGGGGTCTCGGACCCCGGTCGCGTACGGGTTCTCCTGTCCCTCGGCCAGCACGCCGACGAACGGTTCGCCCTCCCCCGCGAAGGTGTAGGCGCCGCCCTCGATGCGGGCGATCAGGCCACGGGTCCACTCGGCGTCGGCGTCCGACGAATGGACCCACATGTTCATGATCTCGCCGATGTGGCCGATCGACTCGGGTCCCGCCTCCGGCGTGTAGTACTCGGTGACGGAGGAACGCCAGGCCGCGAGACCCGCCACCCGCTCCTTCAGCAGCGCGACCGCCTCGGACCGCTCCAGGTCGACGATGCCGCCGAGCCCCGCCGCCAGCACGTCCGGCTTCTGGTCGTACGAGGTGAGCGCCGCGCGCAGCAGCGCGAGGTACTCCTCGTTGCCGCGCCCGGTGATCTCGTACTCGGTACGGGGCGGGCCGCCCGCCGTGCTCGGGGCGGTCTCGTGGGCGACCAGCAGTCCCTGCTTCGCCATCTGTTTCAGCGCGTGGTACACCGATCCGGGTTTGGCGTTGGACCACTCGTGCGCGCCCCAGTACTCCAGATCGTTGCGGACCTGGTAGCCGTGCGCCCGGCCGTGCTGCCGCACGGCGCACAGCACCAGCAGCCGGATCGCCGACATGTCACGCACCGCCCCTCGTCCCCGTCACGTCCGTTCAGCGTATCCCTCGGCCTCGGCGACCAGCTCGAACGCGGTCCGGCCGTCCAGGGACTCCCGGATGACATCGGCGTGCCCGGCGTGCCGGGCGAACTCCTCGACGAGGTGGATCAGCAGCCACCGCATCGAGACCCTGCCGTCCTTCGGGAACCAGGGCATGTCCGGCAGCGGGAAGGTGTCGTCGAGGCTCGGTACCGAGCGGATGAACTCCTCGACCTCGGCGGTGACGCCGTCCCAGAACTCCAGCGTCCGCGGAACCGTCTCGTCGCCGACGAGACGGAAGCCGTCCGCCCAGGTCTCCTCGTTGCGAACGGCTTCGTTCGTCCGCTGCTGAGCCATCCGCAGCCAGTTGAGCTCGCACTCGGCGACGTGCTTGAGCAGCCCGGAGAGGGAGAGCCCGCTGGCGCTGGGGCGGCTCGCCGCCTGTTCCTCGGTCAGGCCGAGCACGGAGCGCCGGAGCGCGCCGCGCTGCGCCTCGACGAAGGAGAGGAGCGCGCCGCGCTCGTCGCCGTGTGCTTCCGCGGGAACGTGAGTGACCATGGTGTCCGCCTTGAAAGGTGCCGATTGCTTCCTGACACCGCTCAAGTTACCCACTGTTGCGGTCAGTTCCTGTCCGCAAGGCGTCCGAAGTCAGCACTCCGAAGGGGCCGGACGGACAGGCCTGACGGACAGGCCTGACGGACAGGCCGGACGAGGGCGGACGGGGGCGGACGAGGGCGGACGAGGGCGGACGAGGGCGGACGAGGGCGGACGAGGGCGGACGAGGGCGGACGAGGGCGGACGGGGGTAGATGTGCGGGCGGACGGGCGGACGGGTCAGAAGGGGAACACGCTCCGGCCGTGCTGGACGGACATCCAGGTCTGGGTGGTGAAGGCGTCCACCGTGGCCTCGCCGTTGAGCCGGCCCAGCCCCGAGGACTTCTCACCGCCGAAGGCCACCAGCGGGTCGTCCTGGACGGTCGAGTCGTTGACGTGGAACATGCCGCTGACCACACGCCGCGCGAACCGCACCCCCCGTTCGATCCCTCGGGTGTGGACGGCGCCGCTCAGCCCGTACGGGGTGTCGTTGGCGATCCGTACGGCCTCCTCCTCCCCGTCGAAGCCCATCAGCAACGCCACCGGGCCGAATATCTCCTGGGCCGGAAGCGAGGAGTCCTCGGGCAGCCCGGTGAGCACGGTCGGCTCGACGAGGTTGCCCCGGGTCCGGCCCCTGACGAGGGCGGTGGCCCCCTCGGCGACGGCCCGGTCGACCAGGGCGGTCAGCGCGTCGGCCTGGAAGGCGCTGATGACCGGACCGATCTGGGTGTCCGGGTCACGCGGGTCCCCGGTCCTGAGCGCGGCCACCCGGGCGGTGAACTTCTCGGTGAACTCCTGCTCGACGCGGCGGTCCACCAGGATGCGGTTGGCGGCCATGCAGACCTGCCCCTGGTACACGAAGCGGCTGAAGACGGCGGCGTCGACGGCGTAGTCGACGTCCGCGTCGTCCAGCACCACCAGGGCGCTGTTGCCGCTGAGTTCGAGGATCGTCCGCTTGAAGAGTCCGGCCGCCGTCGCCGCGACGTGCCGGCCGACCCGGTCGGTGCCCGCGAAGGAGATCACCTTGGGCACCGGGTGCTCGATGAACGCGTTGCCGATCTCGGCGACATCGGTGATCACGACGTTGAGCAGTCCGGCGGGCAGCCCGGCGTCCTCGAAGATCTTCGCGACGAGCCCGCCGCCGACGACCGGCGCGTGCTGGTTGGGCTTGATGACGACGGCGTTGCCCAGCGCGAGCGCCGGGGCGACGGACTTCATCGCCACCAGGAAGGGGAAGTTGAACGGGCTGATGACACCGATGACGCCGACCGGGCTCCGGTGTAGGCGGTTCTCCTTGCCGTCCACCGGGGAGGGCAGGAGGCGGCCCCGGGGGCGCAGCGCCTGGTGCATCGCGTCGCGCAGGAACTCCTTGGCGACGCGGACCTCGTACTCCGCCTTGGCGCGGGTACCGCCCAGTTCGTCGATGATCGCCTCGACGACGGCCTCGTGCCGCTCCTCCACGATGCGCAGCGCGCGTTCCAGTACGCCGCGGCGCTCGTAGGGGCCCGTGGTGGCCCAGGACCGCTGGGCGCGCTCGGCGGCGCGGTAGGCCAGGTCGACCTCTCGGACGGTCGCGATGGTGATCGCGGCGAGTTTCTCACCGTTGTAGGGGTTGAAGTCGATGATGTCCCACGAGCCGCTTCCGGTCCGCCACTCACCGTCGATGTACTGGTCGGCCAGCTCGTAGAAGAAGGACATGCGATCCCTTACTCAGGTGCAGACTCCTGTCGAATCGTCATCGTACTGATGATTCAGGTGAGTTGAAGGAGACCGCGGAGGAGATCGCGACTCTCCTCGGGACCCGGACTGTCCTCGTGCAACCGGTTCATCGCCCTTTCGTACTGAGCGACTTCTTCACGCTTGTCCAGATAGAGCGCACTTGTCAATTGCTCCAAATAGACGATGTCCGACAGATCGGATTCCGGGAAACGGAGCATCGTGAAAGAGCCCCCTTCTCCCGCGTGTCCGCCAAAACTGAACGGCATCACCTGAAGGGTGACGTTGGGGTGTTCCGACATCTCGATCAGATGCCGCAATTGACCACGCATCACTTCGCGATCGCCGTACGGGCGGCGCAGTGCCGCCTCGTCCAGCACGGCGTGGAAACGCGGGGCACGTTCCGACACGAGGGCCTTCTGCCGCTCCAGCCGGAGTGCGACGCGCCGGTCGATCTCGACGGCGGGGGCGTCGCCCATGCCACGGGTGACGACCGCGTGCGCATAGGACTCGGTCTGCAACAGACCGTGGATGAACTGGACTTCGTACACCCGGATGAGCGATGCCGCCCCTTCGAGACCGATATAGGTCTGGAACCATCCGGGCAGTACGTCTCCGTAACTGTGCCACCATCCGGCCACGTTGGCCTCGCGCGCCAGACCGAGCAGGGCGTCGCGCTCCGCCTCGTCCGTGACTCCGTAGAGCGTGAGCAGGTCCTCTACGTCCCTGGCCTTGAAGCTCACCCGTCCCAACTCCATGCGGCTGATCTTCGATTCGGAAGCCCGGATGGAGTAGCCGGCCGCCTCGCGGGTGATCCCGCGCGAGTCGCGCAACCGCCTGAGCTGCGAGCCCAGCAGGATGCGCCGCACCACAGATCCACTCGACTCGCCTGCCGCCACTGGACCGATCCTCCCCATCGCTTCCCTGGACACGAGGTCCCCCCGAACCCCAAGTGCCGGATTCTGCCATCAAAACGCTTCAGCCCGTACTCATTCGATTACGCAGACGGGAAGGGCTCGGCAAAGCTGTGAAAATACCCGCAGGAAGAAATGGCCAAGAAACGGCACGGGCTCGGACAGGACGGGCGCGTGCACGTGCATCTGCCCTTGCATCTGCCCTGCGCATTCGGAACCATGGCCATCGCGCACCTGCGTGCTCGTTCGTGTTGTGCCGCTGTACCCCGCAGTACCGATACAGCCGCGAATCCCGGGAGTGCCTCGCATGGGGACGAATGGATCGACGATGCTCGCGCCGTTACGGCAGGGGCTTCCACCCATCGATCCCTCAGCCGTCTCCGGCTCGGCGACCTGCACCTTGCCCGCCCGCTACGAAGCCGTGCGCGGCGCGCGGCGGTTCACCAGGTCGACACTGACCGGCTGGGGGCTGGACGACCGCTTCGACGACGTCGCCCTTGTCGTCTCCGAACTCGTCACCAACGCACTGCGCCACGCCCTGCCCGGGGACACCGCTCCGGACCCCCAGGAACCGCCGGTGCGACTGCACTTGATGCGCTGGAGCTCACGCCTGGTGTGCGCCGTGCGCGATCCCAGCCAGGAGAGCCCGGTCGCCTCGGAGGCGGGGGAGTCCGCGGAATCGGGCCGCGGTCTCTTCCTCGTGGAGTCCTTCAGCGACTCGTGGGGCTGGCACCCCTCCCCCGTCCTGGGGCCGGAGGGCACGACCACCGGGGCGACACCGCGCGGCAAGGTGGTCTGGGCACTGTTCCGGCTGCACGACGGCATGTGAGCGGCGCGACCGGCCCGCGGCCCCGGCCCCGGCCCGCCCGGCGTGCACGACGCGATCGACACGCACGGCCCGCACGACGCGATCGACACGTACGACATGTACGACATGTACGAGGAACGCGACACGTACGGCCCGCGTGCCCGCACCGCGCGCCGTGCCGCATCACCGGCGGACGGTACCGGCGGAGGTCGTCGCCCGTGAGGGCGGACGCCACCCCTCCGGGGCACGGGATCCCGACCGGCCGAACCCCCCGCGACGGCGGGCGGGTCGGGACCTGTGGTCAGCCGCCCGCGACGAGGTGGTCGAACTCGCCGTCCTTCACCCCGAGCAGCAAAGCCTCTATCTCGGCAGGCGTGTAGACGAGGGCCGGCCCGTCGGGGTGACGTGAATTACGCATCGCCACATCCCCGCCGGGCAGTTTCGCGAACTCCACGCACGATCCCTGGGAGTTGCTGTGTCTGCTCTTCTGCCAGACGACTCCGCGAAGCTCTGTGGCCGCCATGCCGTTGTACACGTGGTGCACAGGACGCTCCCCGAGTTACAAGGTGCAAGTGTCAACTGTCTCGGATCATAACCTTGTTCCAGATACCGCTGCATGAGCAGATGCATGAGCGGATGCACGTGCACGCGGGGTGTTCCCGCGATTACAGTTTCAGACGCAGGAAGAGGCCTTCCGGATGCCTCAACACTTCGCCTACCCCGAGTCGGGCCGCCCATCCCGTTGACTCGCGCTGGTAACTTGGCGCGGTCTTTTGCCGCACAAGGGGGGAATTCCAGATGCAGAAAGTCGTGCGCTCCGGCGCCGTGATCGCCACCGGACTCGTCGCCGCGCTCGTGCTGACCGGCTGTGGCGGCGACAGCGGGAAGAACGACGCGGACAACGGTTCCGACGCCGGGGAGTCCGGCCGGGTCCCCGCCGACAACGGCTCCGGCGGTGATTCCGGGGGCGGCTCGGGCAATGACGCCGCGGCACTGGAGGGCGCCTGGTCCGGAAAGACCGACGGCAAGACGGTGGTCCTGTCCGTCGCGTCCGGGAAGGCCGTACTCGTCACCGAACAGCGCGCCTGCACGGGCGAGGTGCAGAACACGGGCAAGGTGACGCTGTCGCTCAAGTGCGCCGACGGTGACACCGACCGCACCCACGGGTCGGTGGAATCCAACGACGGCAGGACCATCGAGATCTCTTGGGGCGCCGGGACGAAGGACACCCTGGCGAAGACCGCGCCCGGCACGCTTCCGTCGGACCTGCCGAGCCTGCCGGACCTGCCGACCTCCTGACCTCCTGACCTGCCGACCTGCCGACCTGCCGACCTGCCGACCTGCCGGACCGCCGGACCGCCGGACCGCCGGACCGCCGGACGAGTATCCGCGACGAGGCACGTTCCCGCGCCGAGGGACGCCCCCGCGACCGGACGGCACCGCGACCGCACGCGCTTCCCCGTGACCGGACTCGGGTCCCGTCGATCGGCCCGCGTGCGGGCCCCGTCGTCCATCAACCCGGACGCGGCCCCGGCCATCGGCCTGCGTGCCGGTCCCGGCCGTCACCCCGGGTGCGGGCCCGGCCGACGATCGGGCGGACCCGCTGCCGGCGCACCGTCCAGCCCCCGGGAGAACTCCTCCAGGGCTTCGAGCAGCAGGCCGGCCCCGTTCCGCACGAACGGGTCGTCCCCGCCCTCTCCCGTCCGCGGCTGCGCGTCCCATCGCGCCAGCGCCTCGCGCACCTCGGCCCAGTCCGGCACCCGTCGCTCCCGCACCTCCTTCGCCCCCCGCTCGGTGGCCCGGCGCAGCGCCTCGGCCAGGGCCGACGCCTCCGGTACGGGGGTGGCGCCGCCACGGGGGAGGTGGGCCTCCAGCAACATCGCGGCCCGGCCGAACTCCGCCAGGGCGTGCTCGGCGTCGGCGGTGGCGGAGCGCGAGAGGCCGCGGTTGCGCACCGGTTCGTGCTGGGCCGCGGCCACCGCCTCCTGCCAGGCGACCCTGGCCTCACGGGTGGCGAGCAGGGCGGAACGGACGTCGCCGTGGCCGCGCTCGACCGGTTCGGCGTACTGGTCGACGACCGCGGCGGCGTACCGGCCGTCCGCCTTCAGCCAGTCACCGAGCCTGCCGCGCAGTCGCGGGGTCTCCCAGGCCGGGTATGCCGCGTACGAGACCATCGCGAGGAGGCCGCCGACGAGGGTGAGCACCACCCGCTCCGGGACGGTCTGCGACCAGTTGTCACCCGCCATCCCGAGCAGGAAGACCACGTACGCCGAGACGCACGCCTGGCCGACGACGTACCCGGTGCGCATCAGCAGGTACATGAGCAGGGCGCAGCACACGGCGAGCACCGCCGACGAGGTCACCCCCGGGTGGACGGTCCGGACGATCGCGGTGGCCAGCGACACCCCGACGATCGTGCCGCCGAAGCGGGCCACGGCCCGCTCGTACGTCTGGGAGAAATCCGGCCGCATCGTCATCACGGCCGCCATCGGCGCCCAGTAGCCGTGGCCGAACGGCAGGGCGGTGCCGATGAGGTAACCGATCGCGACCACGACGGCGACCCGCACGGCGTGCCGCAGGATCGGGGATCCGGGACGGAGTTCCGCGCGCATCGCCCGCGCCACGACGGGGACCATCCGCGGCAGGGTGGGACGCCGCCGGTGCGGGACCTCGGGTGTCCCCTTCCCTGCCGTCCTGATGTCCTCGGCTGCCCTTCCGGCCTCGGCCTTCTCCGCCTTCGTCCCCTCGCCCTCGGCCGTCTCGATGACGTCGGAGAGCAGGGTGTCCAGCCGGTCGGCGGCGCGGCGGGGCGGGCCGGTGAGCAGCGAACCGGTGTCGGGGGTCTTCAGCGCGGCGACGGCGGACGGGGAGAGCTTCACCGGGTCGCCGTGGCGGATCGCGCGGGCCGCCGAATCGAGTACGGAACCGGCGGCGCCGAGGAGTTCACGGACCCGGTCGCGCTCCGGCCCCTCGTCCGGCACGCCCATCGCCGGATCCGCGAGCGAGGCGAGCACCGGCCTGATCCGCTCGGCGACCGCGCGCGAGCCCCGCAGCTCCGGCGGGCGGCGGCGGGCCTGCGAGGGGGTGACGGCGGCGGCGCTGCGGGCGGTCATCAGCGGTACCGGGTCGAAGAGGGCGAGCGGGTCGTGGCGCAGCCTGCGGGCGTAGTCGGCCTCGGCGGCCAGGGCGTCGGCGAGGGCGTCGCGCTGGGCGCCCCATCTGCGGATCCGGAACAGCACGATCAGCACCGCCTGCACGACCCCGCCGAACAGGATCATCGCCGCGTGCACGGCCGAGTCGGCGACGGAGGTGGGCAGGGTGACCGTCACCAGCATGATCGCCACGTTGGACGAGGCGATGATTCCGCCGGTCGCCCCCGCCGCCCAGGCCAGCCCCGCCAGGAACGTCCACAGCACCAGCAGGGCCAGGAACAGCACCGGCCGGGAGGCGGTGAGGTAGCCGAGGAACGTCGACCCGGCGAGGCTCGCCCCGGAGACCAGGGCCAGCACGGGCCGGGGACGCCAGCTGCGCTGGAACGTGGCGATGGCCGCCTGGAACGCGCCGAACGCGGAACTCGCGGCGACGACGGGCCCGAAGAACGCGAGGCTTACCCCGATGACCAGGGCGAGCCCGGCCGCGCCGCGGATCGCGACAAGCGGTTCGAGACGCCGCCGCTCGATCGTCAGCCCCGAGTGGGCGGTCTCCTTCAGCGCCCGGAGCCAGCTCATGCCCCAGAGACTATCCGTAATATCCGAATTGACCCGCCTTGTCGCAGTGATGCATCTCCTCGCCCGTCACCCCCGTCTCTCACCCCTCACCTCCGCCCGCCGCGCTTCGGGTGGTCCCCGCGCCCGTCGTGAATTCCGGGCCCCGGCGCGCCCGTCCTGGCCCGGTCGGCGGCAGCCGTTCCGTCGTTCCATCCATCGAGATCGGTGACGCCGCGGACCCGGGTGGTCGTGGTCCGGGGGAACATCCGCTCGGCGGCGTCCGTGACGGCCAGGTCCCGCGCGGCGAGTACCGGAAGCAGGCGGGGCTCCGATGCCCGCCCCTCTCCCCCTGCCGCGCCCCCCGCCCCCGCCTCGGCGCCCGCCTCCGCAGCGGTGACCCGGGCGGTGTCGGCGGCGAGCCGTACCCCCAGGCGCTGGGCGTACGCCATCAGGAAGGACTGCCGGAAGGTCTTCGTGCGCTTGCGCCCGCCCGCCCGCTGACCGGCCTCCGCCCTCGTCATCGCCGCCGTGCCCTGCACCAGCAGGGACGTGTACAGCAGTTCCACGGCCTCCAGATCCGGTTCGAAACCGACCACCGTGGAGAACCCGAGGTCACCGTTCCACACCGCGCGGCAGCGGTTCGCCGAGGCGACCGCGTCGAGCAGAATCGCCTTCGCCGTCTCGTACGGGGCGTCCACGCCGATCCGGCACGCCCCCGGCACCTCGCCGCCGCAACCGCGGGCCGCGAGCAGGGCCTCGTCGATGGAGTGCCGGGCCATCAGCTCCTGCGCCTTGGTCGTCAGCGCCTCCGCCTCCTCCGGGAAACCGGTCGCCTCCGCCTTGGCCAGCAGGGCGCGGATACGGGTCAGCATGCGGGGCTCGCCGTGTGCGGGGGGCAGGGGGTGCCCGAGCGCGGAGGCGCCGGGCGGCGGACCCACCGCTTCGATGACGGGAAGCCGGAGCAACAGCCGGTACAGCCCGAGGAGGGCCGAGGCACAGGAGAACCGGTCGGGCCGGTTCCGGGACGGCGCGGCGGGCAGCCCGTCGAGCTGGGCGCTCCAGCGGGGCGGCAACGACCCGTAGCGCCGGGTCTCCGAGACGATCAGCCCGGCGACGAGCCCGGCGGCGGTCTCGTCGAGCTCATGGCGGACGACGCGGACGACATCCGCCGGCTGCCAGCCGCGCTCCCAGGCGCGACGGACGAACTCCTCGCCACGACGGCCGAGTTCCGCGTCGGCCCCCGGATCGGCGGCCAGCAACGAGGCCCCGGCGTCGAGCCCGGCGTCGCCGTCCGAGTAGAGGGCCGCCGCGAATGCCTGGTCGATCACCGATTCCATGAGGTCAGCGTAGGCAGGAAGGCGGACGCACCGGACACCCGCGGCCGGTCACCCCGGGCTCGCCGCAGGCGCGACCATCCGGCTCCGGAACGACGGCTGCCGGATGACTGCCACCCGACTGCCGCCGCCGGACCGCCACCCACAGCGCCATCCACAGCCTGTGGATATCAAACTTCTGCTCGACTGCCGAGCACCTGTCGATTCCCCATGCGCCGACGAGACCCGACGCGGTGAAGCACTACCGGTGCACGTCGCTCTCGACACCGCTTCCGGCACCATTTCTGGCATTGCACCCGGGGAACGAGTCGGGTGTTCCCGCGTGAGATCCGTCTCCAGCGCCTCGCGGGTGGGGTCCGACACGTCCCACGAATGCTCGGCGGGAAGGCCCGCGAACAGCCCGCACGCATCCTCCTCCTCGCCGTCCAGCACCGGGCACCAGGGCAGCCGGGCGAGCACGGCAGCGCCGCCGCCCCAACGGACCCACACGGCACCGCCCTCCTCGTCGTCGACCCCCAGCATCCGGGCGTGGTCGTAGCGGTGCCCCTCGCCGAGTTCGCACAGGACGCATCCGCGTTCGGAGCAGCCGGTCACCCGGCTGGCATCGGGCGGGGCGGCAGCGCCAGCATGGATGTGCACTGGTGGAACGGCCGGCCTTCTTCGGTACGGGTGAGAAGGAGGGGAAGCCGGGGTGCCGGAAGGACTGACGCCGCTGGTCCGCGTCGTCCTGGACGTCCGCGTTCGCGTCCCCGTGGATACGCCGCAGTTCGGCGCGGGCGATCTCCGTCATTCGACCAGACGGTGGATCCGGTGCCGCGCCGGTGCCGGTCCAGAACAGCCATAAGCCGCACAGGAGCGGTGGTTCGACCGTCCAGAGCCGCGCGGCGCGCTCGGTCCGTTCGTCGTCTCGGCGAGTTCGCACAACACGTGGTCGTCCATCGCCTCCGGCAGGTTCTCCGGACCGCCGTTCATGGGGGCGAGCGCGAGAAGTCTCTCCACCCCGGGCACAGCGGCCACAGCGGCCACAGCGGCCACAGCGGTGCACTGGAGCATTTCGGATCTCTTCCGTGGTTCGGATCTCTTCCGTGACGGACGGGACGTACGGCGATCGTTGACGCGAGCGCGAGACACGCGGCTGGAAGCAGGACGACCTGGGTGTACGTGTCGGATATTCCGGATGCCACATCTCAGGCGTGGAAAACGCCCACAAGCCGCCGCCCCTCAGGCTTTCTCTCGCCGTCGACGCGGCGTTCGGCATCGTGGGAACGGCGGATGCGTCCGGCGCGAGTGACGCGAGAACCGTCGTGGTGTATCACTCCAGGGCTTCCCCCAGCAGCAACGGCGGCCTGCGTCGAATGGGCCCCGGAACACGCGCCCACCAGCGTCCCCGTCCCCGTCCGCGACTCCAAAAACCCGGGCGGTCCGGTGCTGGCTGTCCCCACCAACGCGTTCGCATCGTTCGTGGCAGGTGTCAAAGCCGGTGAGTTCGGCACTGCCTGATCCGCTCCGGCCCCATGCGTACCGTCCCAGCACGACGAAGCCCCGCCCCCCTCCGAACGCCACCGCTCACGCGGATCGCGAGGTGGGGCGGGGCCTGCTTCGTTCACGCCGCGCGGCGGTAGTCGCCCGGACCGGTGCAGGCGTTGCAAACGGCCCGCTCATCGAGCGGCGTGGTCCTCACTGCTGGGAACGGGAGTTGAACGATGACAACAGCAGGGTGATCAGAATCCACAGGCCGTCAGGAACCGGCCGCCGCGACGGATCGGCACCCGCAAAAGAGCCATCACGCCGCAGCTCACACCATCACCACATGAGACGCCCTCCTGCTTCGGCCACCTCGCGCCCACGCGCTTGCCCGTCAGCGCCTCACCATGGCTGTCAGCGAAAGGCTTGCGGCATAGAGAACCAACGCAACGCTCCATGCCATAACACTCTCCGAAGGCTGAAGTGGCAACGCCCACCATCGCGCAGAAACAAGGCCGTTGGGATCGTAGCCCCGGCCAGTGTTCGCGACGCCCAGCAAAAGCATGAGACAGACTGCTCCGGCAGCCGCCTCATTGCTCAGCGCCTGTACCACAAGCGCCACGGCGAGCAGCAGCATCGTATTGCGCGCAACCTCCAGGCCGATCAAGGGACTGAGCAGATGGAGCGCTATGACGAGTGTCGTGAGCACAAGGCGATCCCACAGCATGATGGGAGTAACCGCCGTACGTTCTACTGCTGTCAGACGTCGTTCGGAGCAGTACATGACTGCGATCACCAGCAAGAGAGGTGCAAAGTACCGGACCGGAACTCCACCGACACCGCTCAGAATCGTCGGTAGTGGAACCTCTGCGCCGCCGGCTTTCAGACACACGACGCAGAGCAGTGCCAGCGCCGCGAGGGCAACCCACCAGCGCCTTACCGGAGTGAGGTAGATCCTCACCACATCACCGACCGGCAATAGTCCTGGCTCTGAACGTGCTGGGTAAACCATTGCACTTGATCGGCCGGAGAAGTTGCCAGAACGCTCTGCAGCGCCTTCCACTCTGAATCTGTCAGCGCCGCACGTACGTCCTTCTGCGGGACACCCACGGTTGCCAAGGCCCAGGCTTCCTGAATCGATGGCTGGCGGCAGTCGCGCACGCCGACGAGTGCGGCCGTGCCTGCCACTGCGGAGTCCGCGACGGTCGACTCGATGTTCTGAGGCGACCAACGACTGTCCCAGTTGAGAGGCCAGACACCCGGCTTGAGTGGTTGCCTGTCCGATGCCATCCGCAGCATGGCGGGCTCCGGAAGCCCAGCCTTGTGCAGCGAGCGCACGGCGGGCAAAACATCCTCGCGTATCGCAACAGCCTGACCTGCGAATTCATCAGGAAGACACAGGGCAGGAGATGAACCGACGCAGGTAGTGTGCCCGGTGCGGGCCACCGTGGGAGGCGAGTATCCCCAGTTGACGACGAGGACCCTCCCCAGGATGAAGGTGCAGACCACCATCGCCACGCTCACAGCCAGTATCCACGGTCGACGACGCGCCTGAAGGAGTAGAGCGGCGGCACACGCAAGTCCGAGTGAGACCAGCCAAGGAACCCAGTAGACATTGGGTACGAGCACGTCGGTAAGGCTGGAACTTTCACTGATGAAGCCTCCGAGATGACGCCAGAACGGGACCTGCATCGCCTGCGTCATGGCGAGCAATATCCAGCAGAGGACCGATGCGACCGGCGCCGCAATCGCACGAGGGAGAAGTTGTCCCAGCGCCCAGCCCACCACCATCCATCCACAGGGAAGAACAAGAAGATGCGCTATCGGGAGGAGCCCGGGAAGGTCCGGACTTGGCCAGACACCCGTCGCCGACCTGGCAACAATCAACGCGCCAACAACAAGCAGAACCTGAAGTACGAGGACTGGGGCGAGCGCCCGGACTATCTGGGAAAAAATCCTGCGGGTCGCGACGGTTCGAAGTGCCCCCAGTTGCCGCTGCCGACCGGACTCCCATGCTGCCGCTCCCGCCACGGCAGGGGCGATCACGACTATCGCCCAGGAAGAGAGCTCACCGGAAGATATACCGTATCCGGAAACAGCATTACCACCCGACACGAACATGACCATGTAGATCAGGGCGGGCAGCAATAGCCATGGTGTTGCGGATCCCCGCAAATTTCCGAAGAAGATCACAGCTCCACCGCATCCAGCAATGTTGAATAGGCGCTTTCGAGCTGGCGCCCTGGGGCGCAATCAGGAGCGGCATGCGCCTGAAACTCACTCACAGTTCCATGGAATTTCGTTGCACCACCTTCGAGGACAACGACTTCGCCGAATGTCTGATCAAGATCCACTATTTCATGAGTGGACACGATGACAGAAACATGCCCGGGAAGCCCCTCAAGCACATCATGGAACCTGCGGCGCTGAGCAGGATCCAAGCCCACCGTGGGTTCGTCGAGCAACAGGAGTTCCGCTTCGTGAATTAGCGCTTGCGCAATCGCAAGGCGCTGCTGCTGCCCCCCTGAAAGCGTGGACACCTTGTCACTTAATTTCCCTCCCAGCCCTACACGATCAATTGCTTGCGGTGCAGCATTCCAAGCCTCGCGCTCACTCAATCCCTTGAGCCACCCGACATATGCCACATGTTCGCGGCATGTCGTTCCGGGCAGGAACGCGGGACGCTGCGGAAGCCAGGAAACCTTCCTGCGGTACTCACGCAGATCGTTCCGCTTCACGACGGACAGACCATCAAGGGCAACTTCCCCTGAATGCGGAAAAATTGCACTGGCGCCGAGCGCGAGAAGCGTGCTCTTTCCAGCACCGTTGGGACCGAGCAGAACAGTACGCGGTGCGGTGAATCGCAGGTCGAGCCCATCGATCACCAGCCTCTCCCTCCGCTTGTAGCGGAACGAGCAGGACTGGAAGTGCAGCGCCATAGAGGCAACCTCGTGAAATGAAGAGCCCCGGCTGACGAGAGGTCGGCCGGGGGGAGGATGGGGGTTAGCAGGAGACCGTCAGGGATTTGACGGTCGTAACCGTGGTCCCGACGAGATATTCATTTATAGAGAAGTAGTGGTTGGCGTTGCCATGAGCATTCCAGTTCCCAGTGGACGTGTACGTCGATCCTTTCAGACAGTTCGTGAAAGCGGCAGTCGAGTAGTACGTATCGGGGCTCAGGGAAATATCCTTCGCCAGGGTGACACGAACCGCATTTTGATCCGTCGAACAACCGGTGAACTTGATGGTGGTTGCAGTATTCGGCTCGTACCAACGGCGCGATTCGAACCCAGTAGGAACCTTACTGAGGTAGCTGCTCCAACTGGCAGCTTGGGCAGGCGCCGCAAATATTCCAAGGCCGGCCACAACGACACCGAGCGCGACCACTAAGACCCTACGAGAAGAATCCCGCATCGAATCGATGCGCACAGAAAGGGATGGAAATCTACCCACCTTCCGTCATGCGAGACTGAAACGGGGCAAACACAAACAGGCCCCCGTCGCACGAAATTCTCGCAGGTAGATAATCGGCACTCCGCCGTTCCGGCTGAGACAACCCTACGAGACTTGTCGATTGCGCTCAAGACGTGAAGGCATTGAAAATAGCCCCGATTCATCAGCAAATTTCAGGACAGAGTTCACGTTCCGCTTTGAGGACTCAACACCATTGCATTCGATTCTGTGAGCGGTACGCGCGGGCTTGCCGTCCGGTGGCGGCGCCTGAGACAACCGGCGCCAGGTTTCGACGGTGACATCCGGTTTCGACCGTAATGCCTGACGGCTGTCGACGGCACAACCCTGCCCGCAATCCCTGGCGGGCGCGCGACAACAGCTACGGCGCCTCGCGGCGTTGTCGGAACGTCCGCATACATCCAGCATGCGGACGCTCCTCCGCCTTGCGATGCACCGCATCCGACGCCGCGCACTGATCCACCGCGGATTACGGGACAGCCCTTGGGCCGGGTCCACGACACGTGGGCTACCTGGCGAACCCGCCCAGCCCGGCCGGAACGACGGTGAGAGGCAAGGGGCACGCGCCCGGGTTGACGGCGCAATTGGTCCATCCGGCCCGAACCGCTGACAGTGAATCCGTTTCTATGCTTTTATATCGTTTTCGCGTGATTTCATCCCGTCATGGGAGGCGATCACGTGAAGACCGATGACACGACCGGGAACGCAGCCAGGGGCAGGGCCGGGGACACGACCAGGAGTGGGGACGGAGACACGCCGGGGGGCACGACGAGAAATGAGACCGGGGACCGGACCGCGGCGCGGCGGCTGCACGGGGCCGCCCGGGCAGTCACCTCGCGGCGGCGGATGCTGACGGCGGCGGCTGCGCTCGCGCCTGCGCTGGCCGTCGCGGGGCCGGCCGCAGCGACAGCCAGCCGGCCACCCGGATCCGCAGCTGACACCGGACCGGGGCACGGCGGGCCCGGGCACGGCGGGCAGCGGATCACGCCGGTGCCGACCGCCCCCGCGGAATGGGCGGGCGTGGCCCGGGCCCTGGGCCGTCCCGGCAACATGCTGCGCGACACGATCTACCACACGGGCTTCCCCCGGCGGGACCTGCACGTGGTCTCCGAGGGCGTGCTCGTCACGGCGGGGCTCGCCCTCGGTACGCATGTGGCCTTCGTCCGCTACGCCGACGGCAGCACCATGGCGATGGGCGACGTGGTGGTCACCGAGGACGAGTTGCAGCGGGTGACCGATGCCTGGCTCGCGCACGGCATCCAGCAGACCGCGCTCCACAAGCACCTGCTCGCCCAGACCCCCGACATCTGGTGGACCCATGTCCACGCGCACGGGCACGACCCGGTCGCGATGGCCCGCGGCCTGCGCGCCGGGTTCGACCGCACCGGCACCCCGCCCGCCCGGCCGCCGCTGCGGGGTACCCGGGTCGATCTGGACACCGCCGGCATGGAGGCGGTCCTGGGGACGAAGGGGACCGTCGAGGACGGGATCTACAAGATCCTCTTCGTCCGCCGGGAGACGATCGCGGACGGCCGTCTGATCCTGCCGTCCGGCCTGGGTTCGACCAGCGCGTTCAACTTCCAGCCGCTCGGCGGCGGCCGGGCGGCGCTCAGCGGGGACTGCGCCATGCTCGCCGACGAGGTCCCGAAGGTGCTGAAGGCCCTGCGACAAGGCGGGATCAAGCTCGTCGAACTGCACAACCATCACCTCACCGAGGATCCCCGCCTGTTCTTCACCCACTTCTGGGCCGTGGGCGACGGCGTCGCACTCGCCCGTACGGCGCGCTCCGCCCTGGACGCCACCGACGTCGTCCCGGCCGCACTCGACTGAGCCACGGAGCGTCCCGTCCTCCGGTCCAGCGACCCCGGACACCCCGGGCTGTGGAATCCGTTCCGCATATGGACCAATCGGGCCCGGGCCGCGCGTGCCCCCGCGGGAGACCGGGCACCCATGTCCCGTCCACCCCGCCCCTTCCCGAACCACCCGCCAGTTTCTCCCCCTGGAGCTCCGCATGGAACCAGCCACCGGCGCCCGGCTGTGCCCGTTCGACTACGCCGAGGCCCTCGAATTCGACCCGGTTCTCCGGCATTTGATGACCGAAGAGCCCGTCTCGCGCATCCGGTTGCCGCACGGCGACGGCGACGCGTGGCTCGTCACCGGATACGACGACGTACGCACGGTGACCACCGACCGACGGTTCAGCAGGCACGCCATCATCGGCCGCAACTTCCCGCGCATGACCCCCGAGCCGATCGTTCAGGACGAAGCGATCAACGTGATGGACCCGCCGGGCAGCAGCAGGCTGCGCAGTCTGATCTCCAAGGGGTTCGCACCCCGGCACATGGAACGCATGAAGGTGCGCACCCAGCACGTCGTGGACCGGCTGCTGGACCGGATGGAGGAGCACGGCGCCCCCGCCGACCTCTTCGCGCACCTCGCGGCCCCACTGCCGCTGATCACCATCTGCGAGGTCCTCGACATTCCCGAGGCGGACCAGGCGCAACTGCGGACGCATGCCCGGACCATGATGGACACCACCGTCGAGAACCGGGACAACGCCGTACGGTCCAAGGCGGATCTGCGTGCCTATTTCCAGAAGCTGACCGCGGAACGCCGGGCGAACCCCGGCGACGACCTGATCAGCACGCTGGCCACGGCACGCGACGGCGACGAGATCCTCAACGACCAGGAACTGACCGTGATGGCCATGGTCCTGCTCATCACCGGCCAGGACACCACCACGTACGAGATCGGGAACATCGCCTACACGCTGCTGACCAGGCCCGATGAGCTGGCCATGCTGCGCGAGCGCCCCGAGATGCTGCCCCAGGCCATGGAGGAGCTGCTGCGCTTCATCCCCTTCCGCAAGGGCGTCGGCATCCCGCGCGTCGCCCTGGAGGACGTGGAGCTGAGCGGGGTGCAGATCCGTGAGGGCGACATCGTGCACGTCTCCTATCTGACGGCCAACCGCGACGGCCGGAAGTTCGACCGGCCGGACGAGCTCGACCTGGAACGCGAGGGACCGTCCCACATGACCTTCGGGTGGGGCGGTCACCACTGCCTCGGCGCCCCGCTCGCCGCCACCGAGCTCCAGATCGCCATCGGCACTCTGCTGGAGCGCTTTCCCGCGCTGAAGCTGGCGACGCCCGTCGAGGAGGTGCGCTGGAACAAGACGTCGATCTGGCGCTATCCCCTCGAACTGCCCGTCACCTGGTAACGGTCTCCCCCATGATGGGGCCGCGACGCCGCGGCCCCATCATGCGAAGGCCGTGATCGACGACGGCCGTGACGACAGGAATGGTCGACAACGGTCGCGACCGGCAACGGCCGCGACCGACGACGGCCGTGATCGATGATGCGCCGGGGCCGGGCGCCCGGCAACCCGGGCCGGGTTCCCCACCCGGCGCCGCGTCGGCCGCACCGCCCGCACCGCACGCGGGCCCGGCCCCGCCACCGCCTCGCCCTCCCCGCCTCGCCTCCCCGCCGCCGCCGCCTCGCTGCCCCGCCGGGACCCACGGTCCCACCGGCGGGGCAGTGCGACGGAACCGGGCGGCGCCCCGCCGCGGCGGGGCGAGGACAACATCTCGACGTGCGACCCCGATCCGCCTGCCGTAACGTGATCCCGACGGCCACCAAGCCGTGGCGGATCAGTATCCGCCCGGGACGGCAAGAACTCAGTCTTCAGACGGTCGGCCCGTCCGCGCCCGTTCCAGGGGAATCGAAACCGGCGCGGGAACCCACCCCCGCCCCTGCTCCGCGCTGCGACACCGCATCACGCGGCACCGTGCGCCCGGGGCCCGCGGCGGCCGTTCCCGCAGCCCTCCGCCGCCTCCCGCCGTCGGCGGTCACCCCTCACATCGTTCCGGGCCCGGCCGTGTGGACCACATCCGCTAGGAGGAGTTCCATGGCGGTTCTCTGCAAGCCGGCGATCGAGGTTCCCGAGTACGTCATCACCAACGAGGAAACCCTCGAACTGGCTCGACGGTTGCACGGTGACCATCCGCAGATCGACCTGGTCCTACGTCTGATCGAACACACCGGGGTGCAGAAGCGGCACCTGATCCAGCCGATCGACAAGGTGCTCCAGCACCCGGGCTTCGACGCCCGCAGCGTCACCTACGAACAGCACACCAAGGCGCGTGTCCCGCAGGTGGTGCGCCGAGCGCTCGACCAGGCCGAAGTGGAGCCGCAGCAGATCGACTTGATCGTGTACGTGTCCTGCACCGGCTTCATGATGCCGCCGCCGACCGCGTGGCTCATCGGCGAGATGGGCTTCCGGCCGGAGACCCGTCAGCTGCCCATCGCCCAGCTCGGCTGCGCCGCGGGGGGCGCAGCCATCAACAGGGCCCACGACTACTGCACGGCGTATCCCGACGCCAACGTGCTGGTGGTCGCCTGCGAGTTCTGCTCGCTCTGCTACCAGCCCACCGATCTGGGTGTGGGATCGCTGCTGTCCAACGGCCTGTTCGGCGACGGCATAGCCGCCGTCGTGCTCCGGGGCAGCGGGGGCACCGGCGTCCGGCTGGAACGCAACGGCTCGTACATCATCCCGGACACCGAGGACTGGATCTCCTACGCGGTCCGGTCGACCGGATTCCACTTCCAGCTCGACAAGCGTGTGCCCGGCACGATGGAACCCCTCGCCCCGGCCCTGAACGCGGTCGCCGAGGAGCACCAGTGGAACGCGGGGAAGATGGACTTCTACATCATCCACGCGGGCGGCCCCCGCATCCTGGACGACCTGAGCCACTTCCTGGACGTGCCGCCCGAGGCGTTCCGCTTCAGCCGCGCGACGCTCACCGAGTACGGCAACATAGCCAGCGCGGTGGTCCTAGACGCCCTGGGCCGCATGTTCGACGAGGCCTCGGCCCTGGACGGCCACCGCGGTCTGCTGGCGGGCTTCGGCCCCGGCATCACCGCCGAGATATCGCTCGGCACCTGGACATCGGAATCCGAGGTGTGACGCGCCACCCGCGCTCCGAAGCCCGCCGGACTCCCGAAGCCGGTGGGCTCCCGGG
The DNA here is from genome assembly GCF_043083325.1 of Streptomyces sp. NPDC014734. Taxonomy (NCBI): domain Bacteria; kingdom Bacillati; phylum Actinomycetota; class Actinomycetes; order Kitasatosporales; family Streptomycetaceae; genus Streptomyces; species Streptomyces sp. NPDC014734. The sequence continues at coordinate 113,469 of NZ_JBIBYN010000016.1, read as the reverse complement.
GCCGGTGGGCTCCCGGGGCCGGTGGGCTCCCGGGGCCGGTGGGCTCCCGGGGCCGGTGGGCTCCCGGGGCCGGTGGGCTCCCGGAGCCGGAAGGACCGGGACCGCCGAACCGTGCCGCTGTCAGTGCCGGGTGCCAGACTCGACGACATGACCGAACGTTGGGCTCTGGCCATCACGGAGACCGGTGGCGCGCTCCTCGCCCCGCTGGACGCCACCGGCCTGCCCACCGCCCCGGTCCGGTCCGAGCCCGACCCCGTGACGGCCGTCCGCTCCCGGCCGCAGGTCGCACGCTGGGTGTGGCGGTCCACCGCCGAGATCCATCCGCTCCTGCTGGCGGGGGGCGTCGTCGTGGACCGCTGTTACGACATCGAGGCCGCCGAATCACTTCTCCTCGCCCACGAGGGGCGGCTGGGCGAACCCCGCTCCGCGGCCGCCGCCCACGCCCGTCTGCACAACGCCCCCGTGCCGCCCGACCCCCCGCCCCGTTCCGCCGAGCCCGGCTCACAGTCCTCCCTCTTCGAACCGCGCCCCGGCACGGACCTGCCGTTCACCGGACTGCTCCAGGTCTACGCCGACCAGCTCCGCCGCCACGACGCCACCGCCTCCCCGGGCCGGATGCGCCTGCTGACCGCAGCCGAGTCGGCCGGCATGCTGGTGGCCACCGAGATGAACCGTGCGGGCCTCCCCTGGCGCGCCGATGTGCACCGGGAAGTACTCCAGGAGCTGCTCGGCGAGCGGTACGCGGGCGGCGGCGAGCCCCGCAGGCTGGCCGAGTTGGCCGACGAGATCTCGGCAGCCTTCGGCAGGCGGGTCCGCCCCGATCTCCCCGCCGACGTCGTGAAGGCGTTCGCCCAGGCCGGAATCAAGCTGAAGTCCACCCGGCGCTGGGAGCTGGAAGGGCTGACCCATCCGGCGGTGGAGCCCCTCATCCAGTACAAGAAGCTGTACCGGATCTGGACGGCACACGGATGGGGCTGGCTCCAGGACTGGGTGCGCGACGGCCGCTTCCGCCCCGGGTACCAGCCCGGCGGCGCCGTCAGCGGCCGCTGGACGACCAACGGCGGAGGGGCGCTCCAGATCCCCAAGGTCATACGGCGGGCGGTCGTCGCCGACGAGGGCTGGTGCCTCGTCGTGGCGGACGCCGACCAGATGGAGCCCAGGGTGCTCGCCGCGATCTCCCGCGACCCCGGGCTCATGGAGGTCGCGGGGCACGACGGCGACCTCTACACGGCCCTGTCGGACCGGGCCTTCCACGGCGACCGCGAGCACGCCAAGCTCGCCCTGCTGGGCGCGGTCTACGGCCAGACCTCGGGCGACGGCCTGAAGAACCTCGCGGCCCTGCGCAGGCGGTTCCCGCTGGCCGTGGCATACGTCGACGACGCGGCGAAGGCGGGCGAGGACGGGCGTCTCGTACGGACATGGCTCGGTCGCACCAGTCCGCCCGCGGCCGGGAGCGGGGACGACGAAGAGGCCGGGATTCCCCAGGAGGAGACGGCACCGCCCTCCGTCGACGGCGCGTTCACCCCCGGATACGCCTCGTCCAACGCCCGCGCGCGAGGCCGCTTCACCCGTAATTTCGTGGTGCAGGGCAGCGCCGCGGACTGGGCGCTGCTGCTCCTCGCGGCGCTGCGCCGGTCGATCCGCACCGCGGGCCTCCGGGCCGAACTCGTCTTCTTCCAGCACGACGAGGTGATCGTCCACTGCCCGCAGGAGGAAGCGGAAGCGGTAGTGGCGGCGATCCGCGCGGCCGGCAACACCGCGGGCCGGACCACCTTCGGCGAGACACCGGTGCGCTTTCCGTTCACGACGGCGGTGGTGAAGCGCTACTCGGACGCGAAGTAGCCCGGCCAACACGAAGCGGTCCCACGAAGCGATCCCACGAAGCGGTCCGGGGAAGCGGTCCGGGGAAGCGGTCCCGCAAAGCGGTCCGGGGATGTGCACGTCGGCCGCAGGCCCCCTCAGCCGGAGCCGGGACCTTCCTGTTCCCGATGCCCGTCCACGTCCCGCCGGTCCGTAAGCGGTTCCGTCCCCCGCTCCGAACGCCGTCCGCCGGTCGGGGCGGTCGCCGTCCGGTCCTCGAACCCGGCGAGGCCGTGATCGTAGTGCGCGGGACGCAGATGCTGATGCCGGTGCCGGGTGTTGAGCAGGTGGATGACGAACGCCGTGATCGCGATCATCGCCAGCACGATCACAACATTGACCAGTGTGTCCATGCGAAACCGGCCCCCTTCGACGTGCAGGGCGACACAAACCGGCTCACCTCACCGGAAAGCCGCACATCCAGGCTACTCCGCGGTCGCACACGACGCCCTGAGCACGGCACCCCGACGCACGGCACCGGGCTCAAGGGCTCACCTGTGCGGGGGCTCGAACGCGCGAGGCCCGGACCGGAAGGCACTCCGGTCCGGGCCGAGCGCGACACGCACCCGCGAGGACACCCCCGGCGCACGCCGCTCGGCGCTTACACGCCGTGTCGTGCTGTGCGTCTGGTGCGGTGACCGGGAAGGTTTGCCGGGGAGCCGGTGAACCTTCCCGGTGGCAGCACTATCCGCGTTCCCACAGCGCGGGGACGTTCGGCGGCTCCCAGCCGGGCATGGCCGAGTGCGCCTGCAGACAGCGGTATGTGACCCCGTTGTACGTGACGCGGTCGCCCGCGTTGTAGTTCGTCCCGGCAGCCCAGGTGCCACCGGTCGGCGGGTCCGTGGGCGGGTCGGTCGGCGGGTTGGTCGGGCCCTGCTCGACGTCGAGGACGAAGTCGAAGGTCCCCTCCCTCCCGGAACCGATGTCCCTGACGTTCATCAGCAGCGCCGGATCGAAGAGCATGTCCGTGTTGTTGCGCGGCTCGTCCGGGAAGTACAGCTGTGTGGTCAGGATGCGCGAACCGGGCGCCTGGACCTTGACGTGGATGTGCCGCGTGCGGCCCGGGTACAGCCCCGGAACAATCGTGGTCAGGGAGAAGGCCCCGGACTGATCGGTGAACTGGTGGCCGCGGAAGGCGAATCCGTTCATGTCGTACGCGCCGTTGGTGTCCGCCTGCCAGAAGTCGAGGAGCACCCCGGAGATCGGCTTGCAGGACCTCCCGAAGACATAGCCGCTTACGGTCAGCCGGACGCCCGGAGTGCTGGCGTCCACCAGGCTGCTGCGCAGGGGCGAGTTGGGCTTGAAGTAGGGCCCCTCGATCTGCTCGTGGGTCGGGTCGTCGCCGTCGTCGCAGTCCGGGGTGAGCGCGAGGGGCTTGCCGCTGGTGCCGGCGTCACGGGCCAGTGCGACGCCGCCCCCGGCGAGCAGCGGCACGGCGCCTGCGACCAGGGCGGCCTTGAGCAGGGTCTTGCGGCTGATCCGGCGGTCGTCGCCGGAGCCTTCGGGCACTTCTGGAGTCATGGCTGATTCCTCGGTATGGGGGAAGGACATGTGCATGACGTAGAGCGGAGAAGCTGTGGAGACGCCCGCGGAGGAGTTCACCGGGGGCTCGCCGGGAAGTGAGCGGGCAACGGGATGGTTACGCGCCGCCCGGCCGGGAGGCCGGAGCGCAAGCCGGGCGGCGCGGTAACCGCTGGTGGACCTCAGTCCCTCCTGGACCCTGCCTGGACCTGAGGTCCACCAGAACCTCCGGCTCCTCGGCCCCCGGTTCCTCCGGCGAATCCGGACCCGGCGGATCCACCGGACTCAGCGGATCCACCGGATCCACCGGATCCACCGGATCCACCGAGAGCGTCGGACCCGCCGAACATCGGACCCGCCGGGGAGCGTCGGACCCGCCGGAGAGCGTCAGGCCCTCAGACGCGCTGCCAGAGAGCCGGCGTGTCCGCCGGTGTCCAGCCGGGCTGCGCCAGGTGCGCCTGGAGGCAGCGGTAGCTGTCCGAGCCGTAGGTCACGACGTCGCCCGCGTTGTAGTTCGTTCCGACGGCCCAGGTGCCGCCCGTCGGCGGGTTGGTCGGCGGGTCGGTCGGGGTGCCGTTGGTGACCAGCGTGAGCCCGTACGCCTGGAGCGCCGGGTTCACCGGCTGGAAGTACGTCGTACCGCCCTGGGAGCAGTTGCCCGAGCCGCCGGAGGTGACACCCTGCGCCTGGCTCCCGGAGATGAACGAGCCGCCGGAGTCCCCGGGTTCGGCGCACACGTTGGTGCGGGTCACTCCGGAGACGGTGCCCTCCTGGTAGGTGACACTGGTGTTGCGCTGCTGAACGGTTCCGCAGTGCCAGCCGGTCGTCGATCCGGAGCGGCAGATCGACGCGCCCTCAAGGGCCTCGGTGGATCCGGTGACCGTCACGTCCCCGTTGCCGTACCCGTTCACCAGGGCGCGCGGCGTCCAGTTGGTGTTGGTGGCGACCCAGGAGTAGTCACGGCCGGGGAAGGTGGACCCCTGGAAGGATCCCTGCGCCTGCTGGTTGTAACCGCTGGTGCTGACCCCGGGCGTGCCGCAGTGGCCGGCGCTGACGAAGCCGGACTGCGTACCGCGCTTCACGGGGAAGCCGATGGAGCAGCGCCCCTGCCCGTTCATGTAGTAGGCGTCGCCGCCCCGGAGGTCGGCGAACGTGCGCGGCTGTTCGCTGCTCCGCCGCACCGTCACGACGTCGTCCCGGACCCCCGCGGCGGCGAGGAAGGCGGTCGCGGCCGAGGTGTCGGCGGCCTGTACGACCACTCGGTTGGAGGCGACGTCGACGTACCAGACGGGCACGCCCGTGGGAGCGGCGCGCCACGCCTGCGCGTCCAACGCGGCCTTGGCCGTGTTGAGTTCGGACAGACTGTGATCGACGACGACGGCCTTGGCACCGGCCTTGCCGATACGGGCGGCCTGCCCGGCATCAGTAGTGGCGACGGTCAGACCGGCGGTGTCGCCGCTCACCCGGGCCCCGGCGAAGTCGGCGCCGAGGGAACGTTCCAGTTGCGCGGCGACGGCCGCGGCCCGGGACTCCCGGTCGATCCGGGCACGCGCCTGGGCCTCGGTCAGCCCGAGGTCCCGGTGCATCGCCTTCAGCAGACCGGGCGAGAGCTGCTGAGCGCCTGCGGCGGGGGCAGGAAGTCGGGGAGCGGGGTCGGCGGACGCGGTGCCGGTCAGACCGGCCAACGCGAGAGCGCCGATGGCCACGGTGGCGGTACACGCGGCCAGGGCACGTCTGCGGAGGATGGTGCTCTCCACGGAACTCTCCTTGACGTCGGGGGAATTGCCGTCAACGTAGCCGCGTACACGTCATTGCCAGGAGATCCCGTTCCCCCCCTCACTTCGCGTTATGGGGTCAATGTTTCAGCCCAGGGTGGACCTCCCCCCCACCCTGTTGCACGACCGTTCCGCAGCCGTTCCACCCGCATCGACGGAGGCCTGATCGCCAACCGCACCGACCAGCGTGGGCCGACGGGCGCCTCGGCCGCCGCACCGGCCGTGTCCGGGACTCCGAGGTCAGTGAGATCGCCGTGGACCGGATGCCCGGAGCGGCCGAGGACGTCCACATGTGCCGGTGAACTCCCCCAACGCCGCCTCTGCCCATAGGTTCACCCCATGCAAATAGGTGAGCTACTGGATGCCGGACGCACCGCCGACGTGTACGCACTCGACGAGAACTGGGTCCTGCGCCGGAACCACGACGGGCTCGACGCCACCCATGAATGGGCGGTCATGTCCTATCTCAGTGCCCACGGATATCCCGTCCCCCGGCTCGGTCCCCGCACCGCCCGCACGGCCCCCCACGACCTGGTGCTGCGGCGCCTGACCGGACCGACGTTGCTCGGCTCCCTGGAATCCGGCGGCCTCCCCACCACTCGGGCCGCCGCCCTGCTGGCCCGGCTCCTCGCCGAACTCCACACCGTTCCGGCCCGGCTCTCCCCCCACCCCGACGACCGCATCCTCCACCTGGACCTGCACCCCGACAACGTGGTCCTGACACCCCAGGGCCCCGTCGTGACCGACTGGGGCGACACCGCCGAGGGCCCTCCGGCCCTGGACCGCGCCACAACCGCCCTGACACTCGCCCACATCGCCGTCGACCCGCACCGGACCACCACCTCGGCCGCCGCCCACACCCTGCTCGACGCCCTCGCGCCCCACCTCGCCGAAGCCGGTGGCATCTCCGCGCCCCGCCTCGCCGAAGCCGTCGCACGCCGGACCACCGCCCCGGCGACAACGCCCCACGAAGCCTCCCTCCTCGCCGAGGCGGCCTCACTGGTCACCGCGTCGACGGGGTGACACGGCCCCCGTCGACGCGGAGCACGCCCCCATGACACACCGGGACACGGATTCAGACGGACCGGCACATCGTGGACACGGATCAGACAGGCCGGCACATCGTGGACGGACCCCTCGGGGCATCGCCCCCGCGCCCGCCGCACCACACCGCCGCATCACCCATCGCCGTGTCAGGCCTCGCCGTGCCACTCGTCGCCGTGTCAGGCCTCGCCGCTTCCCCCCTCGCCGTACCGGGCCTCGGCCGCATCACCGCTCCCCGCGTCACTCCTCGTCGCGCAGCCGGGCCGCCAAGGAGACCAGCGGTTCGGTCTCCTCGGTGTGGCCCAGGGCGGTCAGGCGGGATACCGCAGCGTCGAGGCGGGCGAGGGCGGGGACGGGGCGTTCCAGGTAAACGCCCTCCACCGCACCCGCGAAGCGGACGCACTCGGCCCATTCGCCGGCGCGGTCCTCCTGCGGTCCCGGCTCGCCGAGCAGGGCGAGGGCCTTCTCCAGGGCTGCCAGGGCGTCCTGGTACTCACCGGCATGGGCGTTGACCCGCCCGTGTTCGTAGGCCAGGGCGGTGTCCAGTGAACGACCGCGGGCCTCGTACTCGGCGGCGCGGGCCTCGTCGGCGATCCGGCCGGCGTCGGCGAGGTAGACGCGGGCGTCGGCCAGACCGTCGGGGCCCTGTCGCTGGGCCTGAAGGCGGGCGAGTTCGCGCAGGCAGTTGCTGAGCTGCTCGAAGCGCGGGGCCCTGGCATGGGCGGCGATTGCCCGGTCGGCGGCCTCCCGGGCCCGGTCGAACTCGCCGGACTCGGCGAGGAGTACGGCGGTCTCCGCCGCGATCATGGCGTGGCTCCCCGGGTCGTCGTCCCAGCCTGCCGACTCGGCGGCGAGGGCGACGAACTCCGTCGTGGCGGCCTTGAGGTCCTCCCCGGTGTGCAGTGCGCGGGCGCGGGTCAGACGCAGTTGGGCGACGAGCCGGTCGTCCAGCTCTCCGGCGGCGACATCCGGTTCGGCCAGCAGGGAGTCGAGCAGGGCGATGCAGTCCTCGACACGACCCAGGTCGACGCAGAGCTGAGCCGCGTTGCTGTAGGTGCAGAACGCGTCCGTCCGGCTGCCGTGGCGCAGGTCCAGCTCCGCCGAACGCGTCAGATGCCGCAGCGCCTCGTCGGGGCGGCCGAGATGCATGCACGCCTGGGCCAGACCGCTGTGGAGGTGGGCGGTGTCGGCCACGTCGGCCGGCCAGTCGGCAGCCGCTCGCAGGGCCTCGGTCAGGTCCGCGTGCGCGGCCTGCGGGTCCTGGAGGCCCAGCCGGAGCCGGCCGCGAAGACCGAGCGCGCGGGGCAGGTGCCAGGCGGGGCCGTGCGCCTTCAGCCGGTCGAGGAGCCCGTCGACCTCGGTGACCGCGGTGGGCAGGTCGCCGCAGATGGCGTAGGTGCTGGTTCGCAGCAGCAGGGCATGGGCGAGCTGCCCACCGATGTCGTGCCGGGTGGCGAACGCGTGCAGCAGGTCCGCCTCGGCGAGAACCGGCGCCATGTGCTCCTCGCTCCCCGACGTCTGCAGGCGCAGACCGAGCGTGGTCGCCCGCAGCCGCAGCAGGCGGGCCTCGATGTACGGCGCGAGGCCGGACGTCTCCTCGTGCAGGCGGACCACGGCCGCATGGGCGGCGGCCAGCGCGGCAGCCTTCGCCTCTGCACCGTCGACGGCCTCCGCGGGGACCTCTGCACCGCCGGAGCCCTCCGCGGAGACCTCGGCGGCGGCGACCAGGGCGCAGGCGCGGGCGAACGCCGCCTCCCCCGGCTCCCCGGCGTCGTCGTACAGGCCCGCGGCCTCCTCGTGGAGAGCGGCGGCCTCGGCGGACTCGTTCTTCCGGTCCGCCCGGCTCGCCTCCTCGCTCAGCAGGTCCGCGCGCAGTCGTACGAGCGGGCCCACGGCCGGGTCGTCGGGGTGGACGTAGTCGCGGGAGGCGACGAGCGTGCGCAGTCGCGTCCAGCACGCCTGTGCGTCCGGGTGCCCCCGCTCGTCCAACGAGCGTGCCCGGAGGATGAGTTCGGGCAACGACTCCGGCACGTCGACGGGCGTACGGCCCGCAGGCACGGCAACCGGGGCGTCCGGAGCCACGTCGTCGAGGCTGCGGGGGCGCAGGGTCAGTTCGAGTGCGTCCAGGAGCGGAGCACGGTCGAGGCGGGCCCTGCGCCGGTCGGCGTGGGTCGTGTTCCCGTTGCGGGCGTCGAAGCGGGCGGCGAGGTCGTCCGCGCGCCCCCTCACCTCGGCGCGCAGACCGGCCACCGTCCAGGTGCGGCCCGCGAATCCCGCGGCGGGGAGATCACCATGACCGAGGGACTCGACGCGCTGGAGAAGAACCTCCACGCTCGTGAGGAAGTCGAACAGGTCCAGCGGCGAGTCCACCTCGTCGAACAGGCTCCGGTTCTCGGCGAGCAGTTCCAGACCGCGTGCCTCGTTGCCGGTCAGCGCACAGAACTCCAGGTGCCGGCCGACCTCCCCGGACATCGAGGGGTTGCGGCGGCAGTTGCGGTATCCGACGAGGTGCAGTTCGCGGGCCACGTCGAGGCGGCCGGTGCGCAGCAGCGGCAACAGCGCGTACGAGACGGAACGGGCCGGCTCCTCCTGGCAGGATTCCGTCCCTGCCAGCACGGGCTCCCAGACGGCAAGCGCCCGCGCGTCGTCTCCCGCCGCGAGGTGGTACAGGGCGCGCTCGCAGGTCTCGCAGGCCTCGCAGTCGCTGAGCCGGGTCCGGGAGCGGCCCGCCCACAGCTCGTAGGCGAGGGCGGTGTCCTCGCCCACGTGGGCGGCGAGCTGGTACGCCTCGCCGTAGTAGGGCTGGAGGCCCAGACCTGCCTTCTCGTACCGGTCGCGCATCTCCGTCAGCCACTGCCGCAGGCTGGCCAGCGGCATCTCGGGCAGCTCGCGCAGGGCGCTGGACACCCACTTGAACCGCCAGAACAGCGTGTGGCGCCGACGCTCGTCGAAGACGTCGGGCTGCTCGTCGAACAAGGTGAGCAGGCGGGCGAAGACAACGGGCGACTTCCGGGGCTCGGAGCCGTAGGTGTACGCCTCCTGGAGCTCGTAGAGCGCGTCGACGAGCGGGGCGGGCTCCGCGAACTGCTCGGCCGCGTCGACGAGTTCCTCGGCGGTGACGGTGCGGACGCGGCCGTAGGGACGGCGGTCGTTCTCCTGGAGCGCCCGGTACAGCTCGTCGGTGCTCTGGGGATGGGGTGCGGTGGGCATCGTCAGCTGTCCTTGCGGAGGGCGTGGGCGAGGAGGTCGAGGAAGGAGCGGTTGATGAGGCTCGATTCGGCGGGCCTGAGCGGGCGCCGGGACAGCAGCACGGCCTGCCCGTAGAGGGCTTCGGCACTGGTACGGGCCAGTTCGGGCTCGTCGATGGCGACGGCGGTGCGGACCAGCGGGTTGAGCTGGTTGAGGATCAGCTGGGCCCGCGGGGCCTCCTGGCGCAGGGCGCCGAGGATGTCGCCCCACAGGCCGCCCTCCTGCTCACGGGCGAGCTGGGAGCGCGTGCGCTCGTGCCGGGCCTCGCGGCTGTCGACGAGGAGGGCGGGGGCGGAGACCGGCTGGAAGGTGCGCAGCGCGACATCGCAGTCGAAGACGGCGAGGGCGTCGCGGGCCAGGGCGAGGTAGGCCACGGCGGCAAGTTCCGTCTCGCGGTCGACGGGGTCGAGGTGCGCGGTGAGAGTCGCCGGGTCCAGGTCGGCGACACTGGCCTCGGGCCTGATCTCGGGCAGCCGGTGGACCAGTTCGCGGTCGTAGGTGTAACCGCCGTTGACGACGCCGAGCCCGGCGGCCGAGGCGATCGCCGCGACCTGCCGGAACTCCTCCACGCTGGACGTCACGAGCACGGTGCGGTGGGTGCGCGCGAACTCGTCGAGAGTGGTGTGCCCGTCGGTGGTCTCGAACGGCAGCCAGGGCAGCAGCATCCGCAGGATCTCGTCGTCGTGCACCGCGAGCGACTTCACGGCGAGGTGGTGAGCTTGGAGGAAGCGGGCGAGCAGGTCCGGGTCGCTGGCGGCGGCCCGGGCGATCCACGCGCGCAACCGCTCGGCGAGGGCGTCGCGCACGGCGGCGAGCGTGTCGTCCTCGTACAGGGACTCACGGGACGCCGTCGGACGCAGACTCTCGGCGTCCACGACACAGCGGACGAAGAACGCCCAGTCGGGCAGGATCTCCTCGGCCTGCTCGGACAGCAACATGCCCTTGACGTGCACACGGTGGCCATGACGGCGCCCGGCCGGCACCGCCTCGGGCAGCACGCACGCGATGCCCTTCAGGCCCACGGCCGGCAGGTCCAGCTCGATGGTGTCCAGCGGCGTGAATCCGAGGACCTCCTCGCCGTACGCGGCCAGCGCGCGGGAACGGGCCCCCGGAGTGGGGTACGTACGCGTCCAGGGTGCGGGTTCGGGGTTGACGGACACGCCCGAGCCGGCCGGACCGCCCGAGCCGTCGTCGAAGATCACCGGATGGCGCAGCAGGGAGCCGAAGTGCCGGGCCAGCGCGTGCACCTGCGTCGGCCGGGTCCACTCGCCCGTGTCGGCGCGCGGTGTCAGCGTGATGGTGGTTCCGGGCCGGGGACGGGCCGACGCGGGCAGCGTGCGGACGGTGTAGCTGCCGTCGCCGCGTCCCCGCCATTCGACGGCGGGGGCGTCGGGGGTGCGGGCGGAGCGGCTCAGGACATGGATCTCGTCCGCGACCAGGAAGCAGGAGAGAAGACCGATGCCGAACTGCCCGATGAAGTCGCCGCGTTGCTCGGCGATCCCCTCGGCACGCTTGCTGCTGCGGCCGATCGTGGCCAGGAAGGTGTGCACGTCGGCCTCGGTGAGACCGACACCGTCGTCCTCGACGCGTACCACCGCGCCGTCGGCGTACAGACGGATACCGAAGGCGTCGACGGGGGCGTCCGGTTCGAGACCGCGCCGGGCGGTCAGCGCGTCCACCGCGTTCTGCAGGAGTTCGCGCAGGTAGACGCGGGGGCTGGAGTAGAGGTGGTGGGAGAGCAGATCGACGAGGCCGCGCAGATCGACCTGGAAGGCGCGATCGGCGCCGACCGGAGTCGCGGAGGTGTCGGGCAGTGTCATCAGGCAGTCCGGAGAGAGTGAGGCGGCGGGCGGCAAAAGACGAAAGGCGGAAGCGAAAGGCGGAGAGCGGAGAACGGAGAACGGAGAACGGGCGGCGGAGAACGGGCGACGAAGGTCGAAAGGAACCGGAAATCGGCGGGAGAGGAGCGAAAGCGAAACGACAGGCACCGGAAGGAACCGGGAACGGCGGAAACGAAACGACAGGGACCGGAACGAAACCAGGACCGACGCAGCGAAACGACAGGCACCGGAAGGAACCAGGACCGGCGTGCGCTCAGGCGTGGTGGCGGTGGTGCCGGGCGAACTGTTTCTCGGGCTCCGCGAAATAGGTCCAGGGCCATCTGGTGTGGGCGCCGTCGAGCGCCTGGAAGACGCGCCGGACCGTGTGGCGCTCACCGGCCAGCGACAGGGCCATGGCGAACATGTTGAAATCGTGCTGCCAGCCCGGGCGCCGCGCATAGGCGGGGTGGAGGATGCTGTGGTCGGCGGCGGCCTGGACCTCGGGGGTTTCGAGGCAGTCTCCGTCGTCCGACTCGACCCACTCCTCGATGTGCGCCATGGCGATGACACAGCCGAGCCGGTGCCCCTGCGGGGTGCGGGCGAACGCGTCGCGGGCGAACGCCAGGGCCTGGCCCGGCTCGCCGCCCCAACGCGGCTGCAACTGCGACAGCCATTCGACGTGGGTCTCCGGGTCCAGCGGGTCACGCCGCAGGGCGGCACCGAGCCGGGTCTCGTTGACGGCGGGACCCAGCGACATCCCCCGGCCGGAAGTCAGGAGACGGCGCCATGGCGTGACCCACTCCGGCCGCAGTTCGGCAGCCTCGAACAACTGCTCCTCGGCGATCTGGAGCCGCTCGCGGAAGACCCGCCACTGATCCTGCGTGACGTGCACGGCACGCGCGGTGGTGCGCGCCTCCCAGCCCCAGTTGATATGGCGCGCCCCGGATATCAGCAGGGCCGTCGCCCGGTGCTCCTCGTCCTCCTCGACGGCCCGGCCGATCCAGTCCTGCACACCGTCCAGGTCGGCGAGTTCGCCCAGAACCTGGTGGTCGCGGCCGAGATCGAAGGGTTCCAGCGCCGCCTTGACCGCCTCCCAGTCGCCCGCGTCGGCAGCCTCCACCAGAGCGAGCACCCGCACGTCCCCGAGCGCGCGCAGCGTATACGTCCCGTTCTTCTGCCTGCGAGGGACGGGAAGGGCGTACGGATCCGCCGCCGGTCTCTCACCACCCCTGCCGAACAGCTTGCCGAACATGCCGCGCCCTCCCCTGGTCCCGCGTGATCGTCGGGTGCAGCATAAACGGCCCCACCGACATCGCCTCCACAGGGTTTTCACGGGTGCTTCACGTGTCCGATCCCGGTTCAGGCCCCTCGCCCGAGACCGGCGGAACCGCCACCGCCGGACACACCCACGCCTTCCCCCGCCTCCTCACTCCACCCCCGCGCCGGACCCCGTCCCCTCCCCCGACGCCAGGCGGTCGAACCCGGTCCCGGTCTCCAGCACACCCCGCACCCGCTCGACCCGCTCGTCGTCCCAGACCACCTCGGGGTCCGGCTCCAGGAAGGCCAGGGCGATGCCGATGACCCCCACTGCGGACAGCGGGGACAAGTCGCCCGGGCCCAGCGGACCACCGCCCTCCCCCGCAGGACCGCCACCCGCCCCCGCGAAATCGGCGCCCGGGCCCGCAGGACCGGCACCCGGCCCGGGCAGCGTCCCCGGACCGCCCGCCGCGCCCGTGCCGGACGGCAGCGACAGCGCGGTGAGAACCAGCCCCCGCATGGTCGCGTTGACCAGGAGGGCCAGTGACTCGAAGGTCCCCGCCCCCGGACGGAGCCGATGGCCGACGAGCAGCGCGAGCCGGGCGTACGCCCCCGCGATCCGGGTGACGAAGGCCCGCTCGGACTCGGCAAGGGTCCGTTGCAGATCACCACGCAGCTCCCCGTCGTCGAGGCTCAAGTACGTTGCGTGCAGGGCCAGATACGTACGCCACTCCGTCGAGCGACGCATGGCTTCGAAGTCCTGCTCGGCCCCGTGACGCAACAGCTCGACGAGGAGTTCGTGACGGGAGGCGGGCGTACGGAACCAGTCCAGGCGCTCCAGCGCCCGGCCCCTGACCCGCTCGACCGTCTCCCGGTCGGAAACCGCCGCCGGAGCCGCGGCCTTGGCGAGTTCGCGCAACAGGTCGCTGAAGAACATGTCCTTGTACGGCCAGCGTCGGTACACGGCACTCCGGGAGACACCCGCGTCCCGGATGACGTCCTCCAGCCTGATGTGCTCCAGGCTCACGGTCAGCCCACTGCTGTTGACCATGTCCAGTGCGCACTGGAGCATGCGCCGCGCGGTCTCCGCGTCCGACAACCGGCGCCGACGGCCCGCCAGACCGGTAGGACCCTGCCCACGCGCACCCTCGACGCCGCTCCCGCCGCGCCGCTCCTCATTCGTCAACTCGACCCCTAATGAAACATGGTGTTCCAAGTTTCATGTCTGCTAGTTTGAGGCCCACAGTACTCGGAGTACACGTACGAGCACGACGAGAACGGGGAGAACCATGTCCGACCGGAGCACGACGATCGGCGCCCTGCGGGCCGGGGCGGCGCTGACCCTGCTCAGCGCCTGCGTCACGGTAGCCCTGAGCGGCGACCTCGCCGACCAACTGCACGCCCTTTACCCGGCCGACCCCCACAGGGCCGAGACTGCCGAATCCAGCATCCTGACCTACCTCTTCACCCTTGAGGTCATCGGCCTCGGCCTGTGGTGGTGGACCGCGCGGGCGGTCAGGGGCGGCAAGCGACGGGCCCGCGCCCTCGCGACCGGCGCCTTCGCCGCCGGGACGGCACTCTCCCTCTACCACTTCAGCCAGCCGCACCCGTTCCTCATGACCCTGGCCGGCGCGCTGCCCTCCCTCGCCGGGCTGGTCGCGGTGTTCCTGCTGTGGTCGCGCGACACCGTCGCGGCCACCTGACCACCCCGCCGAACGGGGTGTGCCGAGACTTCGCGCCGCGGCGACCGTCCGTCAGATGGTGATGAAGCTGTCCGGATGATGGAAATCGGGTTTCGGCGAGGCGTGCTTCAGAGCCCAATAGCCGAGATCGCCGTCGTCGTCCTCGACCACGGCGGAAAGGGCCATGCCGCCGGCGTGCGGCAGGTCACGCATGTCCAGCCGTACGTCCACCTGCAGCCGGTCCGGCTCCCGTGCGACGTGCACCCGGGGAGGCGTGGACGGACGCACATCCGCCCTGTTCCGGTGGTAGTCGTCGAACGCGTAGAGGGCCCATTCAGTGGACGGCGAGACGTTGAGCTCGTAGTAGGCAGGGGAGTCGGGCCACTTGCGCACGAACATCTCGAAGCAGGTGTGCTTCCACAGTTCGTCCGTATGACGTGGACTTCGCGTGGCGGGGACACGCAGGCGGGAGAGGTCCGCGTGCAGCGTGTACCGCAGGTCGAACGTCCCCTGTGCCGGTTCCTCCACCCGCACGTCGAGCGCCCGCACGATGCCGGGGCCGGAAGGCGTGAAGGGCCTCAGGGAGAACTTGCGCGGAAGGCGTGAGGTCATGTCGTCACATTCTGGAGAACTTCAGGAGGAAACGAGTCAATCCTCGGAAGGATTTCTTCCGGAATAGAGGCTGATCGCGGCTGCCCCTGGGCAGGATGGAACGGCTCTCCGCACGCGCGTCGATCCCGCCTTTCAGGAGGGAAGCGAATCTATCCCATGGACCGCCGGGGATTACGGGTGAGCCCTTGGGCGAACCGAGGCGCATCGCCGCGACCGGCACCGCCTCCCGGCCGGAGAGGAGAGACCGGCTGGAGAGGAGACCTGCCGGAGAGGAGAGACCGGCCGGAGAGGAGACGGTGACGGGCGGGGTCAGCAGATCCGTCGCGATGGTTCTCGGCCCTTCGAGTGCCGTCGGGCGCTGTTCGGCGGCGGAATGCGACTCCACCGGCGGTCGGGGCAGCGGTGCGGCAACTCGGAAACGCCGGCTCGGACGGCCAGGGGTTGCACGCTTCCCGCAGCGCCGAATTATGTTCGCGTGATATCTGTGAGAACCCCGTGAAAATCGGGGGCGCAGGCCATCATCGAGTACACCTGCGTGACCTTTTCCAGGGGGTCCCGGTAATCCGGAACGTCGCCCTCCATAGTGGAGAACGTTCCACCGGCTTCCTGGATGATGACGTGTGGGGCGACGCAGTCCCAAATGCGGTTGCGGCGATGCATGGAAGCCGCGTACACACCCTTTGCGACCATCATGCAATCGAATATACTGTTGCTCATCCGGATCCCTCGGCAACGGGATGCGATGCTCTCCATTGCCCGGAGATCGAGCTCCGTCTCCGGCGGATGAAAATCCATTCCGTAGGCGACCAGCTGTTCTGCCAACTCGCCTCCGGTCTTGAGTTCGAGTTTGTTTCCATTCATGTGGGCGCCGTGCCCGACCGCGGCGACATATGTCTCGGAGAGAGCGGGAAGACTCACCCCGCCCGCCACCGGCCTGCCATGCTCAAGAATCCCGACCATGATACCGAAAAGAGGGCTTCCCGCAGCAAAATTGGAGGTTCCGTCGATGGGGTCGATCACCCATGTGATGGCAGAGGTCCCCCTTACCGTGCCCCACTCCTCGTCGATCTCGTTGTCGTGCGGAAACCGTTCGTGAATCCGGCTTCTGAGTTTCTGTCCGATGGCCAGGTCGGCATCCGTCACGACCTGGTTCGGATCGGCGTCCTTGATGTGGGAGGTCAGACCTCGCGGGAAGGACAGGGCCGTTTCGGCCGCTTCCCGGAGCAGAGATTCCAGAAAGGCCAGATACTCCTCTAGGGGTGGCCGGGCTGCGGTGGAGATCACCGAGAGACGCTCGCGAATCGGGAGTAGTGTTCCAGGATCGGAACTTCCGGTGCGATCAGGTCGGCCGGAAATTCACTGGTGGCGAAAAGTCTCGCCTCAGAAACCTCCGAGGGATCCCGTTTGAGATGCGACCAGTCTCGCGCTGTGGCCGTGTAGACCGCGGTCAAATTGAAGACCTGATCCCCGTTGGGATATCGGTAGTACTGCTCCGGCCCGGAGAAGACGTTCATCAGTTTCAGCTCGTCGACCTCCAGCCCGACCTCCTCCATCACCTCTCGCCGCGCGGTCTCCTCCAGGGACTCTCCCGGATCCATAAATCCCCCCGGCAGGCCCCAGCCTCCGGTATCAGCGCGCTCCATCAGCAGGACTCGACCACTGGGATCCACGACGATCACGGCGGCTCCGGGCAGAATAAGCGGACGCGTACCCACGCGTGCGCGCAACTCTGAAATATAGCTCAATTTGAGCTCCCTCGAAATTTATGGACACCTGCGCGATGAGCCACCAGGGTAACTACCTGAATACGGCGACGCACAACGATTCGTCATCCACCGAATCTCCCGATTTGTAGCCGCTCCGCGCCGAGGAGCACTCCGTCGCACCCATGGCTGATCACACCGGCTTTGACCTGCGTGAATCTCGCGTACGAGAGGCTCGTTCGGTCGTATCCCGATCGCGCATGCCGAACGGTGTTTGCCTGGACGCCTTGACAGTTCGCCGACCTCCTTCAATCATGAGCGGACTTGCGAGGCATACCTGACCCGACGGGCTCGGCCCTCTGGAGACCTTGAGCCGGAGTCAGGCGGAAGCAAATTTCCGCACATATGAGAAGGGGGCACTTTCGTGATCGATGTCCATTCCCAGGGGCCCGGAATCGAGAGCATTGAATCCGAGCCGCATGTGGGCCCGAGCACCCTGAAGCGTCTCATTGCGTCCTGGCCACGACGGGCCACCATTCGCACGGACATGTCCGCCTTCATGAATTCCGAAAACGTCGCATCGGATGAACTGGACTATCCGGTGCACCTCGTTCCCTTCGCCGAGCACCCGCGCTTCCTCGATGCTCCGGAGGCGTCGCGCCGGCTCGTGAACACATTGGCGTGGCAGGCCTACAACGCCCGGGTGATCGCGGCTGAGGAGAACGTCGCCAATCCCACCTTCGAGATGCTCGCGCGCGGAGTGTTCCCCGGCATCGATCGGTACGAGGCCAAGGAGGCCGTCCAGCAGTCGCACATCGACGAGGTGTGGCACACCTATATGCACATGACGGCGATGCAGCGTACGAAGGAGGCTCGCAACCTGACCCTGGAGCCGGACTACTCGCACCCGGTGACGAACAAGCGCCTGTTCGAGCTCACCGCGCAACGGAGTGAGAAATGGGAGCGGGACATCCTGTTCCTGGTTTGGACGGTGGTCGGCGAACTCCACATCAACAACTTCCTGGAGTTGCTCGCACAGGACAAGACGATTCATCCGATGCATTCGCTCGTGGCGCGCCTGCACGCAAGGGACGAGGCGGCGCACGGGCCCATCGTGGCCGAACTGATGAAGGACGTCTTCGTCCACCTCAACAAGGAGCAGCGCGAACTCTTCGCCGGTTCCGTCGGGGGCGCGATCCGGGCCCTGGCGGCACAGGACTACGAGCTTTGGTCCGAGATTCTTCAGTTCGTCGGCATATCCGGCGCGGTTGAGATCATCGCCGATACGCGCGGCCTGCCGGGCACGGACATGATGTTCACCGACTTTTCCACGGTGGAACGTCTCGTCCGCGAGTTGGAGATCGAGGAGCGTGTCGACTACGACTTCTCGAAGACGGCGGCACGGTAGCGTGGTTGAGCCCATCGAAGCGCATCAACCGCACGAACGGCTCTGGTCCCGGGATTTCACGCTCTTCTTCGCGGGCCGGACCGTATCGATCTTCGGCGACCAGATGCTTCTTCCGACCACGATCACGGTGGCGGTACTGCAGGCCGGGTACGGGGTCACCGGAGTGGGCTACGCGCTCGCCGCCTACACCGCTCCGCTGGCCGTCTTCGTCATCCTCGGCGGTGTCATCGTCGACCGGTTCACTCCGGTGCGCGTGATGGTCGCCGCGGACATGGCCCGGCTTACCGTTCACAGCGCTCTCGCGGTGGCGTTCGCGGTCGGTAGGCCGGCCCTCTGGCTGATCCTCATGATGCTTGCACTGAGCGGGTGCGCCGCGGCGGCCTTTCAGCCCGGCTTCGGCAGCGTCATTCCGCGGATCGCCCGTGACGTCCAGAAGGCCAACGCGGCGCTGCGCGTCACGGAATCGCTGGCGACAGTGGCCGGGCCCGCCGCGGCCGGGCTGCTTCTCGTCCTCGCGTCCATTCCGGTCGTCATGGCGATCGACGCCGCGACGTTCGGTGTCAGTGCCGTCTGCCTGCTCGCCCTGCGGCTGAGGACCCCGCGTGTGCAGCGGCAGGTGCCCCTCCGGCGCGACCTCGTCCAGGGGTGGCAGGAGTTCCGGGCGCGTACGTGGCTCTGGAGCGTGATCGTGGTCTTCATGCTCTTCCAAGTGACCGTGAACGGTCCCTTCATGACCCTCGGACCGAGTCTCATCACCATCGAGCACGGGGAGAAGGCCCTCGGCGTCATCATGTCGATGTTCGGGGTGGGCGCGGTTCTGGGCGGCCTGGTCGCCGCTCGCCTCAAGCCGCGCTATCCCTTGCGGGCCGGTGCTGTCGGTCTGGCCGTCGGCACCCTTGCCATCCTGGTGGTCGCCATGCGGCTGTCCCCGCCGTTGCTTGCCGTCGGATATCTCGTGGACGGTGCGGGCTCGGCGTTCTGGCTGGTCATGTTCCACACGAGCGTGCAGACGAAGATACCCACCGACGTGCTGGGAAGGGTGCACGCCTACGACGTCGCAGGATCCGTGATCATGCGACCGATCGGACAGGTCGCCGCCGGACTGGTAGCCCTCTCGCTCGGCGCCGCGCCAGTGCTGTACTTCTCCTCGGCGATGCTGGTGGTCACCGCGTGCCTGCTGCTCGCCATTCCGGTGATCCGCAACCTGCCCAGGGACTGACCGGATCAGCTGTCCGACGTGCGCTTCTCACTCCGGCCGCCGGCACGAACCACACTCCGGGCCGTCGCACAGAACCTCGGACCAGGCCGTCGGCACAGGGCTCAGCCGCCGAGTTGGGCGAGCAGGACGACACCGGAGTCCGCCAACTCGTAGAGCACGCGCGAGCCTATGCGGTGGCGCCCCACGAGACCTGCGGAGTGCAGCACCGCCAGGTGCTGCGACACGGTACTCGGCGCCAGACCGGTGGAGCCGGCCAGTCCCATGGTCGTGGCCGGTGCGTGCAGCCCGCGCAGGACTGCCGCCCGTCCGCGGCCAAGAATGATCGTCAACCTGTCGTTCTGGCGCACCTCGTCGGCGGGCCTGCCCGCGGCGCCGGCGGGCCCGCGGAGAATCGCGGCGTTCTGTGCCTGGTAGGAGAACGCAACCGTGTCGCGCAGGGTGGAGAAGATCCTCATGCCGCGCGCGAACAGCACGGGCACGATGATCAGGCGGCCGTCCGTCATGCGCCAGTCCAGATCTGCCTGGTGCGGAACGCTCAACTCGGGACGTTCCCAACGAACCCGTCCTCCGAGTTCGTGCAGCATCATGGCCGCGCCCCCGGTCACCAGAGTACGGCCGCGTACCAGGATCTCTTCTTCCAATGCGCCCCGCATATCGGGCCAGTAGGCCGCGATCGCAGCGCTCCAGTAGTCCCCTGTGAGCTCAGCGAACCTGTTGTGTCCCGATGCCCGAAGAACCTCCAGCTCGTCCTCGATCGAGGACGAGGGACAGTCGGGGATCGGCGTGAGAGAGGACGACAGGCCCACCTGGTGCACTCGCACCATGCCGACCAGCTCTCTGTGCAGCGCGGGCGAAACCCGGCGGCGTGCGGTCGCGAGCCACTTCGCGTAAGGGTGCGGAATCTCGCTGCGATATCGAATGGTCAACGCCAGGCTGGAAACGGCCTCCCATAACGGGCTGATCGCGATACGTACCCGTCCGAGAGTGAGCTCATCGAGCTGTATCCGGATCACGTGGCGTCGCTCAGACCTCTATCTTGAGCGACAGGTCCTGACACAGGGCGAGAACCGCGTTGATCCACCTCGACGGGTCGGTGGGATCGAAGTCCTGCATCGTTTCGAGTTCCCAGTACTTGTCAAAGCTGAGCGCCGTGGGCTTGGCCTCTCGGAAGCGGCGTGACCGCCACTTGATCAGGTGGCTTCCGTACTGCCCCTGCTCCTCCAGCAGCGCGTCGACCGTGTAGCCGAGGGCTTGCCGCGCCGAGAGCACGGCACTGTTCAGATCGCCGTCCTCCAACTGTCCGATGCTGTCCTCGATGGCCCGGTCCGCTTCGCCGAGGGAACGGGTGACGAGGATGGACTGAAAGGCGGAAGCCTCAAGTTCGGCGCGACGACGCAGCACCCAGTCCTCACCGAACAACGGCCGACACGTCGCCAGTCGCCCGAGAAGCACCTCCTCACGCGGCGGGAGCATGTCACCGCTGTTGGCGCGGACCTGGTCGAACCCGGTCCAGGAGAGCTTGGCGAGCAGCTGATCGAACTGGGTGTCCACCCAGTAGGAGAGATCCCAGTCGCGGTTGTCGGAGTGGAAGGTGTGCCACTGCACGACCGGGGGCTCCAGGAGCACCGAGGTCTCGACACAGTCGGGGCCCGTCCACGGTTCCGTGCTCACCATGCAAATGTCGAAATCGCTCTTGTTGTTGCCCCAGCCGTTGGCGGACGACCCGACAAGAAAGGAGGCCTGGCAGCTTTCCGGCACCAACTGCCGGTCGATCAATGTACCCCAAATCCGGGCAACATCTACCTGCATCTGGATCTCCATTGGAATGAGCGACTACGGACAACTGAAACTGGCGGCCAGGCTAACGACGCCGCGTAACGGTGTACACCGATTCGTCGCGGACCGAATCGAACCTATTCGCCGCTCTGTTCGCCGCCCTGTCCGCGCAGTGGAGACGCCGCACCGTCGGATCGGTACGCGTCGGCCGGCCACCGCGCCCCTCGTCATCAGCGACCTGCCCGCCGGTACCGCTGCGCGGCCGCACGGACGTGCGCCCACGTCCCGCACGAGATACCGCCCAGCGACCGCCACAGCGCCGTCGACGACGACCAAGCAGGTGACCGACTCAATGATCAATTCGACGGACGCGTATACGAGTTGCC
Organism: Streptomyces sp. NPDC014734; assembly: GCF_043083325.1. Classification (NCBI taxonomy): domain Bacteria; kingdom Bacillati; phylum Actinomycetota; class Actinomycetes; order Kitasatosporales; family Streptomycetaceae; genus Streptomyces; species Streptomyces sp. NPDC014734. The sequence continues at coordinate 92,157 of NZ_JBIBYN010000016.1, read as the reverse complement.
GGAACAGGAGGCAGAGCGGCGCGGTCGCGCATCGAGGGCTTGCGGAGATGGAGCGCGTGATCCTCAATGGTCTAGATCTTTCACTGTCGGGCGGCAATAATCCCTGGGCGCGAGTGCACCGGCTGCGACCACGCCAATGTCGTCGAACGCGCAGCCGCACCTACGAGGCCTGGCATGCCATTTGTCGACCCCTCTGCCCATATGACCGTCTCCTGACGCCCGTTGTCTTCGAAGGCTTGCCCTGTCATCCGTCTCGGACCACGTCCCGACGGTTGCCCTGTGCTGCCCGGAAAGACCTAGAGCAACCGGAAGTGAACGTGTATCGCGACGATTCGAGCGCCGTCTACTACCCCGTGTCAGACCTCAGGATCACCAGCGGCAGTGGCGTCCACATCAGAGACTCCGACGGCCACGAGTACATCGACTGTGCGTCCGCCACCTTCAACCTCAGCCTGGGATACGGGCATCCGGCGGTCGTCAATGCGATGAAGGAGCAGGCCGACAACCTGGTCCACGCCACATCCAGCTTCCAGACGGATGTGATCAACCGGCTCTCCGCCCGTCTGGTATCGCTCGCGCCCAAACGACTTACCAAGGCCCACCTCAAGGTGTCCGGCGGCTCCACGGCCAACGAGGGGGCCATCAAGATGGCGCAGCGCGCCACCGGGCGGCGCGACGTCGTCACCCTTTTCCGCAGCCATGTGGGCCAGACCATGGCCATGGCCGCGCTGTCCGGGAACGCCTTCCGCAAGAAGTCCTTACCACTGGTGGGCATCGGTGGACTCCAGGTGCCCGACCCGTACTGTCTGCGTTGCTTCTACGGACAGCAGAGCGACAGTTGCGGACTGATGTGTGTGGACCGGCTTGCCGACTTCCTGGAATACGCGAGCAGCGGAAGCGTCGCGGCTGTCCTCGTCGAGCCCATTTCCGGCAACGGCGGCAACATCGTGCCCCCCGACGGCTACTTCGCCAAGCTGCGCGAACTGTGTGACACGTACGACATCAAGCTGATCCTCGACGAGATCCAGACCGGCATCGGACGCACCGGCCGCATGTTCGCCGCTGAACACTTCGGCGTGGAGCCCGACGCCATGACCGTCGGGAAGGGGCTCGGGGGCTCCGGCGCGCAGGTCGCGGGCATCCTCGCCAGCGACGAGTTGAGCGGCCTTCCGGCCAACGACCACTCGTTCACGTACGGGGCGAACCTGATGTCCGCGGCCGCCGCCCTCGCCACGCTCGACGTCATCGACGACCCCGTCTTCCTCGCCAACGTCCAGGCCACCGGATCACTGATCCAGGAACGTCTGAAAGCCGTCCAGCCCGCGCTGCCGTGCGTCGTGGACGTGCGCGGCGTCGGGCTGATGATCGGCGTGGAGATCGTGGACGCGGACGGCGCTCCCAGCGCCGCCCTCACCAACTTCCTCGCGAACAAGGCGATGGAGTACGGGCTGATAGTCCGCACCTCCCGCTACGGATACGGCAATGTGCTGAAGATCCGGCCTCCGCTGATCCTCACCATGGACGAGGCTCACCTGATCTGTGACCGGTTCGAAGCGCTGCTGCGCGCCCATGGTCACTGAGCCTCTTTCCCGCACCTCATTCCCGCAAGGAGAAACTCCGATGGACAAGAACTTGGGCTTCCGGGACTTCGGCGTCGACGTCGTGGTCAAGCTGGGAGGCAGCCTCCTGGCCGACTTCGACCGGGCCCGCGAGCTGGGCGAGACCCTGTCGCGGCTGGCTGCCACACACCGCGTGGTCGTCTTTCCCGGTGGTGGCCCCATCGACAACTACATCGAAGACGTGGACCGCACACTCCACTTCCCCGCGGACATCCACCACCAGCTCTGCGCCCGTGCCCAGGACCAGACCGGATTGATCTTCTCGACCCTCTGCCCCGGTTCGAAGGTCTTCACCCGGCCCGTCGAGGTCTCCTCCGTCCTCGACGAGAAGCGTGTGGCGATCATGCTGCCGATGGAGCAGATCATCGGCCTCGACATCTTCGAACGGTCCTGGGTCATCACCTCCGACTCGATGGCCGCGTGGTTCGCCCGCTTCTTCGGTGCGCGGAAGTTCGCCATCCTCACCGACGTCCCGGGAATCCGGCACCCGGAGGGCGACGGCACCTACCTGGAGCGCCTGTCGACGGTGGACGCGGCGGCCATGGGACGGACCAGCATCGACGAGTGCCTGCCACCCTTCCTTGAGGCCAACGGCATGTCCTGCACGGTCCTGAACGGGCAGGACCACGCATCCGTCAAGAACTGGTTCCGGGGCGAGCCCGCTCCGGGAACCGAGGTGTACCCGGTGGGCGTGGGGAACCGAGACTCGGCATGAACGTCGTACACACGGGCGTCGGCCCCTTCGTGCCTGGGCCGGACTCCGGCTTCGTCCTCTTCTCTCCCGACGCGACCGGTTCGGGACGGCAGTGGCCCGCCCTGCGCTACCTCGGCACCCTGGGCATCCGCGTCAAGGGCGTCGCCCCGCTGCGGCCCACCTCGGAACAGATCGCGGCGCTGTACGGGAAGAACCGCAGGGGCCGGGCACCGGAAGCCGAGGATCTGCTGGTCGACCGGCTCTTCGCGGCCGGGCCGAGTCTCGCCTGCTGGCTCGTATCCGACCACCTCGACACGCCTTCCCTGACCGACACGCTGCGCGCCTTGAAGGGGCCTTCGGACCCGGCGGCGTGCCATCCCGGGCATCTCCGTCATGTTCTCGGCGCCGAGAACCGGCTGATGAACGGGGTGCACTCCAGTGACTCCCCGGAAGAGGCCCTGGCCGAGCTCGACGCTCTGGGGGTCACGGAGTTCCAGGCGTTCACCGGCCCCGGTGACGAGACCGGCGGCACGGGCCCGGCCACCAGTGCGCTGGCTGTGGCCTGCCACGTTCGGCGCCGTGTCCTGGATGCCGCCCTCGACGTCCCCGTACCCGAGGCACGTTCCCTGCAGAATCAGGCGGAGGAGCTGGCCGGACGGCGGATCAAACCGGCTGGGGTCCTGACGTCCCTCGGTGCGCTGTGGGACCGCCAGCACGCGGCGGTCGAGGCCACCGGGGCGGGGAACGGGCGGGCGGTCGTCGACTGCCTTGCCCAGGTTGCGGAGGCCTGCTCGGTACGGTTCGACGCGGACAGCCTGACGGCCGCGACAGCCCCCTACGGAGTCACCCCGTCCGGCTGGGAGGACCTGGTTCTTCGTTGCCAGGCGACCACCGGGGTTCCGGCGAGCTGGCACAACCCCGCCGAGCCCGAGCCCCCGGACCTGCCGGCCGCGCTCTGAACCTTTGTCCCACGTCACGGCCCGGGCCCGCTCATCGAGTGGTCCCGGGCCCTTTACGTCCCGGGCCGTCCCGGGCCCTTTTACGCCTCTGCCGGTCTTACGCCTCTGCCGGTCTTGCGCCCCTGCCGATGTCGGTGACCTCCGGCACGTGAGCGGCCGGAGGCGTGGGCCGGAAAGAGCAAAAGCCCCAGGTCACGGCGAGTGAGTCCTGAGGCTTCCACAGAGCCGCCTTCGGGATTCGAACCCGAGACCTACGCATTACGAGTGCGTTGCTCTGGCCAACTGAGCTAAGGCGGCACACCCTGTCGCACTATGGTGCGATCAGCAGCGTCGCCAAGTCTACACAGTTTCCGGGGGTGCTCCGCACCACCCCCGCTCCGGCTCGTTCTCGCAGGTCAGCGGCCGGATCGGCGGAGATGTTCAGGAGCACTGCGTGCCGTCGTCCGGCGGAGTGCCGTCCAGGAGATAGGTGTTGATCGCGGTGTCGATGCAGTCGCTGCCGCGTCCGTACGCGGTGTGACCGTCACCGCGGTAGGTGAGGAGCCTGCCGGAGGAGAGCTGGCCGGCCAGGGACTCGGCCCACTTGTACGGGGTGGCCGGGTCGCGGGTGGTGCCGACCACGACGATCGGGGCGGCGCCCTCGGCCTCGATGCGGTGGGGGGCGCCCGTGGAGCGGACGGGCCAGTGGGCGCAGTTCAGGGCGGCCCAGGCGAAGGCACGGCCGAAGACCGGGGACGCCTTCTCGAAGTCGGGGAGCGCCCGGGTGACGGCTCGGGCGTCGGTGAAGGCGGGCGGCAGGTCCAGGCAGTTCACCGCGGCATTGGCGAACATCAGGTTGGCGTACGTGCCGTTCGGCTCGCGCTCGTAGTAGCTGTCGGAGAGGGAGAGGAGTCCGGAGCCGTCCCCCTTCGCCGTATGGGTCAGGGCGTCGCGGAGCTGGGGCCAGGCCGACTCGTCGTACATGGCGGCGATCACGCCGGTGGTGGCGAGGGACTCGGTGAGTTCGCGGGAGTCACCCGTGGGGACCGGCCTGGCGTCGAGGGCGGCGAACAGCCCCTTCAGACGGGTGGCCGCGTCGGCGGTGGAGGTGGTGCCGAGCGGACAGCCGGACCTCTTGACGCAGTCGGCGGCGAAGGACTGGAACGCGGTCTCGAAGCCCGCGGTCTGGTCTCGGTTCACGTCGAACGCGGGGAGCGAGGGGTCCATCGCACCGTCCAGGACCATGCGTCCCACCCGGGCGGGGAAGAGGCCCGCGTAGGTCGCGCCGAGATAGGTGCCGTACGACGCCCCGACGTAGTGCAGCTTCTCGTCGCCCAGCAGCGCCCGCAACATGTCCATGTCGCGTGCCGTCTCGACGGTGGAGACATGCGGAAGGATCCGGGCCGAGTGCCGCTCGCAGCCACTCGCGAACTGTTGAAAGGCGTTCCCCAGCCGGTCGACCTCGGCCGCGTCGTCGGGAGTCTGGTCGACCTGCGTGTACGCGTCCATCTGCGGCCCGTCGAGGCATTCGACGGGCTCGCTGCGGGCGACCCCGCGCGGGTCGATGGCGACCATGTCGTAGCGGGCCCGGACCTGGGCGGGGTAGCCGACGGCCGCGTAGTTCTGGAGATAGCCGATGGCGGAGCCACCCGGGCCGCCCGGGTTCACCAGCAGGGAGCCGATCCGCTCGCCGGGGCCGGTGGCCGCGGCACGGGAGACGGCCAGGTCGATGTCGCCGCCGCCCGGCTTCGCGTAGTCCAGGGGGGCCTTCATCGTCGCGCACTGGAACCCCTCGACTCCGCAGTCCCGCCAGTTGAGCTGCTGCGCGTAGTAGGGCCGGAGCGCGGCGGGCGTGACGGGAGCGGACGGGGACGAACTGTCCGACCCACCACTGCTGCAGCCTGAGACGAGGAGACCTGCCGTGCAGAGCGCGGCGGCGAAGGTGCGGAGCGGGCGCCTGGAGTCCATCCCCGGAGCGTAGCCGCCGAGGCACGGAACGCCCCGTTTATCGCCCGTACGGGTGAAAGGACCGATTACGGGCCATGACGGCGGCGGACCATGGGCCGTACGTGCCCGTACGCGGACGGGGACCGACGCCTCACCCGGCGCGCAGCGCCATCGTCATCGCCTCCACCGCGAGCAGCGGCGCGACATTGCGGTCGAGGGCGCGTCGGCAGGCGCTCACCGCTTCTATCCGGCGCAGGGTGCGCTCGGGCGTGGAGGATTCGGCGACACGATCGAGGGCGTCCTGCGCGTCCCCGTTGGCGATCGCGATCCGCGAGCCCATCTGCATGGCCAGTACGTCGCGGTAGAAGCCGGTCAACTCGGTGAGCGCGAGGTCCAGACTGTCGCGTTGGGTACGTGTCTTGCGACGCTTCTGCCGGTCCTCCAGCTCCTTCATCACGCCCGCCGTGCCGCGTGGCATCCGCCCCCCGGAGGCGGCGCCGAGCGCGGCCTTCAGCTCCTCCGTCTCCTTGGCGTCGACCTCCTCGGAAACCTGCTTGGCGTCCTCGGTGGCGGTGTCGATCAGCTCCTGGGCGGCCTTGAAGCAGCCCCCGATGTCCTCGATCCGCAACGGCAGTTTCAGGACGGCGGCACGACGGGAGCGGGCCCGCTCGTCCGTGGCGAGCCGGCGCGCCCGGCCGATGTGCCCCTGGGTGGCACGGGCGGCCGACGCGGCCCGCTCGGGATCGATGCCGTCGCGCCGGATGAGCACGTCGGCGACCGCGTCCACCGGGGGCGTGCGCAGGGTGAGGTGGCGGCAGCGGGACCGGATGGTGGGCAGCACGTCCTCCAGGGACGGGGCGCAGAGCAGCCAGACCGTGCGCGGCGCGGGCTCCTCGACGGCCTTCAGCAGGACGTTCCCCGCACCCTCGGTGAGCCGGTCGGCGTCCTCCAGCACGATGACCTGCCAGCGGCCCCCCGCCGGGGAGAGCTGCGCGCGACGGACCTGCTCACGGGTCTCCTTCACACCGATGGACAGCAGGTCCGTACGGATCACCTCGACGTCCGCGTGGGTACCGATGAGGCTGGTGTGGCAGCCGTCGCAGAAGCCGCACCCGGGTACGCCGCCCAGGGCGCGGTCGGGGCTGGTGCACTGGAGGGCGGCGGCGAAGGCCCGGGCCGCAGTGGAACGGCCGGAGCCCGGCGGTCCGGTGAACAGCCAGGCGTGGGTCATCTTCGACCCCGGTGCCACCGGCTCCCCCGCGGAGTGGGCGGTGACCAGCGCATCGGCGTCCCGGGCGGCGGCACCGAGCTGTTCCTGCACCCGGTCCTGCCCGACCAGGTCGTCCCATACGGTCATGGGTCACCGCCCTTCCGGTGGTGTGCGGCAACACGGCCGCACCGTTGTCGCGCGTTCGTCGCGTGCGTTCGTCGTACGTGTCGCGCGTTCGTTCGTCGTACGTGTCGCGCGTTCGTTCGTCGTGCGTGTCGCGCGTTCGTGGTGCGTTGTCGTGCGTTGTCGTGCGATGCGACAGCGCGGTCGGCCGACGCTGCCCGTCACTCCATCCATCCATCCATCGACCAATCAGTCGATCGATTGATCGATCCGGACGAAGCCGGACGGGAACCGAGGCGGATCCGTCTTCCCATTGTGAGGGACGGGTCCGACAATCCCGGCCGGGCCGCGCTCCGGCGGCTTCCGCCGAACGTCCCGTCCCCGGTCCGCGAGAGGCCCGGCCCCGCCGCCTGAGTGGCCCGTCCCGCCTCGCGAGTCGCCCGGCCCTACCGCCTGGCTGGCCCGTCCCGCCTCGCACGTCGCGCCCTGCCCCGGTCAGCGGCGCGGACGGCGCCCCCGGCCGGAAGGCCCCGAACCGTCGTCGTCCCGGTGGTCGCCCAGCAGTTCGTCCGCCAGCGTCGGCAGATCGTCCAGTGGGGTCTCCTCCGCCCAGTCGGGGCGCGGGCGCCGGGCACGCGGCTCCCGGCCGTCCCCGTGGCTCCGCGTCTCCTGCGGTCCGTTCGCGTGCGGGTCACCGATCTGCGGGAGCTCGCGCGTGCGCTCGTTCTCGCTCTCCGCCCCGGAACCGGCCGGGCGCTCGTCCCGGAAGATGCCCCGCGGCACCCGGTCGGCCGGATCCGCGTCGCGCACACCCCGGCCGTCGCGACCGTCACGCACACTCCGACCGTCACGGCCGTCATGGGCGTCCCGCACGTCCCGCACGTCACGTACCGGTGGGAGAACCGCCGTCTCGTCCGCGGCGCTCCCGGCACCGGGCCGGTCCGAAGGATCCTGGTACTTCGGCAGCATCGTCGTCTCGGCCTCGTCGGACCGCGAGGGCCTCTTCGTCGGCGAGGGCACCTGCTGCGTGATGTCGTTCGGGTCGACGATCGGCGTCGGCACGGTGATCTCGTTGTCCGGCACGGAAGCAGAGGCAGCCGCCTCCCGCCTGGCCGCCTCAGCCGCGGCGGCTGCCTCGGCCTCGGCCCGGCGGCGGGTCTCCTCGGCCCGCAGCAGCGCCTCCTCGGCGCGGCGCTGCTTCTCCAGCCGCGCCTCCTCGGCCTCCTTGCGCAGCCTGGCCTCCTCCTCGGCCTTCCTGCGCAGCCTGGCCTGCTCGGCCTCGCGGGCGGCCTCCTCGGCCTCCCGCTTGACCCGCTCCTCCTCGGCCCGCCGACGGGCTTCCTCGGCCCGCTGCCGGGCCTCCTCCGCCTGGCGTTCCGCCTCGCGCCTGCGTGCCTCCTCCAGCTCGCGGCGCTTGCGCTCCTCCTCCTCGGCACGGAGCTTGGCGAGCTGTTCCTGCCGCTCGCGCTCCAGCCGCTCCTCCTCCGCCTTCCGGGCCGCTTCCTCCTCGGCCTTGCGCCGGGCCTCCTCCTCGGCCTTCCGGCGCGCCTCCTCCTGGGCCTTGATCTCGGCCTCGGAGAGCGGGAGGAGCTGGTCGAGCCGGTGGCGCACGACCTTGCTGATCGCTTCCGGGTCCTGGCCGGCGTCCACCACCAGGTAGCGCGTCGGGTCGGCCGCGGCCAGGGTCAGGAATCCGGAACGCACCCGGGCGTGGAACTCCGGCGGCTCGGACTCCAGCCGGTCGGGCGCCTCGGTGAACCGTTCCCTCGCGGTCTCGGGGTCGACGTCCAGCAGCACGGTCAGGTGCGGTACGAGCCCGCTCGTCGCCCAACGCGAGATCCGGGCGATCTCGGTCGGCGAGAGATCACGGCCCGCGCCCTGGTAGGCGACGGACGAGTCGATGTAGCGGTCGGAGATGACGATCGCGCCCCGCTCCAGCGCCGGGCGGACGAGCGAGTCGACGTGCTCGGCGCGGTCGGCGGCGTACAGCAGTGCCTCGGCCCGGTTGGAGAGCCCGGCCGACGAGACGTCGAGCAGGATGGAACGCAACCGCTTGCCGACCGGGGTCGCACCCGGTTCCCGGGTGACCACGACCTCGTGGCCCTTGGCGCGGATCCACTCGGCGAGCACCTCGACCTGGGTGGACTTGCCCGCGCCGTCGCCGCCCTCCAGGGCCAGGAAGAACCCGGTCGCGGCGGGCGCGACATCCGGCTCGCCCCCGCGCAGTGCCTCGCGCAGGTCGCGGCGGAGCGGCACGCCGGAGCGGTCGTCCGTCTTGGCGAGGACGATCACGGCGACGGGCAGCAGCAGCGCGCCGATCAGCATCAGCGCGAAGGCGGCCCCGCCGTGGGCGAAGACGAAGGCCCCGGAAGCCAGCCGGTGGGCGCCGATCGCGGCGGACAGCAGCGGGCCGCCGAGCGCGCCGAGCCCGACGAGGAGCCGTACGACGGCCTGGAGGTGCTCCGTGGTCCTGGCCCGGCGGGGTTCCTCGGTCTCCTGGTCGATCAGGACATGGCCGGTGCGGGCGGCGACACCCGCCGCGTATCCGGCGAGCACCGTGATCAGCAGGACGGTCGCGGTGTCCGGCACCAGGCCCATGGCGAGGATCGCGATGCCGGTGACGGCGACGGCCAGCGCGAGCAGCCGACGCCGCGACAGCGTGGGCAGCACCTTCTCCGCGGTACGGATGCCGATGCAGGTGGCGCCGGTCAGACCGAGGATCAGCAGGGCGAAGGTGGCGGGCCCGCCGTCGAGCTCTCCGGCGTGCAGGGCGGCGACGGCCGCGACGGCGGCGATCGCTCCGGCGACGGCGGCCGAGGCGCCGACGAGCAGCGGCACGGCCCCGGTGCGGCCGCGGTCGGTCCCGCCGCCGGTCGACGGACGGCGCAGGCCCTCCAGCGGAGAGCGCGGGCGGGGCGTCTGCGAGCCGGGCAGCTGCAGGAAGTACAGGGTGGAGATCGAGGCCGAGAACAGTCCGGCCGCGACATACGAGCCGAGCGCCGCCTGATGGAGCGAGAACCATTCAAGGCCCGTGCCCAGCAGGTTGCCGACCAGCGTGGCGACCAGCAGGACGGCCGCCGCGACGGGGATCGCGGCGAAGTCGGTGCGCAGGGAGAGCCGGCGCAGTGCGTCGAGGTGGTCGGGGAGCGGGCGAACCGCGGCGCCCTCCGGGGGCGGGGCGGGCAGCAGCGCGGGGGCCGCGCCGTCCTTGGCCACCGTCCACAGGCGTTCGGCGCCGCCGACCAGGAAGACGGTGATGAGGATCATCATGAGTGCCTGCTCGGGCATCCAGTCGATCCACAGCGGTGCGACGACCAGCAGCGCGAGCCGGAACCCGTCCGTCCCGATCATCAGCCACCGCCGGTCCAGCGGCCCGCCCGGTGCCGTGAGCGCCGTCAGCGGCCCGAGGAGTACGGCTCCGAAGAGCAAGGTGGCAAGGATTCGGGCACCGAACACCGCGGCGACGGCGAACGCCGCCCCTCGGTACCCGGCTCCGAATGAGCCCTCCAGGACCGCCGCTTGCAGCGACATCAGCACCAGCACGAGAAGGGCGAGGGCATCGCCGATGCTTCCGACGAGCTGGGCGCTCCACAACCGCTTCAGCGGCGGGACACGCAACAGGGCTCGTACGGCGCGCTCGCGTGAGTCTGCGGCAAGTGTGTCGGAGGTGGGGCTCACGACCGTTGGCTGCTCGGCTCGCGTCATCCGCCCAGCCTATCCGGATCCCCGGGGTGCCCGGAGGCCCCGCCCGAACATGTGGACGCCGGGGCAGGACGAAGCGCTGTGCGAACGCCTCCGCCCGCCACGGCCACCGCCCCGCGCCGAAGCCGCCCCGCCGGAGCGGCTGGGCCATCGGCAGGGGACCGCCGGCACATTCGGGCCACCGTCCGGCACCGCACGAACCCGGCCGATCACACGGACGTAGCCATCCGCACGGGCCCGGCCAACCGCACATGCGGCGTCATCCGCGCGAACCGACGACCGCACGAACGGACCGGGACCGCCCATACGGGCCGGGACGCCCATACTGACCGGTTCGTCCACGCGAACGGACCGAGACGTCCGTACGCACCGAACCGAGGCATCCGCACGAACCGAGGCATCCGCACGAGCTGACCGGGGCGCGTGCACGGACCATGCCGTCCGTGCGAACGAACCGAGATGTCCGCGCTGTCGCGTTCAGCTCTCCGTGGAAGCAGCGGACGTCTTCGTCGCTGCGGCCGTCGTCTTCTTGGCGGTGGTCGCCTTCTTCGCCGCCGTCTTCTTCGTTGCGGTGGCCTTCTTGGCGGTGGTCGTCTTCTTGGCCGCCGTCTTCTTCACGGCTGCCTTCTTCGCCGGTGCCTTCTTCGCCGTCTTCTTCTTGGCGGGACCCTTGGCGCGCTTCTCGGCGAGGAGCTCGTAGCCGCGCTCCGGCGTGATCGTCTCGACGCTGTCGCCGGTCCGCAGCGTGGCGTTGGTCTCGCCGTCGGTGACGTACGGACCGAAGCGCCCGTCCTTCACCACGACCGGTGCCCCGCTCACCGGGTCGGTGCCCAGTTCCTTCAGCGGCGGCTTGGCGGCGGCACGGCCGCGCTGCTTGGGCTGGGCGTAGATCGCGAGGGCCTCTTCGAGCGTGATGTCGAAGAGCTGTTCCTCGGAGGTGAGCGAACGCGAGTCCGTGCCCTTCTTCAGGTACGGGCCGTAGCGGCCGTTCTGCGCGGTGATCTCGACACCCTCGGCGTCCTCGCCGACGACCCGCGGCAGCGACATCAGCCTGAGCGCGTCGGCCAGCGTGACCGTGTCCGGGGACATGGACTTGAAGAGCGAGGCCGTCCGCGGCTTCACCGCGTTCTTGCCGGTCTTCGGAGTGCCCTCGGGCAGCACCTCGGTGACGTACGGGCCGTAGCGGCCGTCCTTGGCGATGATCGGGTGCCCGGTGACCGGGTCCGTGCCGAGCTCGAAGTCACCGCTCGGCTTGGCCAGCAACTCCTCCGCGTACTCCACGGACAGCTCGTCGGGTGCCAGGTCCTCCGGCACGTCCGCGCGCTGGTGTCCCTCGGCGTCCTTCTCGCCGCGCTCGATGTACGGCCCGTACCGGCCGACGCGCAGCTTGATGTCGTTGCCGACGGGGAACGAGGAGATCTCCCGTGCGTCGATCGCGCCGAGGTCGGTGACGAGTTCCTTCAGGCCGCCGAGGTGGTCGCCGTCGCCGTTGCCCGCGTCCGAGGCCGCGCCCGCGCCGGCCACGTCGCCACCGTCACCGGCGCCGAAGTAGAAACGCTTCAGCCAGGGAACGGACTGGGCCTCGCCCCGCGCGATGCGGTCGAGGTCGTCCTCCATCTTCGCGGTGAAGTCGTAGTCGACGAGTCGGCCGAAGTGCTTCTCCAGCAGGTTGACCACGGCGAACGACAGGAAGGACGGGACGAGCGCCGTGCCCTTCTTGAAGACGTAGCCGCGGTCCAGGATCGTGCCGATGATCGAGGCGTACGTCGACGGGCGGCCGATCTCGCGCTCTTCGAGCTCCTTGACCAGCGAGGCCTCGGTGTAGCGGGCCGGCGGCTTGGTGGCGTGTCCGTCGACCGAGATCTCCTCGGCGGACAGCGCGTCGCCCTCGGTGACCTGCGGCAGGCGACGCTCACGGTCGTCGAGCTCGGCGTTGGGGTCGTCGGCGCCCTCGACATACGCCTTCATGAAGCCGTGGAAGGTGATCGTCTTGCCGGACGCGGAGAACTCGGCGTCCCGGCCGTCGCTCGCCCGGCCTCCGATCTTGACGGTGACGGAGTTGCCGACCGCGTCCTTCATCTGGGACGCGACGGTCCGCTTCCAGATCAGTTCGTAGAGCCGGAACTGGTCGCCGGTGAGGCCGGTCTCGGCGGGGGTGCGGAAACGGTCGCCGGAGGGGCGGATCGCCTCGTGCGCCTCCTGCGCGTTCTTGACCTTCCCGGCGTAGGTGCGCGGCCTGTCCGGCAGGTAGTCGGCACCGTACAACTGCGTGACCTGGGCCCGGGCCGCGGCGACCGCGGTGTCCGAGAGGGTCGTGGAGTCGGTACGCATATAGGTGATGAAGCCGTTCTCGTACAGCTTCTGCGCGACCTGCATGGTGGCCTTGGCCCCGAAGCCCAGCTTCCGGCTCGCCTCCTGCTGGAGGGTCGTCGTCCGGAACGGGGCGTACGGGGAGCGCCGGTACGGCTTCGACTCGACCGACCGCACGGCGAACGCGGTGTCGGCGAGGGCTGCGGCCAGGGCGCGGGCATTCGCCTCGTCCAGGTGCAGCACCTGGCCGGAGCCGGACTTGAGCCGGCCGTCCGGGCCGAAATCGCGGCCCTGGGCGACGCGGCGGCCGTCGACCGTGCTGAGGCGCGCGGCGAAGGACGACGGGTCGGAGGCGTCCGCGCGCCGCCCGCCACCACCGAACGTCCCGTTCGCGCCGGTTCCGGCTCCCGCCCCGGTTCCGGGGGAGAACGTTCCGGTCAGATCCCAGTACTCGGCGGAGCGGAAGGCGATGCGCTCGCGCTCCCGCTCGACGACGAGGCGGGTCGCCACGGACTGGACACGGCCGGCCGACAGGCGCGGCATGACCTTCTTCCACAGGACCGGCGAGACCTCGTAGCCGTAGAGCCGGTCGAGGATGCGGCGGGTCTCCTGGGCGTCGACCATGCGCTGGTTGAGCTCGCGCGGGTTGGCGACGGCGGCCCGGATCGCGTCCTTGGTGATCTCGTGGAAGACCATCCGGTGGACCGGGACCTTGGGCTTCAGGACTTCCTGCAGGTGCCACGCGATGGCTTCGCCCTCGCGGTCCTCATCGGTGGCGAGGAAGAGTTCGTCGGACTCGGCAAGAAGCTGCTTGAGCTTCCTGACCTGCGCTTTCTTGTCCGCATTGACGACGTATACGGGCTGGAAGTCGTGCTCGACGTCGACGCCGAGCCGACGGACCTCGCCGGTGTACTCGTCCGGGACCTCGGCGGCCCCGTTCGGCAGGTCGCGGATGTGCCCGACGCTCGCCTCGACGACATATCCGGGGCCGAGGTAGCCCTTGATCGTCTTCGCCTTGGCAGGCGACTCGACGATGACGAGTCGGCGGCCGCCCTGTGCGGTCTCGCTGGTCGGGGACAACTTCGCTCTTCTCTCCGGTCGACGCTCGGTGGGCATCCGGGCAGCGGTGTGGCGCTGCCGACGGTGCTGTCGCTGCGGAGTGTGACGGTACAGCCCGCCCCCGTGTCAAACGGCAAAAGCCCGCAACGGCCACTCGAACGGTAACCCGACTCCCGGCATTCCTGCCGCCCGGAGTACCCGGTCCGCCATGTGCACGGCTGCCGCCTGCCGGTTTCCCGCGCGGTGTGGCGGCGACCCGGGCATCCGCGGGTGTCCGCCGCGGGACGCGGGCGCTCCGGGCGTGTTTCCCGCCCTGACCTGCCGGGCCCGAGGCTCCTCACCGGAATCGGCACGCCCCGGCGGGCCCGCGCCGTCCAGTCGGGACCCGCACCATCCGGCGGGCCGCACGATCCGGTCGGAAGTGGATCAGATGCGGGTGAAGCACCACACACCGAGGACGAGAAAAAGTACGCCGAACACAGTGGCGACAGCGGCGGAAGCGACGGGGCTCACACCATGTGCCACCGGCGCACCATGCCGCACACGTGTCCCCGTCCACAGCAGCAGCGCGGCGCCGAACAGCGCGAACACCGTTCCTGCGAGGACCGCGGGTCCGCTCTCCATGTCCGTACGCCTCCCTGATCCCTGCGCGGCCGGGGCCCGTGCCCGTCCGGTCATGGGGGAGGCTGCCACCCCGGGGCGTCGCGGACGCGAACCCCGGGTGAATGGCCGGATTCGCACAGCGCCACGACGTGACCCATCGGCCCAACCGGAACGTGTGCGCCGTCGGCGAATCACGTGGCGCCGCGCATGAAGCCGCTGATGGCCAGGGTGCTCCTCACGCACGCGGGCACGCCCCCGAACCGGAACGGACTCCGATCGGAAGTCTCGGAGAAGACAGCCGGGCACCCGCGGGCGGAGGCCGGCACGCGTCCCCGCACAGATGCCGACACACGCTCTCGGGCAGATGCCGGGGCCTCCGCTTCATCCCCCTTCAGGACCGCGGCTCCACCCCTCTTCGGACTTCAGAACCGCGGCTCCACCCCCTTCGCACTTCAGAACCGCGGCTCCACCTCTTTCACACTTCAGAACCGCGGCTTCACCGTCAGACGGCCGACGGCGGCACCGGCTCCAGAAAGCCCTCTTCCACCAGCAACCGGATCGCCTGCGGCGTGCGGTCGCGCAGCAGCACCGGGTCCTCGTTCATCAACTGGGCGATGGCGTCAAGGATCCGGCCTGCGGGAAGTGTCCCGTCGCACACACCGGCGAAGCCCGCGCCGACGGCGTCGACCTTCGTCGCCCGCCGCATTCCACGGTTCTGACGGAGCACCACATGTTCGGGATCCTCGGCGCCCGGCAGCCCGACCTGCTCCTGCACGACCTCGGCGGCCAGTGTGAAGCGCCCGGCCAGCAGCGCCGCGTCGTCCTGCTCCCGGAGGAAGTCCTGGCGGGCGAAGTGGGCCCGGACGGCCGGTCCGAGCGGCTGTTCCACCGCGTGCGGCCACTCCTCCACCACGATGGACGGCTTCCCCGCGGCAGCCGCGGCGGACTTTCTCAGGGTGATCCAGCCGAAGCCGACGCCCTTGGTCCTACGGGCCTCGAACTCGTCCAGCCAGGCGTCGTACCGGGTCGCGTACTCGGAGGGGTCCGTGCGGTGGTCACCGCTGTCGCGCAGCCACAGCTCCACGTACTGCGTGACGTCCTGCACCTCGCGCTGCACGATCCAGGCGTCGCAGCCGTGCGGCACCCAGGAACTCAGCCGGTTCTGCCATTCCTCGCCCTCCACGTGCTGCCAGTTGGCCAGGAAGTGGGCGTATCCGCCCTCGTTGAGCCGGTCGCCGGACTGCTGCACCAGGGTCCGGCACAGGTCGTCGCCGCCCATACCGCCGTCACGGTAGGTGAGACGCGCGCCGGGCGAGATGACGAAGGGCGGGTTGGAGACGATCAGGTCGTACGTCTCCGTACCGACCGGCTCGTACAGGGAGCCCAGTCGCAGTTCCGCCTCGGGGGCCCCGGACAGGGCGAGTGTCAGTCGAGTGAACTCCAGCGCACGGGGGTTGAGGTCGGTGGCCGTGACCCGGGTGGCGTGCTGGGAGGCGTGCAGCGCCTGGATACCGGAGCCCGAGCCGACGTCGAGCGCGGAGGCGACCGGCGTGCGGACGGTGATCCCGGCGAGCGTGGTGGACGCCCCGCCGACACCGAGCACCACGCCCTCCTCGTGCGAGCCGATCCCGCCCGCGCCGCCGACCGCGCAGCCGAGGTCGGAGACGATGTACCAGTCCTGCCCCTCGGGCCCGCCGTACGGTCGTACGTCGACCGCTGCCCGCACCTCGTCGCCGGTACGGATCACCCAGCCGTCCTCGACGCACTCCGCCAGTGGGAGCGCGGCACGGGCCCGTTCGTACGGAACGGGGTGCTGCAACAGGAACAACCGCACCAGCGTGTCGAGCGGGGACACCCCCCGGGTGGCCCGCAGTGCCGGAACCGTCTCGCTGCGTGCGAGCGCGGCGTAGGCGGGCGCGCCGAGCAGGTCGAGGAGCCCGTCGGCGGTGAAGTCGGCGGCAAGCAGGGCTGCGCGGAGCCGGGGTGAACGGTCGGGCACGGGGAGGCTGGTGGTACTCACCTCACCATTGTGTCCGCTCACACGGACAACGGCAGCGGCCCGGTACCCACCGGTGCCTCAGCGCCCGGACCGCGAAGGGCCGCGCCGATCGGTGCGACGCGCGCTTCCCCCGTCGCACCCCTCCCCCGTCGCTCTCGTCGCCCCCCCCGTCGCCCCCGTCGACCTTGTTTCCCCGGCGCCCGGTCACGCCTTCTTGCTGGGCGAGGCGGGCTGCGACGGGGCGGTCGTTTCGGGGGACGTGGTCTGCGGCGCCGAGGCCGTCGGCTTCTGGCAGCCCTTCTGCTTCGCCATCGCGGTGCCGACCTCACCGGACTGAAGCTTCTTCAGCGCCTTGTCGCCACTCGTGCTGATCTTGTTCAGTTCGTCCGCGATGCCCTTGAGGCCGTCGGCGAACTTCGCCTGGTCCTTCGTGTCGAGGGCATCGACCTTCGTCTGGAGGTTGGCGTACGCCGTGGACGAGGCGTTGAGCTCCTTCACGGCCTCCTTCTGCGTGGTCTCGCCGTCGTCCACCGGCGGCGGGCCCGCCGAGTCGACAGCGGCGCCCAGCGCCTTGTACGCCTGCGAGATCTGCTGGAAGGCTGTCGAGTCGGTCTTCTGGACGTCGACGGGCTTGCTGTTGTCGGCGGTCTGCTGCTGGATGGCGGCGTTGGCGTTCGCGATCTTCTGCAGTTGGGGCTGAACCTGGTCGCAGACCGTCTTGGCCCAGTCGTTCACCTTGTCGCTGTTGTCGTCGTCGCCGCCGCAGCCCGACAGCGTCAATACCAGTACCGCGCCGCCGGACAGCGCGGCCGCAAACTTCTTGTTCACCGGATCGGTCCCTTCCAAGGCTCTCGGCCCCGGAACTTACACGCCGGACGCCCTCCATCCGGGTGCCGGACGTCCGATGGATAGCCTTTTGCAGCCATTTGCACCAAGGGAAATGAGGGAGATACAACTCACCCGCACGGCCCTCAAGGTGAGGGAACACCTGATCCGGCAAGCACCCGAAGGAACGTATCCGCAACGGCGGCTCACGGACGGCACGGCGTACGACCGGAAATGAAACCCGATCAGCCGCACACGGTCGAAACCCCGCCCCGCCACCCCGGCCACACCCCGCCCTCCTCAAGCCTCACCTCCGACCACCGACTCCGACCACCGGCTCCGGCCGGCACCTCCGACCACCGCTTCACGGAACGGTCGCCCGGCCCGGCCGGGCGGGCCCACCGCCGCTGCTCCTGCCGCCCGGGCCCTCGCCGTCCTCCACGGCAACCCCCCGCCGCTTGGAGACACGGACCGCGCAGACGATGACGACGACGGCGAACACCGCCGCCCCTGCCCGGATGCCCGGGCTCGCTTCCTGCCCGTAGCTGAACCGCACGACCGCCGGGGCGATGAGCAGCGCGACCAGGTTCATCACCTTGAGCAAAGGGTTGATGGCCGGCCCCGCCGTGTCCTTGAACGGGTCACCGACCGTGTCACCGATGACGGTCGCGGCATGGGCCTCGCTGCCCTTCCCGCCGTACCGGCCGTCCTCGACGAGCTTCTTTGCGTTGTCCCACGCACCGCCGGAGTTGGCGAGGAAGACGGCCATCAGCGTGCCCGCGCCGATGGCGCCCGCGAGGTAGGAGCCGAGCGGCCCGACCCCGAGCGCGAACCCGACCGCGATCGGTGCCAGGACGGCGAGCAGGCCCGGCGTGGCGAGTTCGCGCAGGGCGTCCTTGGTACAGATGTCGACGACACGTCCGTACTCCGGCTTCTCACCGCGGTCCATGATTCCGGGGTGCTCGCGGAACTGTCGCCTCACCTCGTGGACCACCGAGCCTGCCGAACGGGACACCGCGTTGATCGCCAGCCCGGCGAAGAGGAAGACGACCGCCGCACCGAGCATCAGGCCCACCAGGTTGTTGGGCTGCGAGATATCCAGGCTGAGGGTCATTCCCCCGGACCCGGGCCCGGCCCCGACCTCGGTCCCGATACCGGCCCCAGTTCCTGCCCCGGCCCCCACATCATCGACAGCTCCGGCGATCGCGTCGCGGTACGAACCGAAGAGCGCCGACGCCGCCAGGACCGCGGTGGCGATGGCGATGCCCTTGGTGATGGCCTTCGTGGTGTTGCCGACGGCATCCAGATCGGTGAGGACCTGGGCACCCGCACCCGTGACGTCACCGGACATCTCCGCGATTCCCTGTGCGTTGTCGGAGACCGGACCGAAGGTGTCCATGGCCACGATGACACCGACGGTCGTGAGCAGTCCGGTACCTGCCAGGGCCACCGCGAAGAGCGCCAGCGTGATCGATGTGCCGCCGAGCAGGAACGCCCCGTAGACGCTCAGAGCGATCAGCATCGCCGTGTAGACGGCGGACTCCATCCCGAGGGACACACCGGCGAGTACGACAGTGGCCGGGCCGGTCAGGGAGGACTTGCCGATGTCCGTGACCGGGCGCCGGTTCGTCCCGGTGAAGTAGCCGGTCAGCTGCTGGATCAGGGCGGCCAGCACGATGCCGATCGCGACGGCGACCAGAACGAAGATCCGCGGGTCGCCGCCGTGCGAGGTGATGGCACGGTCGGTGACCCCGCCCAGGTCCGCGTACGAGGAAGGAAGGCGGACGAAGACGCTCACGGCCACCAGCACCAGCGAGATCACGGCGGAGACGAAGAAGCCCCGGTTGATCGCCGTCATTCCGCTGCGGTCGGCACGCCTCGGCGACACGGCGAAGATGCCGACCATCGCCGCGACCACGCCGACCGCCGGAATGATCAACGGGAGGGCCAGGCCGAGATCACCGAAGGCGGCCTCGCCCAGGATCAGCGCGGCCACGAGTGTCACGGCGTACGACTCGAAGAGGTCGGCCGCCATGCCCGCGCAGTCGCCGACGTTGTCGCCGACATTGTCGGCGATGGTCGCGGCGTTACGCGGATCGTCCTCCGGAATTCCCTGCTCGACCTTTCCGACGAGGTCGGCACCGACATCCGCGGCCTTGGTGAAGATACCGCCGCCGACACGCATGAACATGGCAATCAACGCGGCGCCGAGGCCGAAGCCCTCCAGCACCTTCGGCGCGTCGGCGGAATAGACGAGCACGACGCAGGAGGCACCGAGCAGACCGAGCCCCACGGTGATCATGCCGACCACGCCACCCGTACGAAAGGCGATTCTCATCGCTTGGTGCGAAACAGCGGTGAGATCTTTCTCCGGTTCGCCCTCTTCCGGCGTCGCCTCTCGTGCAGCGGCGGCCACACGAACATTGCTGCGCACGGCGAGGCGCATTCCGATGTACCCGGTGGCGGCCGAGAAGAGCGCGCCCACCAGAAAGAACAACGAGCGGCCCGCACGCTGCGCCCAGTCGTCGGCCGGAAGCAGCAGAAGCAGGCAGAAGACCAGCGCGGCAAAGACACCGACGGTGCGCAGCTGACGGGCCAGATACGCGTGTGCGCCTTCCTGGACGGCGGCCGCGATTTCCTTCATACGGTCGGTCCCCTCACCGGCCGCCAGCACCTGCCGCGCCAGCAACCGGGCGACGACCAGCGCGGCGACGGCGACAACCGCGACACCGATCACGATGACGCGATTGGCCTCGGTGAGTGTCGCGGCCGCGAGAGTCTCGGGCCGGGCCATGAGGGCGGAGAGTGCGGTTTCTTGCGCCGGTCCCGGAACGGGGACACCGAAGAACTCCGCCATACGTCCTCCTCAACGCTCAGCACTCAGGACGTGGACGGGATGTACGGGCAACGCAAGCCGATCAAAGCAGCAGTCCGCAGACGCAATTGGCCCGCATGACCGGACAGCCGAGAGATCGACCCGCAGATCACTCCGAATGCAGTAAGGAGGCAGGCAGGCCATCCGCGGATCGCCGACCTCCGCGGAAAGAAGCAGATCGCCGCCCCCGCGTAAAGAAAAAGGCCCTGCTGAGCAGGGCCTCAAAAGACGAATACAGAAAATGATCCGGCACAGCACCCGAACGGCCCCGGGCAGACGGACCTGCGCGGACGGGCCACCGCCCGAACGCCCCGGACGCCGATGCCGCCTGCGGCGGCATCCATCACGTCCACGGCATCCACGTCATATCCACGGCATCCGCCGCATCCGCGAGCCTCAGGGAAGCACGGTCACGGGCGACTTCGGCCAGGTCATCCGGATCACTCCGCCGTTGACGCCCGATCTGACTTCCACATCGTCGACGAGACCGCTGATGACCGCGAGCCCCATCTCGTCCTCACCGTCGGCACCGGGCTCTGGCTCCGGCTCGTCGAGGCCCGCACCGGACGCGGCACCGCGTGTCGCGGCCGCTCCGCCGGGAACGGGTTCGGCGCCCGATCCGGGCAGCTTGTCCCCGACCTCGATGGAGAACGACTTCTCCTCCTCGGTCAGGGCAACGGAGACGGGAGCGGTAATGCCATGGCTCCGGTGCAGCCCGACCGCACGACTGCAGGCTTCGCCGACGGCGAGCCGGACTTCGTCGAGCACGGCTTCATCGACGCCTGCCCGGCGCGCGACGGCGGCTGCGACGAGGCGCGCCGTCCTGACGTGTTCGGGCTGGGCACTGAAGCGGAGTTCAACGGTGGCCATGTGATCCCCTCAGACGTACGGACGTGCATCCCGAGGACCCGAGCACGCTGCCCGTCGCCCCGGCTCTACTTCCGGTGTTCCTCCGGTCTTCACTCCGACCGTCACCCGGCTTCCTCCCAGCACTCTTCCGGTGTTCTTCCGGCGGTCCTCCGGCCTATGCCCGGTAGTAGGCCGATACCCGGCCCGCCGAACGTTCACCGAACCTTCTTCCAGCGGCTGTCCGTCCGGCCGTCCGGTCCGGCTCTTCGCCCGACTCCGGTTGTCCGTCCGGAACCGGCGAATACGTCGGTCGGCCGGTCCGGCCGTCCACCCCGGGCGACCGACACCACTGCTGTGCGCCGCCCGCCCCGAGGCCCCGACCGGCACCTCGGCCGATGTCCTGACTGACACCCCGGCCAATGTGCTGACCGACGCTTCGGCCGATGCCCTGCCGAGAAGCAGTCCGACGTACACACATCCGACTGCCCGCACAACCAGACATCGAACAACAGACCGAACGACTGCCGGGCAAACACCCACCGAATACCCGGCCGGCACTTCACCCGTTACTGCACCCGGTACTTCACCCAGTACTTCAGTTGGTACGCAACAGCCCGGACCAACAGCTTTCCGGCCCGGTCCCGGGCTCCGGCCCTGTCGAGGCACCCGACCGCTCGGTTCCCCGACCACAGCCGACGGCCCGACCACGGACGCCCGGCCGAACGTCCGCCACCCGCCGTCCGTCCATCGGCAGACGGCCGAACGGCAGACGACCGACGGCAGGCTTCCAACGGCCACATCCGTCTGACACAGGCCGCCCGGCGGCCTGCCGGTACGCGGACCGTGCCCCGGACCGGTCATCGACCGGATCCGGACGCCGGTTCCGGGTCGGATGCGGGCACCGAGGCACCGGGATACAGACCCCGGCGCATCGCGTGCGAACCCGATGGGCCGGGCGACGGCCGCGGCCTCAGTCGGTGGCCGCAACCGCCTCGTCGACCGTGGTGTGGATCGGGAACACCTTGGTCAGACCGGTGATCCGGAAGATCTTGAGAATGCGCTCCTGATTGCAGACGAGACGCAGCGAGCCCTCATGGGCCCGGACGCGCTTCAGGCCACCCACGAGCACGCCGAGACCGGTGGAGTCGAGGAAGTCGACGCCTTCCATGTCGACAACCAGGTGGTAGCTGCCGTCATTCACCAACTCGACCAACTGCTCGCGCAGCTTGGGCGCGGTATACACATCAATCTCGCCACCGACCTCGACGACCGTACGGTCGCCACCAGGGCCGGACACATTGCGAGTCGACAAGGACAGGTCCACGGATCCTCCAGCACCTTGCTATCGAGCGGTCGCCCCTCGGTCTCCCCGGCGGAGCCGGGGGACGGATCGCCAGCCGCGATGGCATTCAATCACTTACCAGCAGCCATGCACGACGCCTTGGGACCATTGTCCGTCACGCCAGTGACACACTCGGTGCCGATGGCCAAGAAACACCGCCCCAGTCGACCACCCGGGAACAGGGACTCCGGCCCCCCTCCCGCCATGGTCCTCGACCGACTCGCCGCAGCGGCGGGCCGGTCCGCGCGCATCACTCATACGGAGCACTTGCCCCCGCGTGCGGGAACCCATGCCATCTGGCCCGATCGCATCCGGCCGGAAGTGATCGCCGCGATCCGGGCAGCCGGAATCGATCACCCCTGGGTGCACCAGGCCGTGGCCGCCGAGCACGCCCTGGACGGCCAATCCGTGGTCATCGCCACCGGCACGGCGTCCGGAAAGTCGCTCGCCTATCTGGCCCCGGTGCTCACCACCCTGCTCGACGGCTCCGAGGCCCCGAACGGCCGAGGCGCCACCACGCTGTATCTCGCCCCCACGAAGGCTCTGGCCGCCGACCAGAGGCGCGCCGTGAAGGAACTCGCCGCGCCCCTCGGGAACGCCATCAGACCCGCGGTGTACGACGGCGACACCCCCGTCGAGGAACGCGAATGGGTGCGCCAGTACGCCAACCACGTCCTGACCAATCCCGACATGCTGCACCGCGGGATACTCCCGTCCCACCCCCGCTGGTCCTCCTTCCTGCGTGCCCTGCGCTACGTCGT
Organism: Streptomyces sp. NPDC014734; assembly: GCF_043083325.1. Taxonomy (NCBI): domain Bacteria; kingdom Bacillati; phylum Actinomycetota; class Actinomycetes; order Kitasatosporales; family Streptomycetaceae; genus Streptomyces; species Streptomyces sp. NPDC014734. Next base: position 69,301 of record NZ_JBIBYN010000016.1, on the reverse strand, counting down.
CATCGACGAGTGCCACACCTACCGGGGCGTCTTCGGCTCCCACGTCGCCCAGGTCGTACGGCGGCTGCGCCGCGTGTGCGCCCGCTACGGAGCGGATCCGGTCTTCCTGCTCGCCTCGGCCACGGCCGCCGAACCGGCTGTCGCGGCGCGCCGCCTCACCGGGCTCCCCGTCCAGGAGGTCGCCGACGACTCCTCGCCCCGTGGAGAGATGGTCTTCGCCCTGTGGGAGCCGCCGCTGACCGAACTGCACGGCGAAAAGGGGGCACCCGTACGCCGTACCGCCATCGCCGAAACCGCCGACCTCCTCACCGACCTGACCGTCCAGGGCGTCCGCTCCGTCGCCTTCGTACGCTCCCGCCGCGGTGCCGAACTGATCTCCGTCATCGCCAAGGAGCGCCTCGCCGAGGTGGACCACTCCCTCCCCGGCCGGATCGCTGCCTACCGAGGGGGCTATCTCCCCGAGGAACGCCGGGCCCTGGAACGCGCTCTGCACTCCGGCCGGCTCCTCGGCCTGGCCACCACCACCGCCCTGGAACTCGGCATCGACATCTCCGGGCTCGACGCCGTCGTCATGGCCGGGTACCCGGGCACCAGGGCGTCGCTGTGGCAGCAGGCGGGCCGCGCCGGACGCTCCGGTCAAGGCGCCCTGGCCGTCCTGGTGGCCCGTGACGACCCCCTGGACACCTTCCTCGTGCACCACCCCGAGGCGCTGTTCCAGCAGCCCGTGGAGTCGACGGTGCTCGATCCGGACAACCCGTACGTCCTCGCCCCACACCTGTGCGCCGCGGCTGCGGAGCTCCCGCTGACCGAACCGGACCTGGAACTCTTCGGCCCGGCAACAGCCGACCTGCTCCCGCAACTGGAGGCGGCCAAACTGTTGCGCAAACGGGCGTCGGGCTGGCACTGGACCCGCCGCGAGCGCGCCGCCGACCTCACCGACATCCGAGGAGAGGGAGGCCGTCCCGTCCAGGTCGTCGAGGAGGGCACCGGCCGACTGCTGGGCACAGTCGACGAAGCCGCCGCACACACCTCCGTGCACGAAGGTGCCGTCCACCTCCACCAGGGCCGCACCTATCTGGTGCGAAAACTGGACCTGGAGGACTCGGTGGCCCTGGTCGAGGAAGCGACACCGCCGTACTCGACGACCGCCCGCGACACCACCGCCATCACCGTCCTGGAGACCGACACCGAGGTCCCCTGGGGGGACGGTCGACTGTGCTATGGCTCCGTGGAGGTCACCAACCAGGTCGTCTCCTTCCTCCGTCGCAAACTGATCACCGGCGAGGTCCTCGGCGAGACCAAGCTCGATCTGCCGCCCCGTACCCTGCGCACACGCGCGGTGTGGTGGACGGTCACGCAGGACCAACTCGACGCCGCACGCGTCAACCCGGAGATCCTGGGTGGCGCCCTGCACGCCGCGGAGCACGCCTCCATCGGGATGCTGCCGTTGTTCGCCACGTGCGACCGATGGGACATCGGTGGTGTGTCCGTGCCACTCCACCCGGACACTTTGCTGCCCACGGTCTTCGTGTACGACGGGCATCCAGGGGGTGCCGGCTTCGCCGAACGTGCCTTCCACACCGCCCGGTCCTGGCTGACCGCGACCCGCGAGGCCATCGCGTCCTGTGAATGCGAAGCGGGCTGCCCGTCCTGCATCCAGTCCCCCAAGTGCGGCAACGGCAACGATCCGCTGCACAAGCGAGGTGCCGTACGCCTTCTCGGCGAACTCCTCCGATCCGCCCCGTCGGTTCCGAAGGAGCCGGAGAAGCCGGAGAAGCCGGAGAAGCCGGGACCGGCGGAGACGGTCGTAGCGGACGCGGCAGAAGCAGAGGCTAGGGCCCCGGAGAGGCCGTCCGAGGGCCGGAAGAAGCCACCGGAGGACCGGCCCGAGCCCTGACCGTCGGCTCGTACGGCCCGAGGCTCACGCGGGCCGTGACGTCGGCGATCTCCCCACGCACCACGCACCGCACCACCACGGCCCCCTGCGCCGCGGCCACCTTCTCGGCCGTGCCGCACGCCTGCTCCGGCCCGCTCAGAGCCCGGTCGGCCGCCGCCAGGGCCGCGAGGTCCGCCGCCCCACCTGCCCGGTGTCTGGCGACCACCACCTGCCCGAGCGCCAACACGACGCCGAAGACCACGCACAGCGTTGCTGTCGTCATCGCCACCCACACCGTCGCCAAACCCGTATCGCGACGCGCCCGGCCCGGTAACCGAGCCCGCCCACGGACCCACCGCCCATGGCCCCGGCCCAGGACCCGAGCCCATCCGTGTTCTCGGGCCAGGTCCGAGGCACGAGCGAGGCGCGAAATCGGGGCTCGGCATCGGCATCGGGGTGCCTCACTCAGCGCAGTCACGGCGTCACCCCCACCGCGTCCTCGGCCAGCGCCGTCGCCTCCGCATGCAGCGTCAGCGCCAGCGGGCCGAGGCCGGGTGTCGGTGCCGCCACCCTCACACGCCACAGCTCGCCGACCCGCTCCGTCGCGACATCGGCTCCGCCGGGAGCCGCCGAACGGGCAACCTCCAGAACCTGCGCTTCCGGTTCCGAGCGTGCCGCCGCCCTCGCCCCGGCTCTGGCCGCGTCCACACATCGGATCTGGGCAGAGGCAGCCATCAGCGCCCAGACCAGCGACAGGGCGAACACCACCAGCACCGGAACGGCCATGGCCGCCTCCGCCGTCACCGCGCCCCTGTCCCTCGTGCCACCGCCGTTTCTAGAACTTCGCATCGAGCGCGTCCTTCAGCAACGACTGCAACGCGGACATGACCGGCTGGCTGGTGACCACCTTGTAGAGCACCGCCGCGAACGCGCAGGCCGCGATCGTTCCCACCGCATATTCGGATGTCGTCATTCCGTCGTCGGAACGGACTCGGCGCGACATTCGCCGCACCCAGTCACCGATTCGCTGTGCCATTTCAACCCCCGTGTAAATATGTGATTCGCGCTGATTGGATAGTTACGTGCACGAACAGGGAGTCGCTGATCTTTTTCCCTGCCGAATCCGAGCCCATAGGCCGTATCTCCGTACCGGGCCCTGTAAGCCCTGCCAGCTCCGTCAGCTCTGCTGACTCCGCTGATCCTGCTGGCCCTGCTGGCCCTGCTGGTCCTGTCAGCCGGTGTGCAGCAGGGCGGTTCCCAGACCGATCACCACCGGCGCCACCCCGACGGCCAGGAAGGCGGGAAGAAAACAGAGCCCCACCGGCGCGGTGATCAACACACCTGCTCGCTGGGCACGCGCCGCGGCAGCGCTTGCCCGCTCGGCCCGCAATGCCTCGGCAAACCGCGCCACCGGCTCTGCCGCCGGAGCCCCGGTCGATCCCGCCCGTTCCAGGCAGCGGGACAGTGCGTGCGCGCCGGCTATCTCGCCGAACCTCCCCCAGGCCGCCGCAGGTTCACCGCCGAGCCGGATCTCCACCGCCGTCCGCGCCAGTTGCGCGCCAACCGGTCCGCCCAGCGACTCACCCACCGCCTCCGCCGCCTCCCACGGCCCGGCACCGGCGGAGATGCAGGCAGCCAGGAGATCTGCAGCCAGAGGGAGTTGCCGCACCATCTCCGCAGTCCTGACAGCGTCCGGCCTCGGTTCACGGACTTCGCGTTTCCGTTGCCAACGCCGGATTCCGTACGCTCCTCCCAGACCGGCCGCACATCCCGGCAGACCGCCGATCAGTACCGCGCCCAGGGCCGCGACGCCCACCGGTGCGATCCAGTTCTTCACCCGGACATCGGGCAGTGTCCTTCCGCGTCGGCGCTTCTCCTTGCCGATCGCGAACAGCGCCGCGCCTCGGCGCCGCTCCGCACACATCCGTCGCCGCTCCACCAGGGCAAGGCCCAGAAGGACGAGGCTCAGAAAGACCGGACTCAGGCACATGGTCACATCCATGGCGGCCCACACCCCGGTCGCCCCGTGGGCGGCCGCGCGGGTGATCCCGTTCATACCGCCTCCCCGGCCCGAACGATCCGCCCGGCCCAGCAGAGGCCCGCCGTCTCCAGCACCCCGCCCACCACCAGACAGGCCAGCCCGGCCGGAGTGTGGAACAGCACCTGCAGTGGTTCGGCCCCGAGCGCCGCCCCCAGCCCCAACCCCAGTACCGGCAGCAAAGCCAACACGGTCACCGTCGACCAAGCGCCGGCCAGTTGGGCCCGCAGCTCCTCCCGTCTGCGTCGTTCCGCCCTCAGCGCGCCCTCCAGCCGGTCCAGCCCCGCCGCAAGCCCAGCGCCTCCGTCCACAGCCACCCGCCAGCACGCCGCCACTCCGGCGAGCCCGTCCAGGCCCGGCACCCGAGACGCCTGTCGGAGCGCCTCCGGCACGTCCCCGCCGAACCGGGCCGCAGCGGACACGCCCGCCTTCTCCGCCGCCCGCATCGCTTCTGTCCCGCGCACCGCGAGAAGCAACGCCCGCCCCGGCTCGCGACCTGCCCTCAGCTCACCCACCACCGCGCCGCACAACGTCACCACGCTGTCGGCCCCGATCTCCCGCACCCGCCTCGAAGCACGTCGTCGCAGCCACCGCCGCACCAGTGGAACCGCCACCACCCCCGCTGGCAGAGGAAGCACGGACCGGCCCAGAACGGCAACGGCCAGCGCCACCGGGAGGCACAACCACTCCGGCTTTTCCCGCATCCCCTTGCGAAGCCACCCGCCCATTCGCTCCCGGCACAGACTCAGCGAAGAGGGCACCGCACCGTCGACGAACATCCCCCGTGCTCTGTGCCGCCCCCGGCTGCGCACCACCACCGATCGAACGGCGATCACGGAGCAGAGGAGCACTCCGCAGATGGTGCCCAGCACCGGCCCCGGCATCGCGGCTCCATTCACAGCGCGCCCCCGATCAGTGACCGCAGCCGTCCCCAACCCCGCTCCGGAACAAATCCGTCGGCGTCCCAGCGCAGCGCCGGCACGGTCACCACCAGCCCGGCCGCGTCCCGGTCCAGGACCTGCACCTCGGAGATTCGCCGCTGCCCGGCGCTGTCCCGTACGAGGTGAACCACTGCCGACAATGCAGCCGCCAACTGACTGTGCAGCGCCGCTCTGTCCAGCCCCGCCGCCGTTCCCAGCGCCTCAAGACGGGCCGGGACGTGCTCGGCGGCATTGGCGTGAACCGTTCCGCAACCGCCTTCATGTCCGGTGTTCAGCGCCGCCAGCAGTTCCGTGACCTCTGCACCCCGCACCTCTCCGACCACCAGTCGATCGGGCCGCATGCGCAGTGCCTGCCGCACCAGATCGCGGAGGGACACCCGTCCCGCCCCTTCCTGATTGGCAGGTCGGGTTTCCAGACGCACCACATGCGGGTGATCCGGCCTCAGCTCCGCCGAATCCTCGGCGAGCACGATGCGTTCCCGCGGTCCCACCGCGCCCAGCAGACTCGACAGGAGGGTCGTCTTCCCGGCCCCGGTCCCCCCGCTGATCACATACGAGACCCGGGCCTCCACCAGTGCTCTCAGCAACCGGTCGCCGCCCGGCGGCACGGTCCCCGCCGCAACCAACTCCGTCAGCGAGAAAGCCCTGGGACGCACCACCCGAAGTGACAGACACGTCGACCCGACGGACACCGGCGGCAGCACCGCGTGCATGCGGGTTCCGTCCGGCAAGCGCGCGTCCACCCAGGGCCGGGCGTCGTCCAGCCGCCTTCCCGCCACGGCCGCCAACCGCTGCGCCAGTCTGCGCACCGCTGCCGCGTCCGGAAAGGTCACCCCGGTGAGTTCGAGCCCTCCTCCTCGGTCCACCCACACCCGGTCGGGAGCGGACACCAGCACATCCGTCACCGCCGGGTCGGCGAGCAGCGGCTCCAGCACCCCGGTGCCGACAAGTTCACCGCGCAACTCATCAGTCACGACCAGTACTTCGGCGTCGCCGAGCAACCGCCCCTGAGCCCTCAGCGCGGCTGCCACCCCGGCCGGGGTCGGCGCCGCACCACTCCGCGCCAACTGTTGTCGGACGGCGTCGAGCAGTGTCTCGGTCATGCCGCACCCCCGATGCCGCGCCCGGTCACATCCCGCGAGGTCGCCGCCCGTTCCCAGAACGCCGCGCAGAACCTGGCCAACGGGCCACGCGCACTCCCTCCGGGAGGGGCTCCGTCCTGCTGGCCCTGCAGCAGCCCTGTGTCGAAGGGAAGTTCACCGGCGAGCGGCAGCCGCAGTGCCTGTGCCACCCACCGCGCGTCGAGACCCGCCGCGTACGGACCGCGGGCCACCACGCGCAGGTCGTCCAGAAGCATCCCGGCCGTCGAGGCCACCCGCTTCGCCGCCGCCACCGCGCGAAGCTCCCCGGGAACCACCAGCAGTCCCAGGTCCAGCTGGGCGAGCACCTCTGCCGCGGCATCGTCGACCCGTCGCGGCAGATCGACGACCACCACCCCACCGAGTCGCCGCGCGGCGGCCAACACCGCCCGCATCGCCTCCGGGGGGATGGTCACACAGTCGTCACGGCCCCAGCTGAGCACTCGTAGCCCGTGCAACGCGGGGAGTGACTCCTCCAGCGCACAGCCACCGACCCGCCCTTTGGAATGGGCAAAATCAGGCCACCTCAAACCTTCGACGCGTTCGCCGCCGAGCAGCACATCGATGCCGCCCCCGAGCGGGTCGCCGTCGATCAGCACGGCCCGTCGCCCCGCACCGGCAGCGGTCACCGCCAAGGCGCAGGCCAGTGTGGACGCTCCGGATCCGCCCCGTCCGCCGATCACCCCGACGGTGAGCGCCGGCTCGCCGACGCCTTCCACCGCGTTGGCGATCTGGTCGACGAGCCAGCCCTCCGAATCGGGCAGCCTCAGCACATATTCGGCTCCGATCTCCACGGCACGGCGCCAGACATCCGGGGCGTCCTGCTCCCGCCCGACGAGCATCACTCCGCGCCTGCGCACCGCCCCACGGCACCTCCGTGCGGCATCGTCGCCCACGAGGATCATCGGAGCCCGCTCCCAGCTTCCCCGATGCTCCGGCAGCGAATGATGAACTTCCGGTTCTGCTCCTGCGGCCGCGCACAGCCGCAGGAGATCGTCGAGGAGTTCCACGTCCTCGGTCACGATCAGTGGACCGCCCTGTCGTGCTCCGGCGGCCGGCAGACGATCCCGCGCGTTGGATTCAGCCACGATCTCCGCCCCCTTTCACTACACGTTCCTCGCGGTTCGCAACGATCTCGGAACGTTCCGGGATCAGCGATTCCGCAACCCGCGGACTTCACGGCTGGAATCACCGTGCGGCACTTCCGGAAAGCGTGTGGATCTTGCTCAAAAACTGTGGACGACCGTGCCGCTGTGAATAACTCCGTCACCCATACCGGCGACTTCCGGAGAGCAGCGCTTCCGTTACTCACGGTGACGAGTCAGGATGATGACCGGCGGGACGGCAGTCGGCCGATGCGAGCGAGTGGAGGCGGAATGCCTGGTTCCGAACAGAGGAAATGTGTCCGGACATGCGACGACCCCCGCCGGGGGGGAGAGCGGGGGTCGTCCCCACGGCCGACTCGGGGGGGGGGAGGAGCCGGACCGGGTTAGCACGGTCGCGAACGATCCGTGACTTCCATGGTGTACCCGAGAGCCTTCTCAGGCAAACCCACGCGCCGGAGTTTACGCCGAATGGTGGGCCCCTATGCTCTGCCATGTGGAAAACCGCTTCTTGCCGCGCACGGCAGCCTTCTTCGACCTGGACAAGACGGTCATTGCGAAGTCTTCGACACTGACCTTCAGCAAGTCCTTCTACCATGGCGGGCTGATCAACCGCCGCGCCGTACTGCGCACCGCGTACGCACAGTTCGTGTTCCTTGCCGGAGGTGCAGATCACGACCAGATGGAACGGATGCGGGAATATCTCTCCGCCCTATGCAAGGGCTGGAACGTCCGGCAAGTGAAGGAAATCGTCGCAGAGACCCTGCATGACCTGATCGACCCGATCATCTACGACGAGGCGGCAACGCTCATCGAGGAACACCACACCGCCGGACGCGACGTGGTGATCGTCTCCACATCGGGCGCCGAGGTCGTCGAACCGATCGGCGAACTGCTCGGCGCAGACCGAGTCGTCGCCACTCGCATGGTCGTGGGCGAAGACGGCTGCTTCACCGGCGAGGTGGAGTATTACGCCTACGGACCGACGAAGGCCGAAGCGATCAAGTCGCTCGCGGTGTCGGAAGGCTACGACCTCTCGCGCTGCTACGCCTACAGCGACTCCGTGACCGATGTGCCGATGCTTGAATCGGTCGGACACCCCCACGCGGTGAATCCGGACCGCGCCCTCAGGCGCGAAGCAACCCTTCGCGAATGGCCGATTCTCGTCTTTGACCGTCCGGTCCGCCTCAAACAACGACTTCCCACGTTCTCCATGCCACCGCGTCCGGCGCTGGTGGCGGCCGCCGCAGTAGGGGCAGCCGCCGTCGCGGCAGGTCTGGTCTGGTACACCTCACGCCGCCGCACCGTCACCACCCCCGCCTGACTGCGGGCCGGGCGGCGCCCTCACACTTTTCCACCGCGCCGCCCGACCCGCCGCAGCCAGTCCGCAATGCGTGGCGAACATCCGAACAGCCGGACCGAGAGCCTGCCCCTCTCACGCTTCAATCGGCAATTTTCGCCGATTGAAGCGATATGACCAACTCGCTCTTAATTGAACCTAAAAGTAAAGATGTGCAGCCGCCACTACCGCTCAACCGGGCTCTGGAGTACAAAGGACTCAACGGCCCGCGAGACCAAGGACATCCGAAAGGATTACCTGTAACACGCAGAAGGCCCCACGGACCGAGCATGAAAACCGAGCACCCACGCGACGTCGACCCGTCGATTACGGGCCAGCCGCACCAGGGAACGGGCGAAGCACCCGACCTGATGGGCATATATCGAGGACGCATGGTAACTGGGTAGACATGCCAGCGGCGGTACCGAGGTCGGTACCGCCGCAACCCATTTCAGGTGCAAACCGTTTGCCGGGCAGCGCAGCGCCACACGCCGAAGCCGGGCGGCGAATCACAGCCGGGTAGTGACGCGGTCACCTCGGGCTCGGCAGAGCACGACGACCACACATCACCTCGTCACGTTGCCCGACACTCCGACGCCCGATACCTCGACGCCCCGGCCCTCGACACATCACGCAGCGCCGCGCTGAAGCGCCTCGCAGACCGCAGTGGATTCCCTGACGCCCAGCTCCACGGACCGCCCGCAATGCGCGATCCAAGCCGTCATCCCGTCCGGCGCACCCGACAGATACCCTTCGAACGCCGCAAGGTACGCCGCCCGCCCCTGCTCGGCGTGCCCGACCTCGGCGGGACAGATCGACTTGGGGTCGAGCCCACTCCCGATCAGCACGATCCGTTCTGCGGTCCGGGCGACGAGGCCGTTGTGCGAGCAGAAAGGACGCAGGGCCAGCAGTTCGCCGTGCACCACCGCCGCCACCACCAGCGCGGGCGCGGCAGTACCGGCAAGGATCAGTCCGGAAAGCCCGTCCAGCCGTCCGGCCACCTCGTCGGCACCGGGCAGCGGCGCTTCGATCAGCGGCTCGTCAACGCGCTCACCCGCCAGACGCGGCCGACCGACGGAGCCTTCCGGCTCCGCACCCCCGGCCGCGACGAGATGCAACCTGGCAAGCACCCGCACCGGCGACTGCCTCCAGATGGAGAGGAGTTGCCCCGCCTCGGCGGTAAGCCTCAGGGCCGCTCCCAGCACCTGCGCCTCCTCGTCACCGCTGAAATCGCTGCGTCGACGCACTTCCTCCAGACTCCAGTCAGCACCGGACAGCGCCGCCGAACCGCGGGCACCCCGCAGCGCCGCTTCCGCGGTGACCTCGTTACTGCGACGTCGCATGATGCGGTGGCCGTAGACCCGGTCCACGGCCTTGCGCACGGAGTCCACCGCCTCGGCGACTCCCGGCAGAGTGCCCAGGGCTGCGAGCGGATCGGGACCAGTCGTACTCATAAGTAGCGAGGCTACGCGCCCACTCCGCCAATACCACCCAGGAGTGGTGTTCTTCACGAAGCGTGAACGCATACCGCAATCATGGCACTACCCTAGGTGAACATGAAGATCGCTTTCGTGGGCAAGGGCGGCAGCGGCAAGACCACGCTGTCCTCGCTCTTCATCCGCCACCTCGCAGCCAATGAAGCCCATGTCGTCGCGGTGGACGCCGACATCAACCAGCATCTCGGGGCAGCACTCGGCCTCGACGACCGTGAGGCCGCAGCCCTGCCTGCCATGGGGGCCCAGCTCTCCCTGATCAAGGACTATCTGCGTGGCAGTAATCCCCGCATCGCCTCCGCCGAGACAATGATCAAGACAACACCGCCCGGCGAGGGATCACGGCTGCTGCGGATCCGTGAGGACAACCCCGTCTACGACGCTTGCGCCCGCACGATCGACCTCGACGACGGGCGGATCCGGTTGATGGCCACCGGGCCGTTCACCGAGTCGGACCTGGGGGTGGCCTGCTACCACTCAAAGGTCGGCGCGGTCGAGCTGTGTCTCAACCATCTCGTCGACGGGAACGACGATTATGTCGTCGTTGACATGACAGCCGGTTCCGACTCGTTCGCCTCGGGGATGTTCACTCGTTTCGACATGACGTTCCTGGTTGCCGAGCCGACCCGCAAGGGCGTCTCGGTCTACCGCCAGTACAAGGAGTACGCCCGGGACTACGGGGTCGCGCTGAAGGTCGTCGGCAACAAGGTGCAGGGCAAGGACGACCTGGACTTCCTGCGGGCCGAAGTGGGTGATGACCTGCTGGTCAGTGTCGGCCACTCCGATTGGGTCCGGGCCATGGAAAAGGGCCGGCCGGACCGCTTCGAGCAGTTGGAGGCGGACAACCGGATGGCTTTGCAGGCACTGCAGGACGCCGCGGATGACTCGTACGAGCAGCGCGACTGGGAGCGATACACCCGGCAGATGGTGCACTTCCATCTGAAGAACGCGGAGAGCTGGGGCAACGAGAAGACGGGTGCCGACCTGGCAGCTCAGGTCGATCCCGCCTTCGTACTCGATGAACGGTACGCGCGGGACAGTGCGGTGCAGCCCGCCTGACCGAACGACGCCCCGGCCGGGAAGAGCCCACGGCCCGCGGGAAGTGGCTGTGCCGAAGCGCCGGACTGTCTCCGGGGCGGACCGCTTCCCGGCCCACCCCGCTCCCTCTTCCCGGCTGCCCGCCCGCCTCACGCGCTCCGCCCGGCTGCCCGCCGCCTCGGCTCCCGGTGCGGCGCAGGCGTTCGCACCGCGCCTTTCCTCGGCTTCACCTGCCCGGCGAGAAAATCCGACCAGCCTTTGGCCGGGCCCGACCGACGTCCAGCGTACCGAGCCTGGTCAGAGTCGCGGGGTCCTGTGCGTCCAGCCAGTCCGCCAGTGGGCAGAAGGAGACACAGCGGACGTCTTCTTTCGTGCACACCGCCGCGATGGTCTGCTCGACGGCACGCATGCACGTACCGCCGTTCCAGGACTCGAAGTGGTTGCCGATGACCAGTGGGGCACGGTTGCCTTCGTAGGCGCGGTCGAACGCCTGAAGCAGGCCGTCGCGCATCTGGTTCCCCCAGTATTCGTGCAGGCTCGGATCACCCTGCGTCGTACCTGACTGGTTGAACATGAAGTTGTCATCCATGGACAGGGTCTCGAACCCCCGCCCCGGCACAGACACAAGCTGCATCGAGAGGTCCCAGACACCGTCCTTCCTCTTCGGCCAGACCTGATTGTTGACCCCACTGGAGTCGTAGCGGAAGCCCATCGCTCGCGCTGCCGCCACCATGTTCCCCCTTCTCTCCAGACAAGGAGTACGGCCACCGACGAGCTCCCTGTCGTAGTCGAAGGGGAGCGGCTTCTCCTTGTTGAGGGCGGGGTCGTTGGTCTTCCAGTTCTTCACAGAGGACTTGGCCTGATCGATCTCGCTCCTCCACTGATCGACGGTCCAGGTACCGACGCCACCGTCCGATCCACAGAAGCGACCGTTGAAATGGGTACCGATCTCACTTCCGTCCGCCCAGGCGCCTCGCACCTGGGTGATGGTGTCGCGGATGCCCTCGGTGTCGTTGAACCCGATGTCGGAGCTGCCGATGTTGTGCCGTGGCGGGTCGTAGAGCATCCGCTTGCTCTCCGGGAACATGTACACACCACTGAGGAAATACGTCATGCTCGCGCGGTATTTCCTGCCCACCTCACGGAAGCGCGAGAAGGGCTTCTGGCTGTCCTCACCGGCGCCGTCCCATGAGAGCACCACGAATTGGGGCGGTTCCGGCCTTCGCTGAGGCTCTTGGCCACAGGCCGCATCGGCTGGCTGCGGGTGAAGGCTGTGGCGCCGGCCCCGATGAGGCGGAACGCGCTTCCGGACCCGGTTCTCGGAAAGTTCTTCTTCACTGCGGGCCCGGGCCTCTCGGCACGTGGTCCGGCCGCACCGGTCACGCCGTGCGACCGGGCGGAGCAGCCGACCGGGCCCGCAGCCGGCGCGATGGACATGCCGCACGAGGCCGACCGCCCGGCAACGCTCCCACCCCCGCTCCTCCCCTCCCTGATCCCCCTCTCCGCAGCTCCTCTTCCCGTGCTTCTGCCCCTCCGTGCACGGACCGTCGTGGCAGCCGGCATTCACCCCGCCTCCCTTCGTATTCACTTTGCGCAGAATGTGCAGTTTTGGAGCTAATGCGAGCGCACGCCAGCGGAGCCGACAGTGGCACGAAAGGCCACATGAAAAACTGCTTATTCACCTGAATGAGTGAATGAATAGGTCATTTGACCCCAAGCATGGACATCGATATTTACTCTCCATTACGATCTATTTACTAAGAGTTGGTAAATCCCGCCGCCGCACGCCGTGATTCACGGCCGCTTCTCTCACGTTTCGCGCCCACGCCTTCCGGAGGAGACGGGAAAACATGTCTGCCTGTGTACCCACACGCCATAAACGCGCGTCCCGCAGCTCGCGCCCACCCCGTGCCCTGGGGGTCAAGCGACCGCACAGCCCGCCGCGGCCATCGCCACCACGTGGTCCTCGATTCCGTGTCACGAGCGCCGATCTCTCCGCGTCGATCACGGTCTTCCTGCTCGCCGTCCCCATGTCGCTCGGCCTGGCCGTCGCCATGGACGCCCCGCTGACAGCCGGACTCCTCTCCGCCGCGATCGGCGGCATCGTCGCCGGACTGCTCGGCGGCACCCCCCTCCAGGTCAGCGGGCCGTCCGCCGGACTGACCGTCGTCACAGCCGAGTTGATCCAGATCTACGGCTGGCGCACCACCTGCGCCATCACCATCGGCGCCGGATTGCTGCAGATCGTGCTGGGCTCAATCCGGGCGGCACGCAGCGCTCTCGCGGTCAGCCCTGCCATCGTGCACGGCACACTCGCCGGCATCGGCGTGGCCATCGCACTCGCCCAGCTTCACATCGTGCTCGGCGGCTCGCCCCAGAGCTCGGCGGTATCCAACTTCGCCGCGCTGCCGGAGCAGTTGGGGAAGGTGGCTCCTTCCGCGCCATTGATCGGTGTGCTGACCATCTCCATCCTGATCCTGTGGCCGCGGGCTCCCGGCCGGATCGGCCGGGCAGTACGACGCGTTCCGGCCGCCCTTGTCGCAGTGGTGACCGCAACGGGAGTGGCTGCGGTCGCGGCGCCCGGAATCGCTCGCGTCGACCTGCCGTCCTGGCGCGCGCACGCGCTTCCGGAGCTGCCTCACGGGCCAGTCCTCGCACTTTCCACCGCCGTGTTCACAGTGATGCTGGTAGCCAGCCTTGAATCGCTGCTCGCTGCGGTCGCCGTGGACAAACTGACCGCCGACCGTGTCGGCGGACGGGCCGTCGCCAGGAACAGGTCAGTAGACAAATCGCCGTCGGGCACCTCTCCCACGCCTGCGACGCATACCGCCTCGGACCGGAGCTCACTTTCCGGCGCGGGCACGGGCTCCGCTCCGGCCACACATGTCAGACCGGGCCACGACTCCTCGTTCCCTGACCCCTCTTCTGCTTCCTCAGACGCACCGGGCTCACCGGGCTCACCGGGCTCACCGGGCTCACCGGGCTCACCGGGCTCACCGGGCTCACCGGGCTCACCGGGCTCACCGGGCATGGTGGACACAACAAAGACCTCGACGTTGCCAACCGTGTCCGACCATCCCAGCGGCCCGACCGAACCCACCTCACCGACTTCACCCGCTCCGCCTGTCGGGCGTTCCGACCTCGACCGTGAGCTGCGTGCGCAGGGCATCGCCAACACTCTGTCCGGTTTGGTGGGCGGTCTGGCGGTGTCCGGCGGAGCGGTGCGGAGTTCGGCGAATGTCAGGGCGGGAGCGACCGGCCGCGCCTCCACCGTGCTGCACGGGGTCTGGGTGATTGTCGCCACCGTTCTGCTGGTCACCGTCCTGGAACAGATTCCGTTGGCCGCGCTCGCCGCACTGGTCATGATGGTCGGTATCCAAATGGTGAGCTTCGCCCACATCCGTAACGTCCACAGGCACCGGGAATTCCTTGTGTACGGCGCGACGATCACCGGTGTCGTCGTCCTCGGCGTCCTCAAAGGGGTGGCGATCGGCATCGCCGTAGCAGTGGTCGTCGCCCTTCACCGTCTGGCTCGTACCAGAATCAGTGTCACCGATCGGGGTGGACAACATCTTGTGGTCGTGCGGGGCCAGTTGACGTTTCTCGCAGTACCTCGGCTCAGCCGGATCCTCGGCCGATTGCCACAGGACGGGGATGCGGTCGTCGAACTGGACGGCTTCTTCATGGACCACGCGGCCTACGAGACGATCCAGGACTGGAGCATTGCCCAGACTGCCCACGGCGGCAGTGTCGTTTTCACCGGCAGGTCCGGGGGACGGATCGCGGAGCCCGCCGCAGCGGCGCATTCCTGCTGCCGGCCCTGGACCCCGTGGCGCAACCATCAGTGCCACGACCGGTCCGACCCGCTATTCGCCCCCCACCACGACCTCGACGCCTCCCTGAACAGCGCCCGCACCAACGTCAGCCGCTCCCCCGAGCCCGAACCCGAACCCAACCCCGGCCCCGGCCCTGGCCCCGGCGTTGTCGGCCCCGGAACGAACGAAGTTCGCGGCACGGGTTCCGGCACCGTGTGCGGCCCTGTTCCTGCTCCCGTCCCAGGTTCTGGCTCCGGTTTTCTCTCCGTCGCCGACTCCGCCCCCACCGGCCTCGGACCGAGCGCTACCGCCTCACCAGAAATCCACGGCACCTCGACCCGGGGCCCGGATCGGGCCCACTCCTTCGCCGCCGCCCCGCGCCCGACGAGCACCAGGCACCTGATCAGTGGGCTCAGTTCGTTCCAGCGCAACACTGCCCCGCTGGTGCGTGAGGAACTGGCCCGGCTGGCCAGAGAGGGTCAGCGGCCCTCCCAGCTCTTCATCACCTGCGCCGATTCGCGTCTGGTCACCAGCATGATCACGGCAAGCGGACCGGGTGATCTGTTCACTGTCCGGAACATCGGCAATCTGGTCCCACCGCCGGACGCCGAACCGGCGGACAATTCTGTGGGGGCCGCCGTCGAATACGCGATGAACGTGCTGGGGGTGGGGTCCATCACGGTCTGCGGACACTCCGGCTGTGGTGCGATGGACGCGCTGATCGAAGGCCGCCCGGCCCCGGACACCCCGCACACTGCCCTGTGGCGGTGGCTGAGACACGGGCTGCCGAGCCTGGAACGCATGGATTCCCGCCGTCATTCGTGGGCTCGGATTTCCGGCCGACTGCCGGTGGACGCCGTGGAACAGCTCTGCCTCACCAACGTCGTCCAGCAGCTGGAACATCTACGTGCCCACGAAGCGGTGGCTCGACGGCTCGCCGAAGGCACACTCCACTTGCACGGGATGTACTTTCACGTGGGCGAAGCGCAGGCATATCTGCTGGCCGAGGGTGCGAGCACCGGCCTGGCCCTCGACGAGGTCTTCGACAGGGTGGACCCCGGCGACCCGAGCGGCCCCGGCGACCCCAGCGGCCCCAGCGGCCCGGGAAACTCCAGTGCTTCCGGTCCCGATGCCTCACCGGGTGAGACAGATACCTCATCCGACCCGGACGATCGGGAACGCGCCGACGCCTGAACCGGAAACCCACCGGCATCTGAACCGGACGGGCTCCCGACCCGTGGAAATTCCGTAGGACCGTGTGGCCCCGCCTCTCACGGCACCACCCCTACCACCTCAAGTGGTGTCGCATCGTGTCACTCCGCACCGTGCCGCACGGCGCGGCGCAGCATGTGGGAGGCGGGCCCGTGTCTCCATACACCGAAACACAGGTCTAAACCAATTCCCGGCAGACTCTTGTCACCTGGCCCCTGGCCTGATGAGCTATGCGCGGGACACAACGGACACCCTGGGAATGGGAGATGTCGTGAGCAACGAAAGCCTGGCCAATCTGCTTCGTGAGGAGAGGCGGTTTGCACCGCCTGCCGATCTGGCAGCGAACGCCAACGTCAAGGCGGAGGCGTACGAGCAGGCCGAGGCTGACCGGCTGGGCTTCTGGGCCGAGCAGGCCCGCCGCCTGACCTGGGCCACGGAGCCGACCGAAACGCTCGATTGGAGCAACCCGCCCTTCGCCAAATGGTTCGCGGACGGCAAGCTCAATGTCGCGTACAACTGCGTGGACCGCCACGTCGAGGCCGGCCATGGCGACCGGGTCGCCATCCATTTCGAAGGTGAGCCGGGCGACAGCCGTGCCATCACCTACGCCGACCTGAAGGACGAGGTCTCCCGGGCCGCGAACGCCCTCATCGAGCTCGGTGTCGGCAAGGGCGACCGGGTCGCCGTCTACCTCCCGATGATCCCCGAGGCCGCCATCGCGATGCTGGCCTGTGCCCGCATCGGCGCCGCGCACTCGGTGGTGTTCGGCGGCTTCTCCGCCGACGCCATCGCCGCCCGCATCCAGGACGCGGACGCCAAGGTCGTGATCACCGCCGACGGCGGCTACCGCCGCGGCAAGCCGTCCGCGCTCAAGCCCGCCGTGGACGAAGCCGTCTCCCGCATCGACGGCGTCGAGCACGTGCTCGTGGTACGCCGCACCGGCCAGGACACCGCGTGGACCGAGGGCCGTGACGTCTGGTGGCACGAGATCACCGGTCGGCAGTCCGCCGAGCACACTCCCGAGGCGTTCGAGGCGGAGCAGCCGCTCTTCATCCTCTACACCTCTGGTACGACGGGTAAGCCGAAGGGCATCCTGCACACCTCCGGCGGTTACCTCACCCAGGCGGCGTACACCCACCACGCGGTCTTCGACCTCAAGCCGGAGACCGACGTCTTCTGGTGCACCGCCGACATCGGCTGGGTGACCGGGCACTCCTACATCGTCTACGGCCCGCTGGCCAACGGCGCGACGCAGGTCATGTACGAGGGCACGCCCGACACCCCGCACCAGGGGCGCTTCTGGGAGATCGTGCAGAAGTACGGCGTCACGATCCTCTACACCGCGCCGACCGCGATCCGAACGTTCATGAAGTGGGGCGACGACATCCCCGCCAAGTTCGACCTGAGCAGTCTTCGGGTCCTCGGATCGGTCGGTGAGCCGATCAATCCCGAGGCGTGGATGTGGTACCGCAAGCACATCGGTGCGGACAAGTGCCCGATCGTCGACACCTGGTGGCAGACCGAGACGGGCGCGATGATGATCGCGCCGCTGCCGGGCGTCACGGAGACCAAGCCGGGGAGCGCCCAGCGCGCCCTGCCCGGTATCTCCGCCACGGTGGTCGACGACGAGGCCCGCGAGGTCCCGAACGGCGGGGGTGGCTACCTCGTCCTGACCGAGCCGTGGCCGTCGATGCTCCGTACCATCTGGGGCGACGATCAGCGCTTCATCGACACCTACTGGTCTCGTTTCGAAGGCAAGTACTTCGCCGGCGACGGTGCGAAGAAGGACGAGGACGGCGACATCTGGCTGCTCGGCCGGGTCGACGACGTGATGCTCGTGTCCGGGCACAACATCTCGACCACAGAGGTGGAGTCCGCGCTCGTGTCGCACCCGTCGGTCGCCGAGGCCGCCGTGGTCGGCGCCGCCGACGAGACGACCGGCCAGGCCATCGTCGCGTTCGTGATACTGCGAGGATCGGCCAGCGCCTCCGACGCACTGGTCGCGGAACTGCGCAACCACGTCGGCGCCACGCTCGGCCCGATCGCCAAGCCGAAGCGGGTTCTTCCGGTCGCCGAACTGCCGAAAACCCGATCCGGCAAGATCATGCGGCGTCTGCTGCGTGACGTCGCCGAGAACCGCGAGCTCGGCGACGTCACGACGCTCACCGATTCGTCGGTGATGGACCTCATCCAGACCCAGCTGCCGTCGTCCTCGTCCTCCGAGGACTGAACACGTCGTCCCCTGAGGGCTGAGCAGATCGCTCCGCCCCGGGCGTTCGTTCCTTCGGCACCCCGGCGCAGGAGGACGGACATACGGCCAGCAGCGATCTGAGGGGCATCCGGCGACGCGCCGGGTGCCCCTCAGGCGTTTACGGTGGTGATCACCGGATTGAGCCGGGCATACCCGGGGTACAGTGTCAGGCGCGTCAAGAAAACAACAAAGCTCCACTGGGTGTGCCGGGAAGTCTGGTCGGCGAGTGCATCAGCCATGCCGTCGCCGCAGCACCGACCCGGAGGTCCCCACCCGTGGACGCCCCCACCCGCACGCCCTCTTCCCGCCGTACCTTCCTGGGAAGGCTGCCCCTTCCCGAGCGGAACTACCTCGCGGACGCCCTGCGCACCGAGACCGTCGGCGGAGTCATTCTGCTGGTCGCGGCGATAGCGGCCCTGCTGTGGGCGAACACCTTCGGTTCCAGTTACGACGCCGTCAGTGATCTGCACTTCGGCCCCGGTTTCCTGGGGCTCAATCTCTCCGTCGAACACTGGGCGGCGGACGGGCTTCTCGCGATCTTCTTCTTCGTCGCGGGTGTCGAACTCAAACGGGAACTCGTCGCGGGGGAACTCCGCGACCCCAGGGCCGCAGCCCTCCCGGTCGTCGCCGCGCTGTGCGGAATGGCGGTTCCAGCCGTCGTCTACACGCTGGTGGCCGTGACCGGTGGCGGTTCCACCGACGGCTGGGCCGTACCCACCGCAACCGATATCGCCTTCGCGCTCGCCGTCCTCGCGGTCATCGGCACCTCGCTGCCGAACGCGCTGCGCGCCTTCCTGCTGACACTCGCCGTCGTCGACGACCTCTTCGCGATCCTGATCATCGCGGTCTTCTTCACCGAGGAGATCAACTTCATCGCGCTGATCGGAGCCTTCATCGGCCTCACCGTGTTCTACCTGCTGCTGCGCCTCGATGTGCGCGGCTGGTACATCTACGTTCCGCTCGCCATGGTCATCTGGGGCTTGATGTACAACAGCGGCATCCACGCCACCATCGCCGGTGTCGCCATGGGCCTGATGCTGCGCTGCACGCGCCGGGACGGTGAGACGCAGTCCCCCGGCGAGCACATCGAGCATCTGATCCGCCCCCTCTCGGCCGGTGTCGCGGTACCGCTGTTCGCTCTCTTCTCCGCCGGAGTGTCGCTCTCCGGCGGGGCGCTGGCGCACGTCTTCACCCGGCCCGAAACACTCGGTGTCGTCCTGGGTCTCGTCGTCGGCAAGACGGTCGGCATCTTCGGCGGTACATGGCTGGCCACCCGCTTCACCAAGGCGGAACTGAACAAGGACCTGGCCTGGGCGGATGTCTTCGCGGTCGCCTCGCTCGCCGGAATCGGCTTCACCGTCTCGCTGCTCATCGGCGAACTGGCCTTCGTCGGTGACAAGGACACAATCAACGAGATCAAGGCCGCCGTCCTGATCGGCTCGCTGACAGCCGCCCTGGTCTCCGGGGTACTGCTCAAACTTCGGGTACGCAAGTACCGAATGCTGCACGAGGCGGAGGAACTGGACGAGGACGAGGACGGCGTGCCCGACATCTACGAGCAGGACGACCCGGAGTACCACCTGCGGATGGCCGCGATCCACGAGAAAAAGGCGGCCGAGCACCGTCGTCTTGCCCAACTGGCGGGGGCAGCGAGCAGCAAGCCGGACAGTCCGGCATGATCTGACACCAGATGTGTTGAGCAGGAGAGCAGGAGAGGGAGTCAGGGATGAGCGACCCCGGCAACAACGCGGACAACGCCGACCGCAGTCTCGGACAGCTGGTAGCCGCGGCGACGGCCGAGATGTCCGCACTGGTGCACGACGAGATCGCCCTGGCCAAGGCCGAGGTGCGCCAGGACGTCAAGCGCGGCGTCACCGGCAGCGTGGTGATCATCGTCGCGGGCGTGCTGTTCCTGTTCGCGATCCCGGTGCTGAGCTTCGCGGCGGCATACGGAATCCACAACCTGGGGCTTGGGCTGGCCTGGTCGTTCCTGATCGTCGGCGGCGCCTTCATCATCCTCGGAGTACTGCTCGCGCTGTTCGCCATCGCCAAGTTCAAGAAGGTGAAACCGCCGGAGAAGTCCATCGCCTCGGCGAAGCAGACGGCGGCCGTGCTGCAGGGCGTCAAGCCGCATCCGCGCCCCGCCATCACAGCGGGGACAGGCCGTCCGGCCACCGGCGGCAGCACATTGGCGGACAGGGCGCTGGAGCAGTCTCCGGTGCAGGACAACGCGTCGGCTGTGGCACGCTCGTCGACATGACGGTCTCCGATTCCAACGCATCCGACCCGGTAAGTCCGGATGACCCGGCGAACCGAGCAGGACGGGCAGGTCCTGGCGGTCGGACGGCTCGGGGCATCCGGACGGGTCAGGCGGGACCGGACGGCCGGGAACCCCAGGACGGTTCTGCGGGCTCGGACGGTTCCGCGAGCGCCTCGACTCCTACGAGCGCCTCGGCTCCTGCGAGCCCGTCCGGACCATCCGGCACGTCCGGAACCTCAGGCACGTACAGGTCAGGCTCCGGCGAGACGTTCAGCCCACCTCACCCGTCCAGCCCTGCGCCCCCGCCCGCCCCGTCCGGCTCACATGGCTCAGACGTTTCGCCCGGCTCACCCGGTGCACACGCCACGCCCGGCTCCATCGGTGCGAGCGGGCCCGTACGCCTGGACGGACCTTGGACCCACCGGGACGTGGCGGCCAATGGTGCGCGCTTCCACATCGCCGAGCTCGGCGAAGGGCCACTCGTACTGCTGTTGCACGGCTTCCCCCAGTTCTGGTGGACCTGGCGCCATCAGCTCACCGCGCTGGCCGATGCCGGGTTCCGCGCCGTGGCGATGGATCTGCGGGGTGTCGGCGGCAGCGACCGTACACCCAGGGGTTATGACCCGGCCAACCTGGCACTCGACGTCACCGGCGTCATCCGCTCGCTCGGTGAACCCGATGCCGCCCTCGTCGGTCATGACCTGGGCGGCTACCTCGCCTGGACGGCTGCCGTGATGCGGCCGAAGCTGGTGCGCCGGCTCGTGGTCTCCTCGATGCCGCATCCCCGCCGTTGGCGCTCCTCGATGCTCTCCGACTTCGCCCAGACCCGGGCGGGATCCTACGTATGGGGCTTCCAGCGTCCGTGGGTACCGGAACGTCAGCTCGTTGCCGAAGAAGGAGCGTTGGTGGGCCGACTGCTCCACGACTGGGCGGGACCCCGGACGCCGGGCTTCCCCGACGACGCCACGGTCGATATCTATCGGCGTGCGATGTGCATCCCGTCGACCGCACACTGCTCGATCGAGCCGTACCGCTGGATGGTGCGCTCCCTCGCCCGTCCGGACGGAATCCAGTTCAACCGGCGGATGAAACTGCCGGTGCGCGTCCCCACCCTGCACCTGCACGGGTCGCTCGATCCGGCTGTCCGCACCCGGAGCGCGGCGGGTTCGGGCGAGTACGTCGAGGCACCGTACCGTTGGCGACTTTTCGATGGTCTGGGGCACTTCCCGCATGAGGAGGACCCGATCGGCTTCTCGGCCGAACTCATCAGCTGGCTCAAGGATCCCGAGCCCGACCGGTAGCCCACGGGTGCAGTTGTCCGGCGAATGGCCAATTGCCCGGCGCATAGGCCAATTGGCTGACGGATGGGCGGTTACCGACCATGTGGCACGGGCAGACGTCGAGGTATGGGCTGGACGCACGACTTCGGTGACGCAGCACGCAACCGTCGCTCGACCGCCACGGCAGGTCCGAGCAATCACGAGGGGGGCGGCCCCCAGGGCCGGGTGTACGACATGCATGTTCTGCACGATCCCCAGCTGGGCATTCCGCGTATTCTGCGCCGCAGAGCCCGTTGGGTCTCGGCGCGGCTGCGCCATCCGCGCGGCTGACAGCCGCGCCGGTCGGCTGACAACTGCTCCGGTCGACAGGGAACTTCACCGGCCGAACCAGGAACCTGTGGCGCGTCGAGCCTGTGGCGCGTCGTCCCTGTGGCGCGTCTCGTCCCTGCCATGACGGGCGTGAGCGGGGATGGCCGGTCGGGGCGTGTGGTCGGTAAGGGCCTGTATTCGCCCGGCACGTATGTACGGTCACCGTCGCGGCGGGCGGAGCGCGGTCGGCCGCGCCGACGACCGGCAACGGACGAGGACGCTGTATCCCTCGATCGAGCGAAGCCGAGAGCGCGGTGAAGCAGGCGTCGCCGCACCACCGCCGGAGATTACGGGGCCGTCCTCACAGAGCGCACCCCTGGCTGTCGACCTGCTGATTGGCTGCGAGGCCGTGCGCGATGTCCTGGCGGATCTCGTCTGCCGTCAGCGCATAGCCGGTGTCGGGGTCGTCGAGCGACTTCGCGAACACGACTCCGTACACCCTTCCGTCGGGGGTCAGCAGCGGTCCGCCCGAGTTCCCCTGCCGGACGGTCGCGTACAGCGAGTACACATCGCGCTGGACGGTGCCCCGACGGTAGATGTCCGGGCCCTTGGCGTCGATGCGGCCCCGGACGCGCGCGGCCCGCACGTCGTACGAGCCGTTCTCCGGGAAGCCCGCGACGATGGCGCTGTTCCCGGTCCGGGCGTCGTGGTCGGTGTCGGTGAACTTCAACGGCTTCGCGTCGAGGTCCGGCACATCGAGTACGGCGATGTCACGCCGCCAGTCGTAGAGCACGACCTTCGCGTCGTACAGCCGCCCCTGGCCACCGATCTGAACGGTCGGCTCCTCCACACCGCCGACGACGTGGGCGTTCGTCATCACACGTCGGTCGGCGAACACGAAGCCGGTTCCTTCGAGGACCTTGCCGCAACTCGGGGCCGTGCCCACGACCTTCACGATGGACTGTTTGGCGCGGGCCGCGACGGGGCTGCCCATCAGCGCCGGATCCGGAGCCTGAACCTCCGTGATCGGCTCGTTGGCGAAGGGGCTGAAGACCTGCGGGAAACCGTTCTGCGCGAGCACCGAGGAGAAGTCGGTGAACCAGGTCGAGGCCTGGACGGGCATCACCCGCGAGATGCCGAGCAGGACCGAGGAGCTTCGGACCTCCTTGCCCAGCGTCGGCAGCGAGGTACCGGCCAGCGCCGAACCGATCAGCCAGGCGACCAGCAGCATCGCGACCACGTTGACCAGCGCGCCCCCGGTGGCGTCGAGGGCGCGCGCCGGTGACCAGGTGATGTACCGGCGAAGCTTGTTCCCGAGATGTGTGGTGAACGCCTGCCCCACCGAGGCACAGACGATCACGATCACGACCGCGACGACCGCCGCCGTTGACGAGACCTCGGAGCCGTCCGTCACCTTGTCCCACAGAATCGGCAGCAGGTAGACGGCGACGAGTCCGCCGCCCAGGAACCCGATCACCGACAGGATGCCGACGACGAACCCCTGTCGATAGCCGATGACCGCGAACCACACGGCGCCGGCCAACAGCAGGATGTCCAGCACGTTCACCGTCTATTGCCTCGCAGATTCGTCACCGGGGGCCCGTTGCCTTCGGCTGGTTCCGGGTGGGCCCGGACAGCGCAGCACGGAGTCAGCCTGTCATGCGCGCCAGTCGAGAGGCACCTGCTTGGCGGAGTCCCACGGACGCTCCCAGCCCGCGAAATGCAGAATCCGGTCGATCACTCCTGCGGTGAAACCCCACACAAGGGCGGATTCGACCATAAACGCCGGACCCAGGTGCCCGCGCGGATGAACCGCCGTCGCCCGATTGGCCGGATCAGTGAGATCCGCCACGGGAACGGTGAAGACTCGCGCGGTCTCACCCGGATCGACGACCCGGACCGGGCTCCGCGACCGCCACCAGCCCAGAACCGGCGTCACGACGAAGCCGCTCACCGGGATGTAGAGCCGCGGCAGCACGCCGAAGACCTGGACACCGCGCGGATCGAGGCCGGTCTCCTCCTTCGCCTCCCGCAGCGCGGCTCTGAGCGGCCCTGTCGTCGCCTGATCGCCGTCCTCCGGGTCCAGGGCCCCACCGGGGAAGGAAGGCTGCCCCGCGTGGGACCGCAGGTTCCCGGCCCTCTCCATGAGAAGCAGTTCGGGTCCACGCTCGCCCTCGCCGAACAGGACGAGCACCGCGGACTGGCGCCCCGCGCCGCTCTCGGGCGGCAGAAATCGGCTGAGCTGGTCGGGCTCGACGGTCTGCGCGGCACGGGCGACCGGGCCGAGCCAGTCGGGCAGGCCCTCGGTCGTGACGGGGACGGTGAAAGCGGCATCCTGGCCCGCCGCCGCGCCCGTGGTGGCCTCGGCGGCGGCAACGGCCGCGGCGGGGCCGGTCACCGCTGGACGGCCCGCCTCGGCTGCCGAGGCGACCTCCGGTGCGGCCGTCTCTCCTCGGGGCCGTTGCCGCGTCGCGTCGTCGCGTTCGTGCGCGCCCTGCGCGTGCGCGCTAGCTTCCCCGGCGGACCACTCACGTGCCGCGGCCTGCTGGTCGGCGCGCTGCGGGTGCGTACTCGGTCCGTGCGCGGTCTGCTGATGCTCGTGCGTGGTCTGTCCCCGTGTGCTCGGTTCGTGCGTCTTCATGGGCACCCCTCGTCTCACAACGCCTGGCGTCACGCATTTCGTTCCGCGGTGAACGCCCTGTGTCAGCCGGCCCCCAGCGCGGGCGCCGGCTTCCCCGGGAAGTCCGCCGGTGGACTCAGCCGCTGACCGGGTTGACCGCCCATCTCGTACTTCAGCAGCTTTCTGGCCTTCTCCGGATCCGTCTCGCCCTCCCCGTACGCGGGACACAGCGGAGCGATCGGACAGGCGCCGCAGGCCGGTTTGCGGGCGTGACAGATGCGCCGGCCGTGGAAGATGACGCGGTGCGAGAGCATCGTCCACTCGCTCTTCGGGAAGATCGCGCCGACCTCGGCCTCCACCTTCTCCGGGTCCTCCTGGTCCGTCCACTTCCAGCGACGGACCAGACGGCCGAAGTGCGTGTCGACAGTGATGCCGGGTACGCCGAACGCGTTGCCGAGGACAACGTTGGCGGTCTTGCGTCCGACCCCCGGAAGCGTGACGAGGTCGGACAGCCGACCCGGTACCTCACCGCCGAAATTGTCCCTGAGCGCCGCCGAAAGACCGATGAGCGACCTGGTCTTGGCCCGGAAGAAACCCGTCGGCCGGACGAGCTCCTCCAACTCCTCCGGAACGGCTGCGGCCATGTCCTCCGGAGTGGGGTAGGCGGCGAAGACCGCGGGGGTGGTCTGGTTGACCCTCAAGTCGGTGGTCTGGGCGGAGAGGACCGTGGCGACGAGAAGCTCGAAGGGGTTCCTGAAGTCCAGCTCGGGGTGCGCGTACGGGTAGAGCTCGGCCAGCTCACGGTTGATCCTCCGGGCGCGACGGACCATCGCCAGATGCGACTCCGGTTTCGCCCCGGCCCTCACCCCGGCTTTCGTTCCGCGTTCCGCGGCGGCCTTCACCGTTCCCCTTGCCGGGGGCCTGGCCCCGGACCGTGCCGACGACCCGGCCACGACACCCTTCGCGACCCGCGGAGCCTTCGCACCCTTCGAGGCCTTCGCATTCCCCGAGGCCCTCACGCCCTCCGAGACCTTCGCGTTCTCCGAGGCCTTCGCTCCAGCTCTTCGTGCCTGCGGGCCATCGGGGCGATTTGTCACCGTTTCCGAACGACTCGCATCCTGTTCGCCCACAGCGGAATCACGGCCTTCCGACACTCCATCAGCCCCCTCGGCCTGCACTCTCACTGGCGTTTCGGACACCCGGCCAGCCTAGAGCCACGCACCGACATCCGCCCCGTCCACTGCGCATACGCCCCCGATCGGCCCCCTGCCTCACGGTTCGGCACGCCCGTGCGTCAAACTGGTTTGTGATTGATCGCACTGTTTTACCGTCCGGCATGATGGGGACCACGGTTCCCTGGACAGGCCGACAAGGAGAGAACTCGTGGACGACGTTCTGCGGCGCGCCCCGCTTTTCGCGGCGCTCGATGATGAGCAGGCCGCGGAGCTCCGCGCCTCGATGAGTGAGGTGACCCTCGCACGCGGCGACGCGCTCTTCCACGAGGGCGACCCGGGTGACCGCCTCTACGTGGTCACCGAGGGCAAGGTGAAGCTCCACCGCACCTCCCCCGACGGGCGCGAGAACATGCTGGCGGTCCTCGGCCCCGGCGAGCTCATCGGCGAGCTCTCGCTCTTCGACCCGGGCCCGCGCACCGCCACCGCGACCGCGCTCACCGAGGTCAAGCTCCTCGGCCTCGGTCACGGCGACCTCCAGCCCTGGCTGAACGCGCGGCCCGAGGTGGCCACGGCGCTGCTGCGCGCCGTCGCCCGCCGACTCCGCAAGACCAACGACCAGATGTCCGACCTGGTCTTCTCGGACGTTCCCGGCCGTGTCGCCCGTGCCCTCCTCGACCTCTCCCGCCGCTTCGGCGTCCAGTCCGAGGAAGGCATCCACGTCGTCCACGACCTGACACAGGAGGAGCTGGCCCAGCTGGTCGGCGCCTCCCGCGAGACGGTCAACAAGGCACTCGCCGACTTCGCCGGCCGTGGCTGGCTGCGTCTGGAAGCACGTGCCGTGATCCTGCTGGACGTGGAACGCCTGGCGAAGCGGTCCCGCTGACCGACCAGCGGCTCGCACCCGCGGGGGAGCCCGGGGAGTCCGGGACAGCAGTCGTCACGACCGCACGGCGGGCTCCGTGCAACGACGCCGCACAGCGGCTCCGCGCGCCTTGCCGCTCGGGCGTGAGCCCGCGCCGGTCGCCCCCGGGCGAGGGGCCACGTGCGTAGGGGCCCGTACGACGTGCGTGAGAGGCCCGCGGCCCTGCGGGCCTCTCACGCGTCAGTCCCGGTCCGACCGGATCAGCCCGTGCTCGCCCAGGTACTCCAGCTGTGCCCGCACGGACAGCTCGGCGGCCGGCCACAGGGAACGGTCCACATCCCTGTACACGTGCGCCACCACCTCGGCCGGCGTCCCGTGCCCGGCCTCGACCGCCGTCTCCACCTGGGCAAGCCGGTGGGCCCGGTGCGCGAGGTAGAAGTCGACCGCGCCCTGCGCGTCCTCCAGCACCGGCCCGTGCCCCGGCAGCACCGTGTGCACACCGTCGTCGACGGTCAGCGAGCGCAGTCTGCGCAGCGAGTCGAGGTAGTCGCCGAGCCGCCCGTCGGGGTGCGCGACGACCGTGGTGCCGCGCCCGAGAACGGTGTCGCCCGTCAGCACCGCCCGGTCGGCGGGCAGGTGGAAGGAGAGAGAGTCCGCGGTGTGCCCGGGCGTCGGTACGACACGGAGTTCCAGCCCTCCGGTCGTGATCACGTCGCCCGTGCTCAGCCCCTCGTCGCCGAGGCGGAGCGCCGGGTCCAGGGCGCGCACCTTCGTTCCGGTCAGCTCGGCGAAGCGCGCCGCGCCCTCGGCGTGGTCGGGGTGGCCGTGGGTGAGCAGGGTGAGCGCGATACGACGGCCCTCCCGTTCGGCGGTGGCGACGACCGCCCGCAGGTGGGTGTCGTCCAACGGTCCCGGGTCGATGACGACCGCGAGGTCGGAGTCGGGTTCGGCCACGATCCAGGTGTTGGTGCCGTCCAGCGTCATCGGCGAGGGGTTGGGCGCGAGGACGTTGATCGTGCGCGTGGTCGCGGGTCCGGACAGTACCCCGCCGCGTGGCTGTCCGGGCAGTGCGGACGCGTCACTCATACGGGCTCGCCTCCCGCGCCGCGGGCGGCGGTCGGCCCGCTCGGAATGTGCTTGGTGAACTCGTCGTGCCCCGGCCAGCTCAGCACCAGGGCGTCGCCCTCCAGCCTCGCCCGCGCGAGAACGGGCGCGAGGTCCTGCGAATCCGCGGCTTTCAGCGCCTCGGCGGCCGTCCCGTAGGGCCGCAGCGCCCGCAGCGTCGACACGGTCGGCGGCATCATCAGCAGCTCCCCGCGGTCGTAACCGTCGGCCGCCTCCCCGGGACCGATCCACACGGTCCGGTCGGCCTCGGTGGAGGCGTTGCGGGTTCGCTGCCCCCCGGGGAGGGCGGCGACGAAGAACCAGGTGTCGTAGCGGCGTGGCTCGAACTCGGGGGTGATCCAGCGCGCCCAGGCGCCCAGCAGGTCGGAGCGCAGGACCAGACCACGTCGGTCCAGGAACTCCGCGAAGGACAGTTCCCGGGCGACCAGTGCCTCGCGGTCGGCCTCCCAGTCCGTCCCGGTGATGTCGCCGACCACCGAGTCGGCGGTCGGTCCGGCGAGGAGGACGCCCGCCTCCTCGTACGTCTCGCGGACCGCCGCGCAGACGATGGCCTGTGCCTCGGCCGGTGTCCCGACCCCCAGTCGTTCGGCCCAGCTCTCCAGAGCGGGACCGGCCCAGTCGACCAGTCGGTCGTCGTCGCGCGGGTCGACGCCGCCGCCCGGATAGGCGTACGCCCCGCCGGCGAAGGCCATGGAGGCGCGGCGGCGCAGCATGTGAACGGCCGGTCCGCACTCGGCCCCGTCGGCGGGATCCCGGAGCAGCATCACCGTGGCGGCCCGCCTCGGCACCGCGGGCGTCAGCTCGCCTGCGGCGAGTGCCCGAATCCGGTCGGGCCATTCCGGTGGGTACCACTGACCATTGGACATGGCCGGAGGCTATCCGGAACCGCGCCGATGTTCGAGAGGCGGAGTGATCGCCATAATCACCGCAATCGCTCCAACCGCCGCGATCACCTTGACGGTCACCATCACCATGCGTGACCTCCCCCGTCACCACGGTTCCGGATGACCGCCGTAAGCACCGTCATCACCGTAGACGCCGTAAACGCCGTAAACGCCGTGATTGCTGTGATTGCTGTGATTGCTGTGATTGCTGTGATTGCTGTGATTGCTGTTCGGAAAGTACAGCGATCGTTCCCGCACGCGCACCACCCCACCCCTGCATCCGTGCACCACACCCGCGCCCACACCCGCCTCGCGCATGCCCGGACGCACGTGATCCCGTCCGGTCACATCGACCGAACGGGATCAGGAGTTCGACGGCAAGGAACGATCACGGCCCGGACACACCTGGGACGGTGGTCGGGACCGGTACCGGGACTGCGCCCGGCCCGGACACTTCTGGGCCGGGCGCCGGGACCGGCCCCGGACGCGCCTCAGTCCCCGACCAGCTCGACCTGGACCTCAACCTCCACCGGGGCATCCAGCGGCAGCACCGCGACACCCACCGCGCTGCGCGCGTGCACACCCTTGTCTCCGAGAACCTCACCCAGCAGCTCGCTGGCGCCGTTGATCACGGCGGGCTGACCGGTGAAGTCGGCCGCCGAGGCGACGAAGCCCACGACCTTCACGACCCGGGCGATCCGGTCCAGGTCGCCCGCGACGGACTTCACGGCGGCCAGCGCGTTGAGCGCGCAGGTCCTCGCCAGCTCCTTGGCCTCGTCGGGCGTGACCTCCGCGCCGACCTTGCCGGTCACCGCGAGCTTGCCATCGACCATCGGCAGCTGGCCGGACGTGTACACGTACACCCCCGACCGCACGGCCGGCTGGTACGAGGCCAGCGGCGGCACCACGTCCGGCAGGGTCAGCCCGAGTTCGGCGAGCCTCGACTCGACGACGCCCGCCACTACGCCTTCTCCCGCTTCAGGTAGGCAACGAGCTGCTCGGGGTTGTTCGGGCCGGGAACGACCTGGACCAGCTCCCAGCCGTCCTCGCCCCAGGTGTCCAGAATCTGCTTGGTCGCGTGCACGAGAAGGGGCACGGTCGCGTATTCCCACTTGGTCATGGCCCGACTGTAATGCCTGCGCAATCCCCGGCACGCGCAGCCTCGTGCGTAGCCCGCGGTCCGACTGGTTAGGCTCGAATACGTGAGCAGGTTCCAGGTCGTCAGCGGCAAGGGCGGTACCGGTAAGACCACGGTCGCCGCCGCCCTCGCGCTCGCCCTCGCGGCCGAGGGCAGGCGCACCCTCCTCGTGGAGGTCGAGGGCAGGCAGGGCATCGCCCAGCTCTTCGAGACGGATTCGCTTCCGTACGAGGAGCGCAAGATCGCCGTCGCCCCGGGTGGCGGCGAGGTGTACGCCCTGGCGATCGACGCGGAGCGCGCGCTGCTCGACTACCTCCAGATGTTCTACAAGCTCGGCAGCGCCGGCCGGGCGCTCAAGAAGCTCGGCGCGATCGACTTCGCCACCACCATCGCACCCGGTGTACGCGACGTGCTGCTGACCGGCAAGGCCTGCGAGGCAGTGCGCCGCAAGGACAAGCAGAACCGGTACGTCTACGACTACGTGATCATGGATGCCCCGCCCACCGGACGCATCACCCGCTTCCTCAATGTCAATGACGAGGTTGCCGGACTGGCCCGGATCGGTCCGATACACAATCAGGCGCAGGCCGTGATGCGGGTACTGAAGTCCCCCGCGACCGCGGTCCATCTGGTGACGCTGCTGGAGGAGATGCCGGTCCAGGAGACCGCGGACGGCATCGCCGAGTTGCGGGAGGCCGAGCTTCCGGTCGGCCGGGTCATCGTGAACATGGTGCGCCCGCACCTGCTGGACGAGGACGCGCTGCGCACCGCCGCGGGCGGTCGCCGCAAGGAGATCGCCAAGACCCTGACCCGCGCGGGCGTGACGGGTTCCGCGGCACTCGTGCGCCCGCTGGTCGACCAGGCCGCCGAACACGCCCAGCGGGTCGAGCTGGAGCGTGAACAGCGCGCGGTGCTCGCGGAGCTGGGACTCCCCGGGTACGAACTCCCGCTGATCGGTGAGGGGATGGACCCGGCCGGGCTCTACGACCTGGCGATCGAGCTCCGCAAGCAGGGTGTGGGGGACGGAGTGGCCGATGGCCCGGAACGAGGGGCCGGACAAGGGGCGGGCGCATGACACCACAGGGCACAGGCGCGGAGACGATCGCCGATCGGGGCACCGACGAGACATCGTCCCCGTCACGGCGCCGGCTCCCGGAAGCCGCCACCGACACAACACCCCCGTCCCCGGACACGTTCCGAACCTCGCCCACGGCTGTCTCCCGGGCGTCGTCCCGTACCGCGGGAAGGACCACCCCCGCGGCCACCGACCTCCCGCACTCCGTACCTACGGACTCCGCGCTCCCGAGCTCCGTACCTGCGGACTCCGTGCACCCGAGCTCCGTACCTGCGGACTCCGTGCACCCGGGCCCCACCCACACACCCGCCGCCACGCCGGAACTGGACACCGACGCGCTGCTGGACGACCCCGGCGTCCGGATCATCGTGTGCTGCGGCTCGGGCGGGGTCGGCAAGACCACCACCGCGGCGGCGCTCGGCGTACGGGCGGCCGAGCGCGGTCGCAAGGCGGTCGTCCTCACCATCGACCCCGCCCGCAGGCTCGCCCAGTCCATGGGCATCGACTCGCTGGACAACGTTCCCCGCCGGGTTCCCGGCATCGGGGACGAGGGCCTCACGGGCAGCGGCAGCAAGGACGTCGAGGGCGGGAACGAGGGCCAGGGCAGCGGGGAACTGCACGCCATGATGCTCGACATGAAGCGGACCTTCGACGAGATCGTCGAAGCCCACGCGGATGCCGAGCGGGCCCGGGCGATCCTGGAGAACCCCTTCTACCAGTCCCTGTCGGCCGGCTTCGCGGGCACGCAGGAGTACATGGCGATGGAGAAGCTGGGGCAGTTGCGCGCGCGCGACGAGTGGGACCTGATCATCGTCGACACGCCTCCGTCGCGCTCCGCGCTGGACTTCCTGGACGCGCCCAAGAGGCTCGGTTCGTTCCTTGACGGAAAGTTCATCAAGCTGCTGATGGCCCCCGCGAAAATGGGCGGCCGGGCCGGAATGAAGTTCCTCAATGTCGGCATGTCGATGATGACCGGAACACTCGGCAAGCTGCTCGGCGGCCAGTTCCTGCGCGATGTGCAGACTTTCGTCGCGGCGATGGACACCATGTTCGGCGGCTTCCGCACCCGCGCCGATGCCACGTACAAGCTGCTGCAGGCGCCCGGAACCGCGTTCCTCGTCGTCGCGACACCGGAGCGCGATGCGCTGCGCGAGGCGGCGTACTTCGTGGAACGTCTCGCCGCGGAGAACATGCCGCTGGCCGGCCTGGTGCTCAACCGCGTCCACGGCAGCGATGCCGCCCGGCTCTCCGCCGAACACGCCCTGGCAGCCGCGGAAAATCTTGATGCGTCCGGCATTGTGGATCAGGCTGCCGGGAAGGCTGGACTTCGTGACCCGGCCGACTGGTCGGTCGCCTCCCCCGAAACCGACCACCCCACGGCCGGCCCCGGTCCCGAACTCTCGCCCGGAAGACCTGCAGAAGCCGCCGCCGCCCCTGCCGAGCGCGAGGACGCGGCCGAGCCCGGGAACACCACGAACACCACTGACCGCACTGACGGCACTGACGGCACTGACGGCACTGACAACCCGGACGCAGCAGACACAACAGATACAACAGACACAACGGAATACATAGAACAAACAAAAGGCGCAGAAGCCCGAGTTCCGAACGGAAGTCGCGAACCAGAAGAAGGGCCTGCCGCCCCGGAAGCAGATCCGGAACAAGCCCCCGACGTCACACCCACAACCACACCTTCAGTCGCACCCGCGTCCGCGTTCCCACCCGTCGAGCAACTGACGGCCGCCCTGTTGCGGCTGCACGCGGAACGCATGCAGGTGGTCGCGCGCGAGCAGCGCACACGCGACAGCTTCACCGCACTGCATCCCGAGGTGGCCGTGACGGAAGTCGCGGCACTTCCCGGTGATGTGCACGACCTGGCCGGCCTCCGGTCCATCGGGGAGCGCCTCGCGACCGGACCGGCCGGGGACGGGGCCTCGTAACCGTCCGCCCGCCTCAACCCACCGCGGCGTACCTCTCGTGCAGTTCCTCGTCGTCCAGTCCGATCGCCACGGGCAGGATGCCTCCCGTGGACTGCTCGTACTCACTGCGCGCGGTCTCCAGCAACCTGCGCCAGGACGTGACGGTGGGCCGCCTGCGCAGCAACGCGCGGCGCTCCCGCTCCGTCATTCCGCCCCACACGCCGAATTCGACGCGGTTGTCCAGCGCGTCGGCCAGGCACTCGGTCCGCACCGGACATCCGGTGCACACCGCCTTGGCCCTGTTCTGCGCTGCTCCTTGCACGAACAGTTCATCCGGATCGGTAGTGCGGCAGGCTGCCTGCGCACTCCAGTCGGTTACCCAGCCCATCCCGGCGCCGTCCTCTCCCGAATCGAGGCTCCCCCACGGCGGCAGCGGCATATTCACCGCTGCCAGTTGAGGACGTTACGGAAGGTGGCGACAGCACAACACCCCCTTCGGGCCCAATCTTGAATGGCCCGAACGGACTATGCGTATGCGGCAGATCACCCAGGGGAGTGAGGTGAGGACATAAGTGAAAATCCCCGCAGAATTAGGGCAGTTCTCCCAGATCGCAACGGGCTTTCCATGACACACGAGGCGAATTCGGGAACACCTCGGTACATGGCCGGATCGCGCACGGGGGTTGATGCGGAACCGGACCGCTGTGACAGTTGAGTGCAGCTTAGGCCAAGGCATATACGTGTGTCCGGCGAATGAGAACGTAGGCTGCCCTCATGCCAAAGAAGCGCTCGGGCGGGGGTCTCTCGACGACCCAGCAGGCCGCCAAGTTCCTCGGTGTCGCCGCACTTTCCGGAGTTGTGCTCGCGGGCATCGCGCTGCCGGCCGCCGGAGCACTGGGGCTCGCCACCAAGGGAACGGTCGAGGGATTCGACGAGATCCCGGCCAATCTCCAGACTCCGCCGCTGAGCCAGCGCACCACGATCCTGGACAGCAAGGGCGGAATGATCGCCTCGGTGTACTCGCGCGACCGCACGGTGGTCGAGCTGAAGGACATCTCGCCGTACATGCAGCAGGCGATCGTGGCGATCGAGGACGCCCGCTTCTACGAGCACGGGGCGATCGACCTCAAGGGCATCCTGCGCGCGCTGAACCGCAACGTGCAGACCGGCGGGCCGGCGGAGGGCGCCTCGACCCTCACCCAGCAGTACGTGAAGAACGTCTTCATCGAGGAGGCCGGTGACGACCCGGACAAGGTCGCGCAGGCCACTCAACAGACCATGGGCCGCAAGATCCAGGAGTTGAAGTACGCGATCCAGGTCGAGGAGAAGCTCGGCAAGAAGCGGATCCTGGCGAACTACCTCAACATCACTTTCTTCGGACAGCAGGCGTACGGCGTCGAGGCGGCGTCCCAGCGCTACTTCTCCAAGTCGGCGAAGAACCTCACGCTGGGCGAGGCCGCGCTGCTGGCCGGCATCGTGCAGTCGCCGACCCGCTACGACCCGGTCAACGACCCGGAGGAGGCGACCAAGCGCCGCAACACCGTCCTCCAGCGGATGGCCGACGTCGGCAACGTGACGCAGGCCGAGGCCGACAAGGCGAAGGCGACCCCGATCAAGCTGAAGGTCAAGAAGCCGAAGAACGGCTGCATCACGGCCGTCAGCGGAGCCGGCTTCTTCTGCGACTACGTACGCAACGTCTTCCTCACCGACACCGCCTTCGGCAAGACCAAGGAGGACCGGGCCAAGCTCTGGAACCGCGGCGGCCTGACGGTCCGGACGACACTCGACCCGCAGTCCCAGCAGGCGACACAGGACTCGATCAAGAGCCACGTCTACAAGACGGACAAGGTCGCCACGGCCGTCACACTGGTCCAGCCCGGCACCGGCAAGATCCTGGGGATGGGCCAGTCCAGGCCGTACGGCTTCGGCCCCAACGAGACCCAGTACAACTACTCGGTCAACAAGGACATGGGCGGCTCGAACTTCGGCTTCCCGACCGGTTCGACGTTCAAGCCCTTCGTGGCCGCCGCCGCGATAGCGCAGGGCAAGCCCGCCACCCAGGTCTATTCGTCACCGTACGAGATGCCGTACCCGACGGTGCAGACCTGCGACAAGCCGTACGTGAACGTGAACGGCGAGCGGGTGCCGAACGAGGACAAGTCCGAGTTCGGCCCCTACGGGCTGCGGGAAGCGATGGAGAAGTCGGTCAACACCTACTTCATCCAGATGGTGGAGGACATCGGCCTCTGCCCCGTGACGCAGCTGACCGACAAACTCGGCGTGGTGCAGGGCAACGGCGACAAACTGCCCCAGTCCCCTGCCATCGCCCTCGGTTCCAAGGGCCTCTCCCCGCTGACGATGGCAAGCGCGTACGCCGCGTTCGCCAACCGTGGCACCTTCTGCACGCCGATCGCCATCGAGTCGGTGAAGAAGGCGGACGGCTCCTCCCTCAAGGTGCCGAAGACCAGCTGCTCGCAGGCCATGTCCCCGACCGTCGCAGACACCATCAACACCCTGCTACGGGGTGTCGTCGACTCGGGTACCGGTCAGCAGGCGGGTCTCCAGAGCCGCGACAACGCGGGCAAGACCGGTACGACCGACTACCGCAAGAACGCCTGGTTCGTCGGCTACACGCCGAACCTGTCCGGCGCGGTCTGGGTCGGCAGCCCGGCCCAGGACATCGAGATGGAGAACATCACCATCGGCGGCGTGTACCAGGCCAAGGTGTACGGCGGGCAGGTCCCCGGACCGATCTGGCGCGACGCGATGACGGGCGCTCTCGAAGGACAGCCCGCGGCCTCCTTCAACACGGTCGACATCCCGGACCAGCGGAAGGGCGACGACGAGAACCACGACGGCGACCGTCCGGGCAACGGCGGCAGCAAGCCCAACCACAAGCCGGGACAGAAGCCGGGCGAGAAGCCCGGCGGGAAGCCGGGGGGCGGAAACCCGTTCCCGGGATTCAGCATCCCGCCCAACACGGGCGGTGAGAATCCCGGCACCGGCCACGGCCGGAACAACGGCGGCGAGACACAGGGTCCCTGAGCCGTACGGTTCATACGTATGAGGGCGGGGTTTCCCGGACCGATCATGGTCCGGGAAACCCCGCCCTCATACGTACACGCGGCTCCGTACGCCCGCCCGCCCGGACTGTACGTCCATGACATCCGCACGTCCGCCCGGGACCTGTAGCCACGCCCGGGCCTGTCGAACCGACCGGACCTGTAGAACCGACCGGATCTGTAGAACCGACCGGACCTGTAGAACCGTCCGCACGGGTAGGTCCGGACGGATCCCGGCGCCCGTACCGCGTACCTGTCCGACCGCCCCGGCCCATCCGCATCCATCCGTACGGAGAACCCAGGTCCGTACCCGTCCGGAGCATCCGGGGCCGCAACCGTACGGAAAATCCACGGCCGTCGCCGCGCGGAAGGCCGGTGTCCGGTTTCAGCCCGCCAGAAGCTTCTTGACCGCGGCCGCCACCCGGCCGCCGTCAGCCAGCCCCGCGACCTTCGGGGTCACGATCTTCATGACGGCACCCATCGCCCGCGGACCCTCCGCGCCGGCTGCCCTGGCCTCGTCGACCGCGGACGTCACGATCGCGCCCAGCTCGTCGTCGGTCAGCTGCTTCGGCAGGTACGCGTCGAGGATCTCGCCCTCCGCCTTCTCGCGCTCGGCCTGCTCGGCCCGGCCACCCTTGGCGAACGCCTCGGCCGCCTCCCGACGCTTCTTCGCCTCCTTGGCGATCACCTTCTGCACCTCGTCGTCGGAGAGCTCGCGCGCCGACTCGCCGCTGACCTCCTCCTTCGCGATGGCGGTGAGGGTCAGCCGGAGCGTGGACGAGGTCAGCTCGTCA
The DNA here is from genome assembly GCF_043083325.1 of Streptomyces sp. NPDC014734. Lineage (NCBI taxonomy): Bacteria > Bacillati > Actinomycetota > Actinomycetes > Kitasatosporales > Streptomycetaceae > Streptomyces > Streptomyces sp. NPDC014734. The sequence goes on along the minus strand of NZ_JBIBYN010000016.1, from coordinate 32,553 downwards.
CGTGCCTTCATGGCCGTGGTGAGGTCTTCCTTGAGCTTGGACTTGAGCGTGGTCATGTGGTGATTGTGGCAGGTGCGCAGCCTCCTGCGCCCGTCTGTTTCCTCCACGCCCCGCTCCCCCGCGCGCTCCCTTCTCCTCTCTGTCCCCTCCCCTCTCCCGCCTCCTCTCCCCCCTTCCCCTCTCACCTCTCCCTTCTGCCCTCTCCTTCTCTCCTCCCTCCCTTTCCTCTCTCTTTCCTCCGCTCTCCTCTCCCCTTCCCGGCCGCCGTCCGGCCACCACCCACCTCGCCGACGGGCTGTCTCCCGCCCACCAACTTTCCTCCCGCCGCGCGGTGTCTGCGACGATGGACTCATGCGCGCACGCTACGGAGTTCCCCTGAAAATCACGGCAGTCGGCGCGGCGGTCGGCGCGGCCGGTCTCGCCTACGCCGCCGGATTCGAGGCCCGCTCGTTCCGCCTGCGGCGGGTCGCCATTCCCGTGCTTCCCCATGGGGCACGCCCGCTGCGCGTCCTCCAGGTCTCCGACATCCACATGGTGAGCGGCCAGCGCAAGAAGCGTGCCTGGCTGCAGTCGCTGGCCGGGCTGCGTCCGGACTTCGTCGTCAACACCGGCGACAACCTCTCCGACCCCGAGGCGGTGCCGGAACTGCTCGACGCCCTCGGTCCGCTGATGACGTTCCCCGGCGTGTACGTCTTCGGGTCCAACGACTACTACGGGCCCAAGCTCCGCAACCCTGCCCGCTACCTCCTGGAGAAGGTCCAGGGCAAGCACGGTCTCAACGGAAACGCCCCTGCGGTCGGCGCCGTCCACAACCCGTGGCAGCCCATGCGCGACGCCTTCGACGAGGCTGGCTGGCTCGGCCTGTCCAACACCCGCGGCCACCTCAAGGTCGACGGGCTGGACATCGCTTTCACGGGCCTGGACGACCCACACATCAAACGGGACCGCTACGCAGAGGTCTCGGGCGGCCCCGAAACCGGTGCCGACCTCTCCATCGGCGTCGTCCACGCTCCCTACCTGCGCTCCCTGGATGCCTTCACCAGGGACGGTTACCCCCTGGTCCTGGCCGGTCACACCCACGGCGGTCAGCTCTGCATCCCCTTCTACGGCGCCCTGGTCACCAACTGCGACCTGGACACGGACCGGGTCAAGGGCCTCTCCACCCACTCCGTCGACGGCAACCGCGCCTACCTCCACGTCTCCGCGGGCTGCGGCACCAACCGCTACACGCCGGTCCGCTTCGCCTGCCCTCCCGAGGCGACCCTCCTGACCCTCACCCCCCGCGACTGACTCCGCGGCACCACTGGCTCCCCGACCCCGCTCACCGCAGCCGTCAGCGGCCCGCAAACCGGATTTCGTCTGCGGGCGCGGGTGGGCTAAAGTAATCGATGTCGCCGGGAAGCCGGTGGCGATCGGGGTGTAGCGCAGCTTGGCAGCGCGCTTCGTTCGGGACGAAGAGGTCGTGGGTTCAAATCCCGCCACCCCGACAGCTGAAACACCAGGTCAGGGGCTTGATCCGCATCGCGGGTCAAGCCCCTGAATGGTTTACGGGCCGCGATGCTCTCAGCGATCGTCGGCTCGCCCTCCTGACACGGGGCGGGCAGGGCGCTGAACCTGTCACGTCGGGCACCTCCGAATTCGCCGCCCCGCCGGAGCCCGGTGCGGTTCGGGACCGTACGGACTCCAGCCGTTCGGGTACGACTTCACTTGCGTCGGCTTCGACGCGGCGCGGGGCGTCGGCACCCGACCCTGACAGCTGGGGCTACAGGGTCTTGACGTACGCATCGATGACCGCGGCCGCCTGCCTGTAGTCCATACGGAAGAACTCGCGATCGCCTCGAAGCCGGTACTCGGCAAGTAGCGCGTGAAGATCGCCTTCCACGCGGCGAGCGTGTGGAACCATCCAGGCGCCTCTTGCCCCGTATGGGATGGGGACGCCTGTCGAGGAGCTGATCTCCCTCGCCCTTGTCGCCACGTCCCGGTCCGTGTAGCCCACCTTGAGGATGCCCGGCATCTCACGTGTCGACAGAACGTAGATGAAGCCGTGGTCCGGCTTGCGCAGGGGCGTGCCTTCGATGAACCGCTGGAGAGTCGCGACCAGATCACGAGTGCCGAGCGCGGCGATCCGGCTAGACGTGGCTGTTGCGTCACAGCCCTGTATCGCTCTGCGCAGGGCCAGCAGGTCGCCGGAGACGCCGCTGGCCATCCGGTGGGGCGGAAAGCCGAGCTGACTCCACACCGTGAACCAGTCCCACTGGTCCTTCTTGTAGGTCCGGGTGAACATGCCCTTGATCACGGAGAGATCATCGATCCGCCCCAGGGCAGCCGTGCGGCCATCCACCAGGGTTGCAAGCACGGTGCGGGCTGCCCTGATGCGTTCTGCCTGCACATTCGACTTGATCGGGGCCATGCCGAAGCCCCACTTCTGCTCGACGCGGGCCGCTGGCTTGGGTGCTGCTGTCATCCGTTGATCTTACGAAGCCCCCTACAGCGTCCCGTCCCCAGCTCCAGCCTGACCAGGGGAAACGCCGCTCGCGCAGGCGGGGATCCTGGGTCTACCTCGTTCGGGACGAAGAGGCCGTGGGTTCAAATCCCGCCACCCCGACAGCTGAAACACCAGGTCAGGGGCCTGATCCGCGAGAGCAGGTCGGACCCCGAGCCCCAGTCCACGGACCACCGGCCCCGGTCCCCGTCCACGGACCACGGGCCGGTCCATGAATGACGGGGTCCCGCCACGAGCATGAGGGTGGGGCCTTCCCCCGACGGGACGGCCCCACCCTCATGCTCTGGGCCGGTGGGCGTCAGGAGCGGTGGTTCATCGCGTGGCCGGTGTCCGGCAGGTGAGGTCCTCGGCCGGGAGCCTGCCCGTGGTCAGGTAGACGGTGGCGAGCTCGTCCGCACAGGACTCGGCGCCGTAGACGCCGTGCCCCTCTCCTCCCGCGACGGTGACCATCCGGGATCCGTGCAGCGCGCGATGCATGGACCGGGCGGCCGCCAGAGGCGTTTGGGAGTCCCACTCGTTCTGCAGGATCAGCGCCTTGACCTTGTTGTCGACCTTGGTCGGGGCCTCGCTGCCCGGCTTCCAGAAGGCGCACGGCTTGATGTTGGAGGCGAAATCGCCGTACAGCGGATAGCGGGCCTTGTCGCGCATGGCGTCGCTCCGGTACTGCTCGGGGTTGTGCGGCCATGCACGGGAGGTGTCGCCGCACATGACCGCCCAGAGGCTCGCTATCTCGTTCTCCGGCGGGAGCCCGGGGTCGGGCGCCGGTGCGGCGGGCTCGCCGCGCTCGGCGGCCTTCTTCAGTCCGACGATCCAGTCGGCAGCCTGCTCCGTCCGGAAGAACATGTCGCGCATGGCGCGGATGTCGTCACCGGTGAAGGGTCCCTCGTCGGTGACGACGGGCTTGCGGTTGGCCCGGGCCACGATGTCCCAGAAGGTTTCGCGGACCTCGGCCGGGGTCTTGCCCAGTTGGTACGTCGTGTGCCGCTGGGCGGTCCACTGGCTCCACCTCTCGAAGGCGGGCTCGGTCGCCTCCGCCATCTGCTGGAACGTACCGCGCCCGTACTGTGCGGGGTCGACCGCGCTGTCCAGCACGAACCGGTCGGACCGGGTGGGGAACATCTGCATGTAGACGGCGCCGAGGTAGGTGCCGTACGAACCCCCGAAGTAGGAGATCTTTCGCTCTCCCAGGACGGCACGGATGAGGTCCATGTCGCGTGCGGTGTTGCGGGTGGTGATGTGCGGCAGCTTGTCCCCCTCCTCGGCCAGGCACTTGTCGGCCACCGTTCGCGCCCACCGCACGTCCTTCGCGAAGGCCTTGGCGTAGTAGGGACGGTCGAAGTTCAGTTCGTCGGGACTCAGACCGCAGCCGAGGGGAGAGCTCTGTCCGACGCCCCTCGGGTCGAACCCGATGAGGTCGTACTGCCTCTTCACCTCCTGGGGGAGGTATTTCTCCATGGCGACCGGCAGGCCCAGGCCCGACGCGCCGGGTCCGCCGGGGTTGAACAGCAGCGCGCCGCGACGTTCCTTCGTGCTGCCGGCCCTCAACCGGTTCACCGCGATGTCGAGCTTCCTGCCACCGGGATCGCCGTAATCCAGCGGCACCTTGAGAGTCGCGCACTGAAAGGTGGCGGGAGTCTCCGCGTCGCAGCGCTGCCAGTGGAGCTTCTGCTGCGTGTACTGCCGCATGAGGTGTCCGGCCGGGGCCCCGGATGTGGTGGAGGCCGACGCGGGTGTCGGCGTCGCCGCCAGAGTCGCCGCGGCGCCAATGGCCAGAAGGGAGGCCATGCGTGTGTTTCGCACAGTGATGCTCGTCCTTGTCGGGTGAGGGGTGATGTGCTTTTCCGTGCCTTGCACACGGGTGGGCGAAGTGGCCACGAACGGAAGTCGGGCATGAATTCACGGCCGGCGAACGGATTGCGTCGTGTGCCCTACTGCCCGGGGAACCTGTTGTCGGTCAGTTCCCGGCGAGGTGCCCGCGGACGCACTGCACGTATTCCTGGAAACTGTCGGGCCGGTAGCACTCCTGCGTCTTGTTCGCGTACCAGGCCATGAAGAAGGCGAACAGGACGGACACCGTGATCGCGAGAATCGACGTCATCACACCGGTGAGGGCCCTGCCCCGGCCGACACCGGTTCGCCGGGTCGCCCTCAGGCCGACGACGCCCAGGACCACGCCGATGGCGCCGAGCAGTCCGCCGACAAAGACGAACGAGGTGAACAGGCCTGTGATGCCCAGCACCACGGCTGCCGTGGCCAGGCCGTTCCTGCCCGCCTGAGGCCGCATACCGTCCCCGGCCCCTCCGGACGGCGCCGACGTCGTCCGGACCGTAACCGTCCCCGTCGATGCCCCGTGACGCGGCGGCGCCGCCATCCCCTGCGTGTTCATCTGTCGTCCTCCCGTTTCGACTGGGCCGGACACGATCATGGATTCCGGGGGCACGGACGCACATCGCGAGAAGGCGGGAAAAAGTCCTCCCCCGATCGAGGGAGGACCGCGGCGAGTCGAACAGCCATACTGGCCGACTATGACCAGGGGAATCCGGCCGTTCTTGAGCGGCTCCACGTATACGGGCATGCTGTTCGCCTTTTTCGGAGCCATGGCGAGCGCTCCATTGTTGCCTTTCGCCGCTCTTCCGGCGCAGGCGTGGCCTTCCGCCCCGTATGAAGTACAGGCCGCTCTTGCCCTGCTGGTCTGGGCGGCGCTGGTCGCCCCGGTCGGCCTCGCCACCATCACGCGGCGGGTACTGATCATGTGCGCCCGCCGCATGCTGAGGGTGCAACTGCCGGATCCGGTTCCCGTGCGCGGACGTGCGGGCGTGGCCGGCACCGGCCCGGGGCCGGCCGCGCCGGAGCCCGCCGTGCCGTCCGGCGGCGACCGCTGGCGCACTCCGCTCTGGCTGCTGTTGCACGTGGCGCTGGGGTGGACGGGGACACTGGCGAGCGTCGTACTGCTCCTCGCGGGCGTGTCCCTCCCGGGGCATTGGCTCGACATCGACGCGGAGCTGGTTCTGTTCGACTGGACGCTGTGGCCGAGGGGCGGCTGGCAGAGCTGGGTGGCGGCGCTCGTCTGCGTGCTGCTGGCAGCGCTCGTGTGCGTGGCGACGACGGGCACTCTGCGGTGGCTGGCGCCACGGCTGTTGGGGCCGTCATCGGCCGAACGGCTCGCGCTGGCGGCCGAGCGGGAACAGCGGCTGGCCGAACGCAACCGACTGGCGCACGAGTTGCACGACTCGATCGGGCACACACTGACGGCGGCCACGATCCAGGCGGCGGTGGCGGGCGAGGTACTCGCCGCGGACCCGGTGGCGGCGAGGGCCGCCCTCCGCAGCATCGAGGAGTCGACCCGGGCCGCGTTGGAGGACCTGGACTACGTGCTGGGTGTGCTGCGCGAGGAGAAGGCGGAGACGGCACCGCCCCGGACCCTGGCCGATCTGCCCGAACTGATCGATCGGTTGCGGCACGCGGGCGCCACGGTCGAACCGGAACTGACGGGGGACGTGGCGCAGGTGCAGGGAACGCTGTCCCGGGCGGCGTACCGAATCCTGCAGGAGGGGCTGACCAACGCGCTGCGGCACGGAGCGGAAGGTCCGATCAGGGTCGGAGTGGCGACCACGCGGGACGGGCTGGAGCTCAGCGTGGTCAACCGGACCGGGCAGGGGACGAGCCCGGTCACGGATGCGGGCCGGGGGATCTTCCCGACATCCGGGCACGGCCTGCCCGGCCTCGCGGAGCGCGTGCGGCTGCTGCACGGCGAGTTCGGGGCGGGCCCCGACGGGGCGGGGCACTGGCGGCTGACGGTCCGCCTGCCCGCACGGGTGTCGGCATGACGGGCCCTGAAGCGGTTGACGTCGCAAACGGCACCGCGGACACCGGCCCTGCCGCCACCACGGTCACCCTTTTGATCGCGGACGACGACGAGGTGACCCGCAGCGGTCTGCGCATGCTGCTCGCGGCGCAACCGCGGATAACGGTCGTCGGGGAGGCCGCCGACGGTATCGAGGCCGTCGAGCAGGCCCGGCGGCTGCGGCCGGACGTGGTCCTGATGGATGTACGCATGCCCCGCCGCAACGGGATCGAGGCCACCCGACGGCTTCTGGCGGAGTCGCCGGATCCGCCGAAGGTCATGGTGATCACCACCTTCGAGAACGACGACTACGTCACCGCCGCGCTCAGTGCGGGGGCCAGCGGGTTCGTGCTCAAGCGGCTCCCGGTCCGGCAGATCGCGGAGGCGGTGCGGGTGGTGGCGGCGGGAGAGGCGGTCCTCTTCCCGGCGGCCCTGCGCCAGATGGTCACCGCCCGCCCGCTGAACTCGGCCGAGGCGTTGCCGAAGGCGGCACTGACGGGGCGCGAGGAGGCGGTGCTGCGGCTGATGGCCACCGGCCAGTCCAACCCGGAGATCGCCCGGGCGCTCACGGTGAGTCTGGAGACCGTGAAGACACACGTCGGGAACGTGCTGACCAAGCTCGGTGCGCAGAACCGGACCCACGCGGTGGTGATCGCGTACGAATCCGGCCTGGTGGTGCCGGGATTCGCCAGCTGACGCGGTCCCGACCCGCTGTCCGGGGACGGTGCAACGCTTCTGTTCAGGAACAGTACGGCGCTCCCGTTCAGGCAAGTACAGCGTTTCTGTTCAGGGGCGGTACGGCGCTCAAGTTCAGGGGCGGTACGGCGCTGCCGGCATGAGGTGGCGCTTCAGCACGTCCAAGGCCTCGGCGACCTCCGACAGACGCTGCGGGTCGTCGGATCCGAGGGCTGTGGCCAGAGCGCTCTCGACACCCGCGGCACGCACCTGGGCCACCCGCTCGGACACCCCGGCGGCCGGACGTACGAGAACACGACGCCGGTCGGCGGGGTCCGGCACGGTCTGCACCGATCCTGCCTCCTTCAGCCGTGCGACGGCCACGGAGACCTGGCTCTGCGGGAGGCCCGTGCGGGCCGCGATCTCACCGACCGCACTGTCCGGGTGGGCCGCGATATCGCTGGTCACGATCAGTACCAGCCGAGTACTGCCGGCATAGCGGCCAGTGCCTCCGGGGGGCTCGGGCAGGGCATCCTCACCGATCTTCATCAGTGCGCGCCCCAGCAGGAACAGCTCGACTCCGTCCACCCCCACAACATACATCCAAATAGATTCATCTGCATTGATGTATCCAATGCGATGGAATACGGTGACCGCAGGGCACGACGGAGAGGCCGCCGTACCCGAAGAGGGAGGAACCATGCCCGCGACCACCGGCACGCTCTCCGTACCCGACGCCGTCCTGCACTACCGGGTCGAGGGAGTCGGCCCGCCGCTGCTCATCTCGGAGAGCGGGGAAGGGGACGCCGACCGCAGCGCCGATCTCGTCGCCCGGCTCGCCGAGTCGTACAGCGTGATCACATACGACCGGCGCGGCCTGTCCCGCAGCCGACCGGACTTCCCGGAACGGGGGGCGAGCCTCACGGAGCACGCCGACGACGTCCACCGGCTCCTCACCGCACTCGCAGACAGCCCGGTCCGCATGCTCGGCTGCAGCCTCGGCGCCGTCATCGGCATGCACGTCGCCGTCCGGCACCCGGGGAGGATTCACACGCTCGTGGCCCATGAGCCCGTTGCCCCGCGCCTGCTACCCGACCACGAACGCATCCGCCATGTACGCGAACTCGCGACCCTTCGGAACCTCTACGACCGGGAAGGACTCGACGCCACCATCCCGGAGATCGCCCGGACCCTGGGGATCGATCCCGCCCACACCGATGCTGAGCCCGGTCTGACGCCGCAGCCGATGAACGCTCGGCGCATCGCCAACTTCGACCACTTCATCCGGCACGACTTCACCGCGGTCATCCAGGACACGCTCGACACCTCCGCGCTGAAGAACGCCGGCACGCACATCGTCCCCGCCATCGGCCGCACGACCCCGCACACCGCGTTCGACCGCCGCTGCGCCGTGGCGCTGGCCGAACTCCTCGGCCACGAGACGGTGGACTTTCCGGGTGGCCACAACGGGAACACCAGCCACCCGAGGGCCTACGCGGCCCGCCTTCGGCAGGTACTGGACCTCACGTTCACGACTCGGTGACCTTGGCCACGAAGGCGCCCAGGTTGCTCCTCATGCGGTCGAGGCGCTCGTCCAGATCCAGCGTCTCCTCATACCGGCCGGCGCGCAGTTTCGGCTGCCGCTTGCCGCGCACGTAGAGCGAGCAGGCGAGGTCCGCGCAGACATAGATGCCGACGGTGTTGCCCTCGCGACCGCGGGCGCCCGCCAGCGGGGCCGCAAGCAGGGTCACGCCGGAGGAGGCGTGAGCCGTGAGGCAGATCTGGCAGAGGCTGGACTTCACGGCACTGGTACGCCTCACGGAAGGCACCCGCAGCGAGATTCCCAGCGGCCCCTGCGCCGCGGGAAGCACAAGATGGGCCCGCAAGGGCGCCCCCGGATCCACCCAGCCGAGAAAGTCCAGGTCAGTCCAGGCGAGTTCGGCGAAATCGAGCGGCAGGCGGAGTCGTGCGGCGTCGCCCTTGGTGCAGTTCACGAAAGACGAACGGATCTGTTTCTCACTGAGCGGTTCCACGAGGATCGACCCTAAGCGGCCTCGCGAGTGACCCGCATCCGAATATCGGCGGCCGCACCCTGTCCGTCCCCCCGGAGCGGCGCCGCCCATCCATCGTCCCGCCGGATACGCACCTGGCGACTTCAACCCGATATGCACCTTTCACCCTCACATGCGAATCTGGTGGTGGCCCATCGTCCGAGATCCGCTACAGGAGGCACGATCGTGGGCAAGAAGCAAAGTCGACAGAACCGCGGCGCCCGCAGCGGTGGTCATGAGCGAAGCGCCCCTCCGGAAACGACGGAGAAGACGCAGCAACCGCCCACCCAGGACCCGGTGCACTCGATCTCAGAACAGGTCTCCCACCGGAAGCAGCGGAGGTTCGGCCACAACTGATCTCCGCGGACGCCCCGCGCATGATCGACGGAGGCCACGACAACTGATCCCGTAGATCCAGACCCACCGCCCTCTGCGGTGGCACCCCTCACCGGGGTGCCACCGCAGAGGGCGGTTCTGTTGTGCCCGCCGCCCCCGGACCCCCGCCTCTCCACTCCCCGCGATGCAGGCGCGACCGGAGGCCGATCTACGCGCGAAGCTCACGCATTCGAATGATCATTCGGGCATTTCAGACCAGTTCTTGTTCAGCCATTACCGGCGAGTACCTAGAGCTGCTAGAAACATGGCGCTCCAACCCCCCACCCACCCCCCACACTTCGGAGGGCTGACCGCCATGTCAGTACGGAGATTCTGGGCGTCCGCATCCACTCTGGTCCTCGCCGCCGCAGCCGCCCTGGGCGTCGCCCAGCCGGCCTGGGCGAATTCCGCAGCCGCCGGCGGGTACGTCGCGCTCGGTGACTCGTACTCGTCCGGCGTCGGTGCCGGAAGCTACCTCTCCGACAGCGGCGACTGCCGCCGCAGCACCAACGCCTACCCCTACCTCTGGGCTGCTGCGAACTCGCCCTCCTCCTTCTCCTTCGTCGCCTGTTCGGGCGCGACGACGAGCTCGGTGGCGAGCACCCAACTCGGCGCGCTGAACTCGTCCACCGGCCTGGTCAGCGTCACCGCGGGCGGCAATGACGTGGGGTTCGCCTCCGTCATGCAGGACTGTGTGCTGTCCAGCGAAGCCACCTGCCTGAGCAGTGTGAGCTCGGCCGTGACGCAGGTGCAGACCTCCCTTCCGTCCCGTCTGGGCTCGCTCTACGGTTCCATCAAGTCCCGGGCCCCGCAGGCGCATGTGGTGGTGCTGGGCTACCCGCGCTTCTACAAGTTGAGCGGCAGTTGCATCGCCGGGCTCTCCGAGAAGAAGCGGGCAGCCATCAACAACGCGTCCGACGTCCTGAACGGTGTCATCGCCAAGCAGGCGGCCAATGCCGGATTCACGTTCTCCAGCGTGGTGGACAAATTCACCGGGCACGAGCTCTGCTCCGGTGACGCGTGGCTCCACAGCGTGTCCGTCCCGGTCTACAACTCGTACCACCCCAAGGCGGCCGGACAGTCGGGCGGCTACCTTCCGGCGTTCCGCTCGGCCGCGTAGGGCGCGACCGAAGGAGACACGAGGACCCGCGCCCTCTCCGGCCGTCCGTGCCAGGGGGCGTAACCGGGCTGCCGAGGAGCACGAACCCCTCGGCAGCCCACCCCGCGTTCTTCGACGAGAGCCTCACCGTCGCCCATCCGGGCAGGCACCCGCGCAGAGCGTTCAGAACGACGAACGTTCGGGCCAACGAGCGTTCAGCCCAACGATCGTTCGAGCCGACGGAGATTTCTGGCCGACGGAGGCTAGGGCCGACGAACGTTCAGGCCGGCGGACGTTCTCGGGCGCTCAGACGGACGGGCGTTCAAACGGGCGTTAAACGGGCGCCCGGACGCGGAAGGAGTGCGAGGCGTGCGGGGCCGTGCGAACGGATCTCAATAGCGCTCCACGAGGTGCTCCCGGCCCGCCGGGGGTTCGTACGGCTCGGGGCGGAAATCGGTGATGCCGCTTATCCGCCCCTCCTCGTCGAACGTGAAGAAGTGAATGGCGTGCAGCTCCTGCGGGCCGACCGTGAAAAGCGTCCGCGCGGCCGCCTGTTGCCCCTCGCGGTCGACCGCGATGCGTTCGACGCGTACGTCCCGGCCCGCCGGGTGCTCCCGGTTGAACCGTACGTACCGTTCCTTGCCGCGGATGCGTTCACGGATTTGCGGCAGGTCGAACAGCACCTCGTCGGCGAGTGTCGCGGCGAAGGTGTCCCAGTCACGGTTCCCGGCAGCGGCCCAGTACGTCTCCACCGCGGCACGCAGATCAGCAGTCGTGGTCATGGTCCGAGTCTGAGGCCCACCACTGACAACGGGCCCTGAACAGGGTTCGCGGTCAGGAACCGACAGCCGGGCGCGTTGCCTTGATCGAGTACATCAGCGGGATGCGCGGGCGGTCGGCGGGGAAGCGGTAGAAGCCGTCGGCCTGCCGTTCCAGCGCCGAGAAGCGGGCGAAGAGCGAGGCGTCGTGCTCGTGCAGGAACTCGATCCGCAGCCCTGCGGCGGCCAGCGCCGAGACCACGTCTCCGATCGGGTGCTGCCATTCGACACTGCGGTTGTGGACGGTCGGCGCGTCGAAGTCCGCATACGTGCCCGGGGCTTCCTCCACCCATGCGTCGCGGCTGAAGTAGTCGTGGACGATCTCTCTGCCGGTCGAGTCGTCGAGGCAGTCCGTGAGCGGATGGAACTCCGCGAGGTAGAGAAATCCGCCCGGGGCGACGAGCGAAGCGGCGACCTCGGCCCAACGACGCGTGTCGGGAAGCCAGTTCAACGCACCGACACCCGTGTAGACGATGTCGTACGACGAGTCGGGGACGGCCTGGGCCGCGTCGTGGACGTCGGCGGCGACGAAAGCCGCCCGGTCCGGGCCGAGTCCGATCTCGCGGGCCAGGCCGCGCGCGGCCTCGACGGCCGGTTCCGAGAAGTCCAGGCCGACGACGCGCGACGCTCCGTGGCGGGCCCAGGAAAGGGTGTCGACGCCGATGTGGCACTGCAGATGGAGCAGCGACTTGCCTGCCACGTCCCCGACCTCGGCGACTTCGAAGGCGCGCAGGGCGTCCTCGCCGGCTCGGAAGGATTCGAGGTCGTAGAAGTCGCTCGCGACATGGATGGGGACTCGTTCGTCCCAGAGCGCACGGTTGGCCTGGCGCCAGTCGGCGGGGGTCTCTGCATGCATGCCCGGGAGGTTATCCACAGGCTGCGGACGACGCGAACGAATTGTCGGCACTCCGGCGCAGAATGGGGGCATGACTGAGATCACCGGCTCCACGACCCCCGCCGCGCAGACGACCGCTTCCGCTGCCGAGTCCGGGTTTCTGCCCGAGTCCGGCGTGATGCCCGTGCCCGAGTCCGGTTCGACATCCGCGTCCACGACCGGGTCCGCGTCCACGACCGGGGGCGGCGCGGCGTCCACGACCGGGGGCGGGGCGGCCGACGCGTCCGTACCGACGTGGGAACAGCGGTTCAGGGCGCCCAGGGTGTCCCTGCCCGACTGGGCGGAGGACGCGCCGCACCGCGCGTTGTTCGTCTCCAACGCGACGGGGACGTACGAGCTGTACGCGTGGGACCGCGCCACCGGCGAACAGCGCCAGGTGACCGACCGGCCGAACGGGACGACGGAGGGCGTGCTGACACCGGACGGCGAGTCGATCTGGTGGTTCAGCGACACCGACGGTGACGAGTTCGGGGTGTGGATGCGCCAGCCGTTCCACCCCGCCGGGGACGCGAAGCCCGCGGACGAACCGGCGGCGCCGGGTCTTGCCGCCTCGTACCCGGCCGGGCTCGCGATCGGACGGGACGGAACGGCGGTGGTCGGCCGCTCGACCGACGAGGACGGGACCACGATCCATGTCGTACGGCCGGGCGCGGCTCCCGTCGAGATCTACCGGCACCGCGAGTCGGCGGGCGTCGGCGATCTCAGCCATGACGGAACGCTGATCGCCCTGGAACACACCGAACACGGCGACGCGATGCATTCCGCGCTGCGTGTGGTGCGGCCGGACGGGTCCACGGTCGCGGAGCTTGACGACACCGAGGGCGGAACGAAGGAACTGGGCCTGTCCGTGCTGGGCTTCGCCCCCGTCGCCGGTGACACCCGGCTCCTGGTCGGGCACCAGCGCCGGGGCCGTTGGGAGCCGATGATCTGGGACCCGATGACGGGCACGGAGACCGATCTCGCGCTCGACCTGCCCGGTGATGTGGGCGCCGAGTGGTATCCGGACGCCTCCGCGCTGCTGATCGTGCACGGCTTCGAGGCCCGCAGCGACCTGTGGCGGTACGAGCCGGGCGCGGACGGGGCCCCGGTGCGTGTGGAGACGCCTGCGGGCTCGCTGTCGGGCGCCACGGCCCGGCCGGACGGCACGGTGGAGTACCTGTGGTCGTCGGCCGCGCAGCCGCCCGTCATCCGGTCCACCTCGGGCACGGTGGTACTCGACCCGCCCGGTGCGAAGGCCCCCGCGTCCGTGCCGGTGGAGGACGTATGGGTGGACGGGCCCGGGGGGCGCGTCCACGCGCTCGTGCAGCGGCCCGCCGCCCCGGCCGAGGGGCCGTTCCCCACCGTGTTCGAGATCCACGGCGGGCCGACCTGGCACGACAGCGACGCCTTCGCGTCCGGTCCCGCCGCCTGGGTGGACCACGGCTACGCGGTCGTCCGGGTCAACTACCGCGGTTCCACCGGGTACGGACGCGCCTGGACGGACGCGCTCAAGCACCGCGTCGGCCTGATCGAGCTGGAGGACATCGCCGCGGTGCGGGAGTGGGCGGTGGCGTCGGGGCTCGCCGACCCGGAGAAGCTGGTGCTCGCCGGTGGCTCCTGGGGCGGCTATCTGACGCTGCTGGGGCTGGGTACACAGCCGGACGCATGGGCCCTGGGCCTGGCGGCCGTCCCGGTCGCCGACTACGTCACGGCGTACCACGACGAGATGGAGGATCTGAAGGCGCTGGACCGCACCCTGTTGGGCGGAACGCCGGAGGAGGTGCCCGAGCGCTTCGAGGCGTCGTCCCCGCTGACCTACGTCGACTCCGTCCGGGCTCCGGTCTACATCTCGGCGGGTGTGAACGACCCGCGCTGTCCTATCCGCCAGATCGAGAACTACGTGGACCGGCTGAAGGGACGCGACGCGACGCACGAGGTCTACCGCTACGACGCGGGGCACGGTTCGCTCGTCGTGGAGGAGCGGATCAAGCAGGTCCGGCTGGAGCTCGACTTCGCCCGCCGCCACCTGGGCACGGGCGGCGCCTCCTCCGCCCCCGTGTCCGACGGCTGAGCACGGGCGGCGGCGGTACGGAACGAGCGGGGCGGCAGCTGTACGGAGCGAGCGGGGCTGGTGAAACAGGCACGGCCACGGGCGCGGGCGCGGACACGGGCGCGGACGAGGCGACGCGGGGGCGGGACAGCGACACCCCAGCGCCGGGGGCCGGGAGCGGGGACCGTACCGTGGAGGGGTGTACCGGTTCCTGCTGACCCCGCGGTGGTGGGGGATCAACCTGTTCGTCGTGCTGGCCATCCCGTTCTGCGTGTTCATGGGCACCTGGCAGCTCGGCCGCTTCGAGGACCGCGTGCAGACGCACAACGCCGCCGAGAAGCAGCCGGCCCCGGGCACCAGGGCCGCCGAGCCGATCGACGACCTGCTTCCCGTCGACTTGGAGACCTCCGGCCGTCCGGCCACCGCCACCGGCCGGTACGCCGACCAGTTCCTGGTGCCCCACCGGGAACTGGACGGCAAGAACGGCTTCTACGTCCTGAGCATGCTCCGCACGAACGGCGGCAGGGCCCTGCCGGTGGTGCGCGGCTGGTTGCCCGGCAAGCCCGGCCGCACTGCGGTGCCCGCTGCTCCGGCCGGTACGGTCACGGTCACCGGCGACCTCCAGGCCTCGGAGAACGCCGGCACCTCGGGGGTCGACGCCGGGGGCGGACTGCCGACCGGCCAACTCGGCATGATCAGTGCCGCGACGCTGGTCAACCTCGTCCCGTACGACGTGTACGACGCATGGGTGACGCTCCAGGACACGGGGGCCGTGGGCGGGCTGCGTCCCGTACCGGCCGCCGCGGCGCAGGGCACCGGCCTGGACCTGAAGGCCTTCCAGAACCTCGGCTACACCGGCGAGTGGTTCGTATTCGCCGGATTCGTGCTCTTCATGTGGTTCCGACTGGTCCGCCGCGAGACCGAAGCGGCGCGCGACCTGAAGTTGGGCCTCGTCACGGAGACGAGCGCCGACGTGAACGCGAACACTGACCCCGGCGTGGCCGCGGACTCCGGGCCGGCTGCGGACTCCGGCGTGAACGCTGGCTCGGGCCCGGCATCGGACTCGGGCCCGGACGCGAACACTGGCTCTGCCGTGGACTCCGACGCGAACACGAGCGCCGTGCCCACCGATCCCGGCGTACGGCCCGACCCCGGCGTACGGTCCGACCCCGATGTGAGGACCGGCGCCGTCTGAGCCCTCCGGGGCCCGGGCACCTTCCGAGGCCCCGGTCCGGTCACACCCGGGGCACGCGCCGCTGCCCCTGCTCCTGCTCCTGCTCCTGCTCCTGCTCCTGCCTCATCGTGTGGGGGCCAGCACCCCGGTCCGGTAGATCGTCCCGGCACAGGCGTTGGCGATCTTCGCCTCCGCGACCGGGGCGCCCGCCTGCGGCGTGTGCGTCACGGAGACGCTGCCGTCCAGCAGCCCGCCGCCGCCACCTCCGTCGCCGCCGAGCTGTGCAGCCGTATCCGCGGCGCCGTCGCCGGAACCCGTGCCGGCACCGCCTGCGACAGCGGACCCACCCGCGCCCCCGGCACCGCCCGCGCCCTCGGTGGGCGTCGGGCTCGCAGAACCGCCGATGGTCGGACACGTGTCCTTCGGCACCCAGGCGAACTTCACCTCGTACGCCATGGACGGCTTCAGCTCCACGGCCGCCCGCTCGCGCGAGGGGTCGGGCAGACCCCCCGCCGCGTCGCCCGCGGCATGCTGCACGACCGCGATCTTGGCCGGGTCGGCCGCGCCCAGTGCCTGGAAACCCACGCTTCCACCGCTGCTCACCGAACACTCCTTGCCGGAGACGTTGGCGATGCGAAAGGTTCCGTACACCGTGCCGTCGGCACCGGCCGCGCCCGTCTCGGCCGAGGCGACACCGAGCTGTTCCGGGTCGCAGGCCGGTGCGGAGGAGGCGATGGTGGCGGCCGGGTCGGACACCCCACCGGTCGGGTCGCCGTCACCGCTCTGGCCCTGGCCGTCGGACGGGCTGCTGGTGCTCACCGGATGGTTCGGATCGCCGTCGTTCTGCCCGCCGATTCCGCCGCCGTTGTCCTTCCCGGCGCTTCCGGAGCCGCTCTCCATGCCGTTGCCGCCCTGCGCCTGCTCACCGTGCCCGGCTATCGCGGGGTTGGGGGCGTTCGAGCCGTCGGAGTTCGCAACGTGGACGAAGGCGGGAACCGCGGTGCCGATGAGCAGCGCCGCCGCCGCCATTCCGACGACGGCCTGCCGCCGCCTGGCACGCCGGACGGGCACGGCCCGGTGCAGGTGGTCGAGGACGCCGTCGGCCGGTTCGATCTGTTCGACGGCTCCGTGCAGCATGCGGCGCAGCGCGACCTCGTCCAGGAACTCCGGCATATCGGGGCCGTCGTCGCCACGTGCGCCGACACGCATGACCGTCACCGAACCCGAAACCGAGCCCGAGCCCGGATCCGGAGGAACGTCTGTATCCGGATCCGGAGGAACGTCCGCACTCGGGGGGAGGTCCGTATCCGGAGGAGCATTCGTATCCGGAGGAACGTCCGCGTCCGCGCCGGAACGCGGTTCGACGCCCTCGCTCGTGTCCGGGTCCGTGCCCCCGTCGGAGTCCATGTCCGCGTCCCCGCTCGTGTCCGGGCCCATGCCCGCGCTCTCGCCCGCGTCCACCTTCGCCTCCGCGTTCACGTCCGCGTCCGAATCCGAGTCCGCGTGCCGGGCGTTCTCCCGCCCGTCGTCCTCCATCCCGTTCCCGGTCCGGATTCCGTTCCCGGTCCGGTCCGCCCCGACCCCGCGCGTGCCGCGGGCCTCCCGGCCGTCCGCGCGCGCGTCCGCATTCTCGTGCGCGTTCTCGTGCGCGTTCTCGCGTGTGCTCTCGTGCGCGTTCTCGTGTCCACCGTCGGGCCGGCTCATGCCTGTGCCTCCATGACGACCCGCAGCGCCGCGATGCCGCGCGATCCGTAGGCCTTGACCGATCCCAGGGATATGCCCAGCGTCTCGGCCACCTGCGCCTCCGTCATGTCCGCGAAGTAGCGCAGCACCAGTACCTCCCGCTGGCGCCGTTGCAGCCCTCGCATCGCCTTGATGAGCGCGTCCCGCTCCAACTGGTCGTACGCGCCCTCCTCCGCACTCGCCATGTCCGGCATCGGCTTGGAGAGCAGCTTCAGCCCGAGGATGCGGCGGCGCAGCGCGGACCGCGACAGGTTGACGACGGTCTGGCGCAGATACGCCAGGGTCTTCTCGGGCTCACGCACCCGGCTGCGCGCCGAGTGCACACGGATGAACGCCTCCTGCACCACGTCCTCGCACGAGGCCGTGTCGTCCAGGAGCAGGGCCGCGAGGCCGAGCAGCGAGCGGTAGTGGGCGCGATAGGTCTCGGTGAGGTGGTCGACTGTGGTTCCGGCTGCCACGCTCTCCTCAGCGCCCTCGCGCTGTGACGACAGCCGCGCGGAACGTGCGGCGGGCATGGGCGCGATCACCGGCATGCCGCCGGGTGCGCGGGGCCGCCTGAGCGGACGCACCGAAGCGCCACGCAGGGGGCCCACCACTGTGATGTCGAGAACCTCTGCCACGCCAGTTGGACACGTTTCCCCCCATCAGGGTTGTACGCGCGCGACACCGCGTTCGACGCAGTGCGACATGCCCTCATACGTACCCGCTCTTCCCCGAATGCCCCGAATACGCGTCCCGCCGCGCAAGAAGTGACCGCATAGACGCGCATCGTTCGGCCGACGGTTGCAAAAGGCCGAAAGGTCATCGTCGGACACCGCAACACCCCAGCTCAAGGGGTTCAGTCTTCCAACTTGCTCACAGGGCGTTCACAGACCGCACAAATCAGGTTCGATCAGGTTCGATCAGACGTGGGGAACTCGGCGGCCACCGACTCGGCGATCTGCGCCACGTTCAACGCCGCCCCCTTGCGGAGGTTGTCGCCGCAGACGAACAGTTCCAGGGCCCGGGGGTCGTCCAGCGACCGGCGCACCCGTCCGACCCACGTCGGATCCGTGCCGACGACGTCGGCCGGCGTCGGGAAGTCCCCCGCCGCCGGGCTGTCGTAGAGCACCACTCCCGGGGCCGTCGCCAGGATCTCGTGTGCCCGCTCGACCTCGACCTCGTTCTCGAACCGCGCGTGCACGGACATCGAGTGCGTGGCGACGACCGGCACGTACACACACGTGGCCGCCACCCGCAGGCTCGGCAGGTCAAGGATCTTGCGGCACTCCCCGCGGATCGCGAGTTCCTCCGACGACCAGCCGTCCCCGGCCTCGGTCCCGGCCCAGGGCACGACGTTGAGGGCCACCGGCGCGGCAAAGGGGCTGCCGCCCTCCGCGTCGCCCACGGCCCGGCGCACGTCACCGGGGTTCGTCCCGAGTTCCGTACCGGCCACCAGCGAGAGCTGCTCGCGCAGCGCGGCCACCCCGTCGCGGCCCGCGCCACTCACCGCCTGGTACGAGGAGACGACGAGCTCCCGCACACCGAACTCGGAGTGCAGCGCGCCGACAGCGACAATCAGCGCGAGCGTCGTGCAGTTCGGGCTGGCGACGATGGAGCGCGGTCTGATCCGTACGGCATGCGGGTTGATCTCGGGCACGACCAGCGGGACGTCCGGGTCCAGCCGGAACGCGGCGGAATCGTCGACGACGACCGCGCCCTTGGCAGCGGCGATCGGCGCCCACTGCGCGGACACGTCGTCGGGCACCAGGAACAGCGCCACGTCGACACCGTCGAAGACGTCCTCGGTGAGCGGGAGGACCTCGCTCTCCTCGCCGCGTACGACCAGCTTGCGGCCTGCCGAACGCGGCGAGGCGATCAGCCTCACCTCGCCCCAGACATCCGCGTGCTGCGAGATGATCTGGAGCATGACACCGCCGATCGCCCCGGTCGCACCGACGACCGCGAGCGAAGGGCGGCGAGCGGTCATCGGCCGGTGCCCCCGTAGACGACGGCCTCGTCGGAGTCGCTGTCGAGACCGAAGGCGGTGTGCACGGCGCGCACGGCCTCGATGACGTCGTCCGCGCGGGTGACGACCGAGATGCGGATCTCGGACGTCGAGATCAGCTCGATGTTCACACCGGCGTCCGACAGCGCCTCGAAGAACCCGGCCGTAACCCCCGGATTCGTCTTCATACCGGCACCGACCAGGGAGATCTTCGCGATCTGGTCGTCGTAACGCAGCGAGTCGAAACCGATGGAGCCGCGGTTGCGCTCCAGGGCGTCGATGGCCTTGCGGCCCTCGGCCTTCGGCAGCGTGAACGAGATGTCGGTGAGCCCGGTCGACGCGGCGGAGACGTTCTGCACCACCATGTCGATGTTGACCTCCGCGTTCGCGATGGTCCGGAAGATCGCGGCGGCCTCGCCGGGCTTGTCGGGCACACCGACGACGGTGATCTTGGCCTCGGAGACGTCATGGGCGACTCCGGAGATGATCGCGTGCTCCACCTTCTGGTCCCCTTGCGGCTCGTTGCTGACCCAGGTTCCGCGCAGCCCGGAGAAGGACGAACGGACGTGGATCGGGATGTTGTAGCGGCGTGCGTACTCCACGCACCGGTGCAGCAGCACCTTGGAACCGGACGCGGCCAGCTCCAGCATGTCCTCGAAGGAGATCCAGTCGATCTTCCGGGCCTTCTTCACGACCCTCGGGTCGGCGGTGAAGACACCGTCCACATCGGTGTAGATCTCACAGACCTCGGCGTCCAGCGCGGCGGCGAGCGCGACCGCGGTGGTGTCGGACCCGCCGCGGCCGAGGGTGGTGATGTCCTTCTTGTCCTGGGACACCCCCTGGAACCCCGCGACGATCGCGATGTTCCCCTCGTCCAGCGCCGTACGGATACGGCCCGGCGTCACATCGATGATGCGCGCTTTGTTGTGGACCGAGTCGGTGATGACGCCGGCCTGGCTGCCCGTGAACGACTGGGCCTCGTGGCCCAGGTTTTTGATCGCCATCGCCAGCAGGGCCATGGAGATCCGCTCCCCGGCGGTCAGCAGCATGTCGAACTCGCGCCCGGCAGGAATCGGGGATACCTGCCCGGCGAGATCGATCAACTCGTCCGTCGTGTCGCCCATCGCGGACACCACGACAACCACCTGGTTGCCGCTCTTCTTGGCATCGACGATTCGCTTGGCGACGCGCTTGATGCCCTCGGCATCGGCTACGGAGGAGCCTCCGTACTTCTGCACGACAAGGCCCACGTGCGCTCCTCGCTCAGTCCATTACTGCGGTCGGCTCAGTTTAACGAGCAGCCCGGAAACGCCCCGCCGATACCACATGGTGAGATGTCCCGCTCAACACGTGATCATCGGCGTGTCGTTCCGAGCCGCTCGTACGGGGGCTGCTGCCCGCCGATCGGGGCCGCACTCCCTATGTGGCCCAGCCCACACGCACGGCGCGCCGGGTCCACGATGCGGGATGCACCCCCTCCAGCGTGGACCGGAACCCCACGATCCGCTCTTCGGCGCGGGGCGCGGGCCTCGCTCCCGCTACCGCACCGGGCGCAGTCCCAGCGGACCCGCGATCTCCTCGGCCATCACCCGGCCCGCCTCCTCGGCCAGCTCGTCATCGACGGTCTCCGAGTCCGTGTCCAGGCCGTCGAGCTCCTGGAGGGGCTGGTTGAGGCGGATGTGGGCGATCAGCGACTGCAGGGCGCGCAGGGTGGCGGACGCGGTGGAACCCCAGTTGGAGAAGTAGGAGAACTGCCACCACCACAGGGCCTCGGTGGTACGGCCCTCCTCGTAGTGGGCCAGGCCGTGGCGCAGGTCGGTGACGAGGTCGGCCAGGTCGTCCGAGATGCGGGCCGGAACCGGCGCCTTGCGCGGCTCGTACGGGTCGAACACCTCGGAGTAGACGTCGATCGGCTCCAGCAGGGCGGCGAACCGTTCGCGCAGGCCGTCGGCGTCCGGCTCGGCCCCCAGATCCGGCTCGTATCGCTCGTCGGGGACGATGTCCTCGTACGCGCCGAGCCGCCCGCCCGCCAGCAGCAGCTGGGAGACCTGGAGCAGCAGGACGGGTACGGCCTCCTCGGGCTCCTCGACCTTCGACACCTCGGTGACCGCGACGATGAACGTCTTGATCTGGTCGGCGATCTGGACGGCGAAATCGTCCGGGTCCTGCGTGACGGAGTTCAGCGTGGCGTCAGACATCGAGGGACCTCCCGTGGGCACGGTCGCAAACGGTGAGTAGAACATAGCGTCGCTGAACGTAAAGTCGTCGTGAGTCGGGCAAACGGTCGCCACAGGAACACCGGACGACGTAAAGACGTCGGGCATCGGGCACGCGCCGGGACCGGGCACCGGGCTCACGTCAGACATCGAGCAGGCGCCTCCCCTCGAAGGCGCGGCCCAGGGTGACCTCGTCCGCGTACTCCAGGTCGCCGCCCACCGGCAGACCGCTGGCCAGTCTGGTGACCCGCAGGCCCATCGGCTTGACCATCCGCGCCAGATACGTCGCGGTGGCCTCGCCCTCCAGGTTGGGGTCGGTCGCCAGGATCAGCTCCGTGACCGTGCCGTCGGCGAGACGGGTGAGCAGCTCACGGATGCGCAGGTCGTCGGGGCCGACGCCCTCGATCGGGCTGATCGCGCCGCCGAGCACGTGGTACCTGCCGCGGAACTCACGGGTCCGCTCGATCGCGACGACGTCCTTCGGCTCCTCGACCACGCAGATGACCGTCCGGTCGCGTCGCGCGTCCCGGCAGATGTTGCACTGCTCCTGCTGGGCGACGTTGCCGCAGACCGAGCAGAACCGAACCTTGTCCTTGACCTCCAGGAGGGCATGGGCGAGACGCCGCACGTCGGTCGGCTCCGCCTGCAGGATGTGGAAGGCGATCCGCTGCGCGCTCTTCGGACCGACGCCGGGCAGCCTGCCCAACTCGTCGATGAGGTCCTGAACCACGCCTTCGTACAACGGAAACGCCTTCCTCTTCCTGAGACCCCGCCTGCCGCGAGGCCCGTGTCCGCGGACCCTGCCCGCCGACGAGGCCCGTGTCCGCCATCTGCCGCCCTGGGGCGTCGCGGACGGTGCACCACCGGCGGTGCACCGCGCCCCGCGTGCGACGGGCCATGAATACAACGTACGAGTCCGGGCCGCCGACGAGAAGAGCCGGTGTCGAACGGCGGCCGCCCCTCAGGTGCCCGAACCGACCCGATGACGGCCGTTCCACCCCGATGACGGCCGTTCCTCCTCGAAGGCGGACGCCGCGACCGGGACGGCACGGGGTTTTCAGCGGGACGGCACGGGGTTTTCAGAAGGGGAGACCGGGCACGCCGCCGAGTCCCTGGGCGAGCGGGCCCAGCTTCTGCTGCTGGAGCTGCTGCGCGTTCTCGTTCGCCGCCTGGACCGCGGCGACGACGAGGTCCGCCAGCGTCTCGGTGTCCGCCGGATCGACGGCCTTCGGATCGATCACCAGGGCGCGGAGCTCACCGGAGCCGGTCACGGTCGCCTTGACCAGACCACCACCCGCCTGCCCCTCGACCTCGGTCCTCGCCAGCTCCTCCTGAGCCGCGGCGAGGTCCTGCTGCATCTTCTGGGCTTGCTGCAGCAGCTGCTGCATATTGGGCTGACCTGCACCGGGAATCACGGTCGCTCCAGGCAATTCGACGACGAAATGTTTCGATACGCCGAGCCTACGTGGTCACCGCTCAGCGCGCCCCACCCGCTGGTGGGCAACTCTTTCGAGTGAGTTTCGGTCAGCGCCGACATGACGCCTATACCTGATCACAGCCCCCACGCTCCCGGGAATACCGCGATTTCGACTCCGCAGCCCACCATTCGGCGGTAGGAAGGGCATGCGCGTCAGGACACACAGGCACACCGCTCGTCACGCAAAGTTACGCGAGCGGGACAGTCGGCCACGCCGGAGAGCAGTGATAGCCCACCGTCGAGAACACCGCCGTACATCAGGCGCCACTACGCAGAACGCAGAGGAGTACCCCGGTGAGTCAGCCGGAGATGCAGCCCGAAGGATCCCGCAACGAGCCCGGTTCGGCCGGCTCGGCCGGTTCCTCCGGTTCGGGCTCCGGCGCACGCGGCCGGGTGGCACGGGGCCGGGTGGCACGGGACCGGAAGGCGCGCCGGGGCGGAGACCTGACCGCCACGCCGTTCCCGCTCGGCGACTGGAGCGAACCCGCCGAGCGTCTCGACGAGCTGTACCAGTGGGTCGAGGACGCGGCGCTGCGCACCGCCGAGTGGTACCTGAACGACCGGGTGTGGAAGCGGCGCGCGGCGCGGACGCTGCGCATCGGCACGGCGGCGGGGGCGGTGGCGGGCGCCGCGCTGCCCCTGCTCGACCTCACCGGGGTACTCACCGGGGCGGCCGGGTGGGGCTACCTCTCGCTGCTGCTGGGGGCCGCGTGCATGGCGTGTGACCGGTACTTCGGCCTCACCTCGGGCTGGATAAGGGATCTCGCCACCGCCCAGGCCGTGCAGCGACGACTGCAGGTGCTCCAGTTCGACTGGGCGTCGGAGTCGGTGCGAGAGGTGCTGGGGCCGACCGAGGGAACGGCCAGCGAGGCGGCCGAGCGCTGCCTCGGGGTGCTGCGTCGCTTCTCGGAGGACGTCACGGAACTCGTCCGGACCGAGACCGCGGACTGGATGGTGGAATTCCGGGCCGGCCCTGCGCCGATGGGGCTCCAGACCCTGTCGTCCGGCACGGGCGCCAACGCGCGCCCGGAGCAGGGTGCGCTGCCGGGGCGGTTCCCGATGCAGACGATCACCCGGCCGAACATGCCGCGCCAGCGCCCTCCGGAGTCCCCGCGCTGACACCGCGGGGACTCCGGAGGGACGCTGTAGGGACTCCGGAGGGCGCCGCGGGAACTGCTCGGGAACTCCGGAGCTTGACGACCGCACGCCGAGTCCCGAGGGCCGCCACCGATACCGGTGCCGCATTGATGTGATGGACCGCCACAAGCATCGGCACAACGGCCGCTACAAGGATCGGGGCAGCGGATCGGGGCAGCGGGCTGACGGTGTGTCGGGGGTCGGGGTGCCCGGGTGTCGGGCTGTCCGGCCGGCTGACCGGCTGACCGGCTGACCGGCTAGCCGACTCACCGGCTGATCGGCTGACCGACAGTCGGGTCAGCTGAAGATGATCATCGAGCCCTGGGCGAGGCTGCGGGTGGCGGCCGCGTACAACCCCAGCCAGACGTGCCGCTCGCGGGCGAACGGACTGTCGTCGTGCGGAATCGGGGCCGCCGGTTCCTCCAGCTCGGTCGGCGCGGCGGGCGGCAGCGGGGCGGCCGGTGGGTTCGCCGGGTCGATGCCGATGGCCGGGGCGACGAATTCCAGCTCTCTCAGCAGCCCGTGGCTGGAACCGAGCGGGCCCCCGCCCGCGAGCAGGTCGTCGTCCGAGAGCGGCACGGCGAAGTCCAGCGGGACATAGGCCCCCGCGTGGTCGTAGTGCCAGACCAGGTGGGACTGCTGGGCCGTCGCCTCGAACATCTCCAGCAACTGCTCGTAGTCACCGCCGAGTTCGTCGACGGGCGCGACGGCGAAACCGCTGAGGTGGAGCAGGTACGCGCGGCGCAGGAAGTGCAGGGCGTCGTAGTCGAAGCCCGCGATGGGGGCGACGTCGCCGGTCAGGCCCGGCATGTACGCGTACACGGGGACGGGCGGCAGTCCGGCCTCGCCCAACGCCTTGTCGTAGACGGCTATCTCTTCGGCGAACGGATTGTCGGGGCTGTGGCACAGCACATCGACGAGGGGGACCAGCCACAGGTCACAGGCCACGAATTCTCGCTCTCCCACGGGTACGCGTCGAAATATTCATAATGGTCGGGACAGCGTAATGCGGTGTGCACGTCGCGCACAGTGGCAGACGGCCGGGGATCGGACCGAACGTGCGCCGGGTGTGCGCCGAAGAGCGGGCGGACACCGACGAGCGGGCGCCCGCCCCGGGCCCACGCGGTCCGCACGCCCGGCGCGGGCGGGTCAGGACGATGGGCCGTGCGCGCCCGGTTCACTGGTGGTGAAAGGGGCACCGGGGGCGGCGAATGGTGGTGCGGTCGTCCGCGGTGCGCGCCCCGGGGGCGGGGGATTTCCGGCCGCCAGTCGGTCCGCCCAGCTCAACGCGTGCGCGTTGTAGTCGTGCATCACCGCGCGCACCGCGTCGTGATCGCCGAGTGTGATCGCCGCGACGAGTTCCGGATGCCCGTGCCAGAGCCAGTCGCGGGCGCTCACGTCGTGGCGCAGGTACGGCACCGCGAACACCCACGCCTGGACGCGCAGCCGGTGCAGGAAGTCGTTGATGTACGCGTTGTCGAAGAGCGCGCCCAACTCGCGCCAGAAGCGCAGGTCGTAGCCGATCAGGATGTCGAGGTCACCGCCCTGCGCCGCCCTCGCGGCCTCCTGGGCCCTGCGGCGCACGGAGACCAGACTGTTCTCGTACGTGGCGGACCGGCCGACCGGGATCCCGGGGCCGGGGACTGCGCTGCGGATGACTCCGTCGATGACCAGAGTGCGGGCCTGGACCATCGACCGGTAGTCGGCGACGGTGAATTCGCGTACGCGGAAGCCTCGGTGCTGATCCGATTCGAGCAGGCCCTGCGCCGACAGGTCGAACAGGGCCTCGCGCACCGGAGTCGCCGAGACGCCGTACTGCTCGGCGATCTGCTTGACGGTGAACTCCCGTCCCGGCTGCAACCGCCCGGCAAGCACTTCGTCGCGCAGCGCGTCCGCGATCTGCTGCCGCAGCGTACTGCGGGTCACAGCTCCGCTCGCGCCCATGGCGCCCCTCCCCTGTTTTCCGCCTCCGGTCACCTTAAGGCAGCGCCGACGTGCCCGGATCCGGGCAACGGGCGGCCGGGATTCCGGAAACCGGGAGGCAGGGAGGGAGGCGGGAAGGCAGGGATTCCGGAATCCCTGAATCCGGAATCCGGGAGACAGGGCCGGGAGGGGCACCACACGAATCCGCACGACGGACCCGTCCGCCCCGCACGACAGACCCGTCCGCCCCGCACGACAGACCTGTCCGCCCCGCACGACGGACCTGGCGGCCTCGCCGTGCGGTGGACTCGGTCCGCTACACGGTGTATTCGTCCGCGACCGACAGCGCCGTGTCGAGCGCCGCGAGGCCCTCCTTGGCCTCGGCCTCGGTGATGTTGCAGGCCGGAACGGCGTGCGTGCGGTTCATGTTGATGAAGGGCCACAGCCCGTTCTTCTTCGCCGCCGCACCGAAGGCCGCCATCGGCGCGTTGGCCTCGCCCGTCGGGTTGTACGGGACCAGCGGCTCGCGGGTCTCCTTGTCGCGCACCAGATCCAGCGCCCAGAACGCGCCGAGTCCCCGGACCTCGCCGACCGACGGGTGACGCTCGGCGAGTTCGCGCAGGCCGGGGCCGAGCACGGTCTCGCCGATGCGGGCGGCGTTCTCGATGACCTTCTCGTCCTCCATCACGTGAATGGTGGCGACGGCCGCCGCGCAGGCCAGCGGGTGACCGGAGTAGGTAAGTCCGCCCGGGTAGGGGCGGGTTTCGAAGGTGGCGGCGATCTCGGCCGAGATCGCGACACCGCCGAGCGGTACATATCCGGAGTTGACGCCCTTGGCGAAGGTCATCAGGTCCGGCACCACGTCGAAATGGTCGGCCGCGAACCACTTGCCGGTACGGCCGAATCCGGCCATCACCTCGTCGAGGACGAAGACGATGCCGTACCGGTCGCAGATCTCGCGGACGCCCGCGAGGTAGCCGGGCGGCGGCGTCATGATGCCCGCCGTGCCGGGGATCGTCTCCAGGATGATCGCGGCGATCGTGCCGACGCCTTCGTAGGCGAGGGTGTCCTCCAGGTGCTGGAGTGCCCGGGCGCACTCCTCGGCCTCCGTCTCGGCGTGGAACGGCGAACGGTAGAGGAAGGGGGCCCAGAAACGGACGACCCCCGCCGAGCCGTTGTCGGACGGCCAACGGCGCGGGTCACCGGTCAGGTTGATCGCGGTGGAGGTGGCCCCGTGGTAGGAGCGGTACGCGGAGAGCACCTTCGTACGGCCGGTGTGCAGCCGGGCCATCCGGATGGCGTTCTCCACGGCCTCGGCGCCACCGTTGGTGAAGAAGATCTTGTCCAGGTCACCGGGGGTGCGCTCGGCGATGAGACGTGCGGCCTCGGAGCGTGCCTCGATCGCGAAAGCGGGGGCGAAGGTGGCGAGCTTTCCCGCCTGTTCCTGGATCGCGGCGACGACGGTGGGGTGCTGGTAGCCGATGTTGGTGTAGACGAGGCCGCTGGTGAAATCCAGGTAACGGTTGCCGTCGTAGTCCCAGAAGTACGCGCCCTCGGCGCCGGCGACGGCGAGCGGGTCGATGAGGCCCTGGGCGGACCAGGAGTGGAACACGTGTGCGCGGTCGGCGGCCTTCACGGCCGCGCCGGCGGCGGGGTCGACATGCGGGGCATGCGAGGCATGAGGGGTCATGCGGTGAGCGTAGGACGTACCGGGGACGGGCCGACATGACCACGTTGTATGGCGTGCGGCTCTTCGCTGGGCAGGGTGTCGCGTCGTCGTGGACACACCTCTGTGGCACTTCTCCGCGCGGTCGGACGCGTGCGCGGCGGGAACCGGGGCGATCCGCGGGCCGTCTCTGTCCCCGAGCACCGGGACGGGCGCGACTCACCGATTCCGGTTGTTTCAGGACACTTCCAGGCGTTTCCGGGCGGATTCTGACAGTTCCGAGTGGCCTCGGGCTGCTCCGGGCGGATTCTGGCAGTTCCGGGCGGATTCGGGCGGCCCGGTGTGGCCGGCTCTCCGGCTCCGCCGGGTTCCGGGAGGCTCCGGCGCAACCGACCCGTCGGCTCCACCCCTTCCACGGCGGGAGGAACGAGGCCGGGGAGAGACGGGGATGCCCGCGCGAGGGGGGCCGGAAACCGGCCCGTCGTCGCGGCATCGCTCGCAGCTATTCTCAACGCGTTCCGGCGCATCGCCGCACGGGGGAGGACGCACACCATGGACAAGCTCGGGCCCACCGACCCTCAGCGCATCGGCGGATACCGCCTGCTGGGCCGACTCGGTGTGGGCGGCATGGGTCAGGTCTACCTGGCCCGTTCCGACCGCGGCCGTACCGTCGCACTCAAACTTGTACGCGGCGAACTCGCCGGACAGCAGGAGTTCCGCGACCGGTTCCGCCGGGAGGTACGGGCCGCGCGCCGGGTCGGCTCCGCCTGGACCGCTCCGGTGCTGGACGCCGACACCGAGGCCGTCGTGCCCTGGGTGGCGACCGGGTATGTCGCCGGTCCTTCCCTCCAGGCCACCGTCTCCGGCGGGTCGGCGACCGCCGCGAAACCGGCGCCGGGCGTGTACGGGCCCCTGCCCGAACGCTCGGTCCGCATTCTGGGGGCCGGTCTCGCCCACGCCCTGCGGGCGATCCATGCCGCCGGTCTCGTCCACCGCGATCTCAAACCCTCCAACATCCTGCTGACGATCGACGGCCCACGCGTCATCGACTTCGGCATAGCCCGGGCGCTCGACACCGCCACCCAGAGCAGCCTCACCCGCACCGGGGCTCTTGTCGGCTCTCCCGGTTTCATGTCGCCCGAGCAGGTACGGGGCGAGCAGGTGACCCCGGCGTGCGACGTGTTCTGTCTCGGTTCGGTGCTCGCCTACGCGTCGACCGGTCGGCTTCCGTTCGGGACGTCCGACAGCGGCGCGCACGCACAGATGTACCGGATCGCCCAGGAGGATCCCGATCTGGCCGGTGTCCCGGTGGGCCTTGTCGGGCTGATCGGGGACTGCCTGCGCAAGGACCCGGCCGCCCGCCCGTCGACCGACGCGATCCTGGGACGACTGCCGGACGACGACACGACGGAGCCGTGGCTCCCGGGCGCGCTCATCGCCCAACTCGGTCGTCACGCGGTGGAACTGCTGGACTCCGAGGATCCGGAGGAGAACCCCGGGGAACGGCCGGCCGCCGCCGTTCCGCCCCTGACGGCCACCGCACTCACCGGACCTCCTGCGCTGTCCGTCCCTCCCGCCCCCACCGATACCACTGGTGCCATCAGTCCCACCGGTTCCACCGGTTCCACCGGTTCGACCAGTCCTACTGTTCCCACCGACCCCACTGGTCCTACCGACCCCACTGTTCCCACCAACCTCACCAGTCCCGCCGATCTCGCCAGTCCTGCCGATCTCACCAGTCCTGCCGATCTCACCAGTCCTGCCGATCTCACCAGTCCTGCCGATCCCGTCGGCCCCGGTCCAGCAACCGCGCCTGCGCCAACCCCGGAAGCGCCGGGCGACCGTCTCTCCCCCACGCCTCCCGGCGCCGTCCACTCGCTTCCCCCGGTGGCCGGCACGCCGACGTCTGTATCACCGCCCGCGCCGCCGTCCCACACGTACGGCTACCCGCCCCAACAGCCGGCTCAGCCGCATCCCGGCCGGGCAGCGGCTTTCGGCACACATCAGAACGGCGCCGCATACGGATATCCGCCGCAGCAACAGCCCTACCCCCAGGCAGGGTTCGGCGCCACGCCCCCGTACGGCCCCACTCAGACGACCGCTCCGGACCCCGTTCGCCGGGGCAGGGGCGCGACGATCGCCCTCGTCGCGGTCGCCGTACTCGTCGCGATCGGTGCGGGCGGCTCCGTCTACGCCTTCATGAACGAGAAGGGGAAGAAGCCCGGCCCGTCCGCCACCTCGCCCACATCCCGTTCCGGCTCGCCGGACACCGACGACGCGCCGTCCTCCACCGACCCGGGCTCCTCCTCGGCCGACGACGACCGGGACCAGGACGGTACGGGCTCCATACCGTCCGGCTATCTGGGCACCTGGTCGGGTTCGATCGAGAACGCCGCGGGCCATTCCACCCGCGAGCTCGTCATCCGGCAGGGAACAGTCGGCCGCACCGTTCTCACGCTCACCGCGGAAGGCCCCCTCGACAGCGGTGGCTCCTACCACTGTGTCTTCGAGGCGTCCCTGTCGTCCGAACCCTCGACGAACGGCCCGGTCGAGGTCGGTGCCTCCACGGTCGTCACCGGTGAACCCATGTCGTCCTGCACGGCGGGCAGGCCCACCACGCTCACCCTGCTCCCCGACGGCTCTCTGCGTCGCACGAACCAGGACAGCGGCGAACAGCTCACATACACGAAGTCCGGCTGACCGGACCGCCTCGACAGCCCGTCCGGGCCGGGTCGGGAACAGGCCCCGGCCAAGAAACTCGTCTGCCCGCCCCAGGGCCTGTCGGCCTGGAAACCACCACCGACAACGGCAGGGCCGACCCCCGAGAACAGCGGGAGCCGCCGTCGGCCACGGACGGAAGAAGAGCGGTCGCGGCCGACGGCAGCGGCCACCCCCGTGAGCCGCTGCCGTCGCCCCCGTGCCCCACCCCCGAAGGGCCGCCGCAACCGCGTTCGGACTCTATGACGTCGAGTCAACGACAGGAAGCTTCAGTTCGCACTGCGTGGGCAGCAGGCGGTAACAGTCCGCACAACGAAACCGGTACGCTGCGCTCCGGTTTCAGGGCACGCGGACATACGAGGCGCGGCAGCGGCAGCGGCAGCGGCAGCGGCAGCGGCAGCGGCAGCGGCAGCGGCAGCGGCAGCGCCGAACGGACGTGTGGACGTGCGGACGTGCGGAAGCACAATGAGCGGAGGACGGGTGCACGGGCGGGAACGAGCCGACGACGTACTGAGGATGTACCGACTGGCTCGAACCGGTGGATCACGGGAACTCCTGCGCTGGTTGTCCGGCCGGGCGGCGGGCTGGGCCGCGCTGATCGACGCGGACGGCGATGTCCTGCAGGGCGTGACCAGGGCCCCCGACGACGGGACACGGGCACCCGTCCGACCGGGCACGGGGCCGACCGCCCACACGGAGGCGTCAGCCACCGCTCCGGTCACCGGCATCGCCGCATGGGCCGCGCAGGCCGCCGCGCTCGCGGCCGAGGGCGTCCAGGAACTGGCGACGCTCGACGCGCGCTCCTTCTCCTTCGACAGGGGGCCGAACACCGTGTTGCTGTTCCCCCTGGACGGCCGGCCCGATGCCCCGGCCCCGGTACTGGCGGTCGTCGCGCCGCGCCCGCTGCCGGACGGACTCGCCGCACTGCTCTCCGACATCGCCATGCCACTCGCCATGTGCTGGACCGCGGAGACCGTGGAACGCAGGCGCCGGCGCGTCGACCTGGCGGAGTCGCGCACCAGGGAAGCGGTGCTGCACCTGCTCATGACCGGTCAGATGTCCATCGCGCACCAGGTCGCGGGGGCCCTGAGACCGGAACTGCCCGACCCGGTACGGGTGTGTGTCGTGGAATGCCCCGTGGGCCGTCGGGACGACGTGGCCCGGGTCTGTGCGGAGATCTCCGGCGGCCGGTCCTGGATCGTGCGGTGCCCGGTGTACGCGCGCCATCTGATCCTGATCGTGCCGGCCGGACCGGCCTCGGTCGACCCACCGGTCGGACGGCGGGTCGCCGATGTGGTGGAGGAATGCGTCGTCGGGGCCAGCGAGGACGTGCCGCTGACCGACACGGCGACCGGCTACCGCCAGGCGTTCCACGCCCTGGCGGTGGCCCGCGGGGTGCCCACCCGGCACGCGGCCTTCGGTTCGGCACCGGAGGCGGCCCTGGTCGTCGGTACGGCCGGCGCCCAGTGGGCGGACGCGCTGCTGAGCCCCCTGCTCACCCACGTACCGCGGCGCAGTCATGATCCGGGCGGCCAGGAGCTCATGGCGACCCTCGCCTCCTGGCTCTCCTTCTCGTCACACGCCGTCCAGCACCTGAAGATCCACCGGAACACTCTGGCGGCACGGTTGCGGCTGATCGGCGAACTGCTCGGCCTCGACCTGAACCGGCTGGCCGACCAGGCCGCCCTGGACCTGGCCCTGCGCATCCGCGCCACGCCCCTTGCGTCCCGGTCGTCCCAGACGTCCGAGGTCTCCCGCCAAGGTCCCGGACCGGACGGTACGGCCGCCGGAACGCCGTACCACCTTGACGACATCCTGCGCGGCCCGGCCGCCCAGGAGTGGTCGGCCCACCAGTTGCGCCCGCTCGGTGCTCCGGATGCCTCCGGCAACGCCGCCGACCCGCACACGACTCTCCGGACCTGGCTCGACTGCGAGGCCCAGCTCTCCCGTACCGCCGAAGTGCTGGGCATTTCGGTACCGGGAGCGCGCAAACGGCTCACGCGCCTCGAATCGATGCTCGAACGTTCGCTGCTCCAGGCCCCGAGCGCGCGGTACGACCTGTGGCTGGCGTTCCGGACCCTGGACGTCACCAAGGAATCCCCCACCCCCTGAACGCGGAGGCGGGGGGGGGGGGGGGGGGGGGGGGGGGGCCCGCCCCCCCCCCCCCCCCCCCCCCCCGCCAACGCAACGAGAAACAAAGACCCCCCGCCGCGCGCCCCCCCC
>NZ_JBIBYN010000015.1:175638-210894 GCF_043083325.1 Streptomyces sp. NPDC014734 | reverse complement strand
ACATCCGCCAGATCAGGACACCCCCTCCGCAAAAACCCCACCAACCGGTCCGTCACCCGCTCCAACGCCTCCGCCGAACGCGCCGACAACACCAACGACTCCACCCCACGCACACTCGACGAACCCCCCTCCACCAACGGCGCCTCCTCCACCACCACATGCGCATTCGTCCCACCAAAACCAAAAGCACTCACCCCCGCACGACGCACCCGCACCGAACGACCCCACTCCCCCAGAACCGACTGAACACGAAAAGAACCACCAACAAAATCCACATCCGGATTACCCCGACAAAAATTCAACGACGGAGGAATCACCCCACCCTCCAGAGCCAGCACCACCTTCAACAGACCCGCAACACCCGCAGCAGCATCAAGATGCCCCACATTCCCCTTCAACGACCCCAACCCACACACACCAACCCCACCAAAAACCCGCTCCAACGCCTGAACCTCGATGGGGTCTCCCAGCACGGTTCCGGTCCCGTGCGCCTCGACATAGTCGATGTCACCGGGTCCGATGCCCGCGTCCGCGAGTGCGGACCCGACGGCGGCGGCCTGGCCGCTCACGCTGGGCGCGGTGAAGCCGACCTTCACCGCACCGTCGTTGTTGACCGCCGACCCCTTGATCACCGCACGGATCGTGTCCCCGTCCGCCAGCGCGTCCTCCAGCCGCTTCAGCACGACCACACCCACACCACTGCCGAACACGGTCCCCCGCGCCCCGGCGTCGAACGGACGAACATGACCGTCCGGAGAGAGAAACAAACCCTCCTGATACACATAACCCGCACCTCGTGCGGGGTCCACGTGCACACCACCGGAGAGAGCCATGTCGCAGTCACCGGCGAGCAGGCTGCGGCAGGCCGTGTGCACCGCGACCAGGGCGGTCGAACACGCGGTGCGCAGCGAGATGCTGGGGCCCGTCAGGCCCAGTTTGTAGGAGACCCGGGTCGAGAGGAATCCCAGCTCGTTCCCGACGAGGACCTGAGTGGGGCCCACCGCCTCCACCAGGTCGTGGTGGGAGTGGACGTGTTGCAGGTAGCGGTTCGCGCCGGCTCCGCCGAAGACACCGACGCTTCCCCCGTACTGCTCCGCGTCGTACCCCGCGTTCTCCAACGCCTCCCAGGCCGTCTCCAGGAACAACCGATGCTGCGGATCCATGATCTGAGCCTCGCGCGCCGTGTACCCGAAGAACTCCGCGTCGAAGAGATCAACCCCCTCGAACCGCGGCCCCGCCTTCACATACCCCGGCTGCCCGAAGACCTCGGGCGCCACACCCGCGGCCTCCAGCTCCTCATCGGTCAAGGGAACAACCGACTCCACACCATCACGCAGATTCGCCCAGAACTCCGCCAGATCACCCGCCCCGGGAAAACGCCCCGACATCCCGACAATCGCCACACCCCCGCGGCCCGCCCTCACCGCCCCTCCCTCAGGCCCTCGACAAGTTCGCCGAGTGTGCGGACGGTCGGCCCTTCGTAGACGATGGTCAGCGGGACGGCCACGCCCAGTTCCCGGCGCAGTCGGTGGACCACCTGGAGTCCCAGCAACGAACTCCCTCCGAGTTCGAAGAAGTTGTCGTGGATCCCGACCTCGGCCACACCGAGGAGCTCTTGCCAGATGGCGGCGACCTCGCACTCCGCGTCGCTCACCGGAGGGACGTACGGGTTGCGGAGATGGGGACGTTCGTGGAGGCGTACCGTCGTCGCGTCGTCGGCGACGGGCGCGGACCACACCTCCTGTCGCCGCAGGAGGTCTCCGGTGGAGACGACGACCTGTGGCTGTGGAGCGGCGTTCAGCAAGGCGTGGAAGACTTGGCGTCCCTCGTCCGGAGTGAGTGCCAACTCCCGTATAGCAGCCCCTAGTTCGGACTCCTCTCTGCTCCGGCCGGAGAAGAGCCAGGCCTCCCAGTTGACGCTGGTCCAGGGAAGTTCCGGGCAATGGAATCGCTGGGCGAACGCGTCCTGGACGGAGTTGGCCGCGGCGTAGGCGGCGAATCCCAGACCGCCCAGCAGCGCGGCGATGGAGGAACAGAGGATCGCGAAGTCCAGCCGCTGGTCCGCGAGTGTCCCGTGCAGGACCCGCGTGCCGTGGAGCTTGGGCCCGAAGTGCCACGAGCTCTCCCGCGCCCCGAGCTCCGCGATGCTCCTGTGGGCATCCGGTCCCGTGGTGCCGGCGCAGTGCAGCACGCCGGAGAGGGGGCCGAGCGTCTGGACGATCCTCTCCTTGGCCTCCCGCATGGCAACCGGGTCGGCAACGTCGGCAGACACCACCATCACCCGGGAGCCGAGGTCCTCGATCGCGCGAACCGCGGCGATCGTCTCCTGGACCGCCACCGGATGCCGCTCCTCGTCCCAGGTCTCCCTGGGCGGCAGACCCGTTCTTCCGAGCAGGACCAGGTGCACCCGGTCGAGTTCGGCGAGGGCGTGCGCCATGAGAAGGCCGATCCTGCCCAGACCACCGGTGATCAGATAGACCCCGTCGCGTCTGACCGGTGCACCGCTCCTGGCCGGGAGACCGGTTTTGAGGTAGGTCGGCTTCCAGTAGTGGCGGCCCCGCAGGGCGAGCGTCGGTTCGGCGGCCGGGCGGACCAGTTCCTCGACCAGGCGGTCCGCCGTGGCCGCGGCCTCCAGCGCCTCGTCGGGGCCCAGGTCGACGTGGACGCAGTTCAGCGACGGGTACTCCTGCGTCAGTACCCTGCAGATGCCCGATACCGCGGCCTTCGGGGGACAGAGCACTTCGTCCCCGATGACCGAGTACACCTCGGTGGACAGCACGTCCCATCGTTGCGGCCGTGTCATCAGCTCGGTCCCGGTCGCCTGCGCCCACTGGACGAGGCTGTCGAAGGCCCGGTGCAGCAGGGCGCGCACGGCCCGGGGTTCCTCCGCGTTCCGGGCGTCGTTCCCCACGGCCAGGCAGTGGACGACCCGGTCGGGAAGCCCGCCGTCACCGCGCAGCGCCTCGGCCAGGTTCACGAAGTGGGCCGGCTGCCCGGGGTCGAGAACGTACGCGCGGTCGGCCTTGCGCGTCCACGCGTGGCCCGCGGCCACGACGTGCACGGTCGCGCCCAGACGTTCCAGCCGGTCCGCCACCCGGCGGCCGACTCCCTCCTCGTCCGTGAAGACGAGCCAGTTCCGGTCGGCGAGCCCGGCCGGCGGAGTCGATGCCCCGGCGCCCAGGCGTTGCCATGACGGAGTGTGGAACCACTGGGGCAGGGAGCCGCACCGCTCCTGCCCGGACGTGTTCCCGGGCCGGACCGCTCCGGGCTCCAGCCAGTAGGTGCGGCGCTGGAAGGGGTAGGTGGGCAAAGGGATCCGTCTGCCGGACGGAACGGTCGGTGAGACATCGCGGTGCCCCGCGAGCCAGAGGCGTCCTGCCGCGTCGAGCAGCGAGGCGCGGGCGCTCCGCCCGGGCGGTGTCCTCGTCAGCGACGGGACGACGACCCGGTCGGTGACCGCCGCCGCGGGGTGCTGAAGGGCGTCCGTGACATGCACGGGGGCGGGGCTGATCTCGACGACGGCGATGTCCGGCACGGACCAGAGTGTTTCGATGCCATCGGCGAAGCGCACGGTCGAGCACATGTGCTCGACCCAGTAGTCGGGGCTGGTGGCTTCCTCGGCGGTGATCCAGGTGCCGGTCCGGTTGGAGACGAACGGTAGGGACGGCGGGTTCAGCCGCACGGAGCGGAGCACCTCGCGGTACGGCTCGGCCACGGGCTCCATCAGGGGTGAGTGGAACGCGTGGCGGGTGGTCATGCGGCGGGACACGATGTCGGCTCCGGCCAGCTCCCGGCCCACTCGCTCTATGCCCTCGACGGTGCCGGACAGTACGCAGCTGTGCGGGCCGTTGACGGCAGCGAGAAAGACGTCGTCGTCGGTGTAGGCAGTGACGGAATCCTCGCTCAGCGGCACCGCGAGCATCGCGCCCCGGCCCTGCTCCTCGATCCGTCGCGCACGCTCCACCACGAGGCGCAGGGCGTCGGGGAGCGAGAACACGCCGGCGACGCACGCCGCGACGTACTCGCCCAGGCTGTGACCGATCATCACCCCGGGCTCCACGCCCCAGGCCTTCCAGAGTTCGACCAGCGCGTATTCCAGCGCGAACACCGCCGGATATCCGAGGCGCGGCTGGTCGAGCGGATGCTCGCCGGGCTCGGGCTGCAGCAGGAGACGCCGGAAGTCGTCCGGCGGCCGGCCGGCCCCCGCTGTCGCGGAGTCGTCAAGGAGCAGAGCGAGCACGTCCTCGTCGAGCAACCGCCCCAGATGGTGGGCGCACCGGTTCAGCGCCTCCCTGAACACCGGCTCCCGGTCGTGGAGTTCGCGGGCCGCCCCGGGGTACTGGGAACCGAATCCGGCGAACATGAAGGCGACCGGCCGATCCGGCGCGTCGGGGGCGACCGCGGTCAGCACCCGTCCGTCGTCGCGGGCTTCGAGTGCCGCGACGGCCCCGTCCGTTCCCGCGCACACGAGCATCCTCCTGAACGGGAAACTCCTGCGCCCTTCCTTCAGTGTGAACGCGATGTCCGCGAGGTGCTGTTCGGGATGCGATCGGAGATGGTCGTGGAGGCGGTCGGTGGCCGCCTCCAGCGCCTCCGCGCTCTTCGCGGACATCACGAGCAGTTGTTCTTCGCCCCCGGAGGCGGGGCGGGGAGGCGTCGGGACCCGTGGGGCCTGTTCCACGATGAGGTGAGCATTGGTCCCGCCGAGCCCGAAGGAGCTGACCCCCGCTCGACGAGGTCCTTCGTGGTCCGGCCACGGAAGTGGTGCGGTGTTGACGTAGAAGGGGCTGCCTTCCAGGTCCAGCCTCGGGTTGGGCGACTCGAAGTGAAGGGTGGGGGGAATGTGCCCGTGCTCGACCGCGAGCACGGTCTTGATCAGCCCCGCGACGCCCGCGGCCGAGTCGAGGTGCCCGATGTTGGTCTTCGCCGAGCCCACGGCGCAGTGGGAGGCACCGACATCGCCGAAGGCCGCGGTGAGCGCGCGGATTTCGATGGGGTCACCGAGAGGGGTGGCCGACCCGTGCGCCTCCACGTAGCGGATGCTCTCCGCCGGAACATCCGCGTCGGCAAGCGCGGTGGCGATGGCCTCGGCCTGGAGGGTGGCGCTCGGTGCGCTGAACCCCGCCCGCCTCGCGCCGTCGTTGTTCACGACGCTTGCCTTGATCACGGCGTGGATGTGGTCCCTGTCGGATATCGCGTCCTTGAGACGCTTCAGCACGACCATCCCGGCGCCGTCGCCCCCCACGGTTCCCCGGGCGCGGGCGTCGAACGTACGGCAATAGCCGTCCGGTGAGAGCATGCCGTCCTGGCGGTAGACGTATCCGTCGCGCCTCGTGTCGTCGATCGCCACTCCGCCGGCAAGCACCATGTCGCACTGGTAGGCCAGTAACGCCTGGCATGCCTCGGCGACGGCGACCAGAGAGGTCGAGCACGCGGACTGGATGTTGACGCTGGGCCCCTCCAGGCCGAGCTTGTAGGAGATCCGGCTGCTCAGGAAGTCCGAGCGGTTGCCGATTGTCACTTGCTTGTCGTTCAGCAACTCGGCCGCACGGGGCTGCGTCGCTATGTTGTGGAGGTAGTAGGTGTTGTTTCCCGCTCCGGCGAACACACCGGTCCTGCCGCCATAGCGTTGCGGGTCGTGCCCGGCGCTCTCCATCGCCTGCCAGGCGCACTCAAGCAGTACCCGATGCTGCGGATCCATCAGTTCGGCCTCACGCGGCGCGTAGCCGAAGAATCCCGCGTCGAACGTGCGGGCGCCTTCCAGCACATAGCCGAATCGCACGTGTCCGGGATTGCCGAGGACGACCGGATCGACTCCTCGGGCGATGAGCTCGTCTTCCTCGAAGCGTGTGACGGAGCAGGTTCCCGCCCGGAGATTGCTCCAGTACTCCTCGACCGTCTCGGCACCGGGGAATCGCCCCGCCATGCCGATGACGGCGATGTCCAGGCTGTCCTCGAACCCGTCGGCGGCGTGGGAAGCCGCCTCGCCCGTGCCGGCGTCACTCATGCTGACCTCGCTTGGCTCGCAGCTGTCGTTGACGACGTTTCAGGAGGGCGTTGTGCTGCGGTCCCCCGGCCTTGCCGATGTGCGGTGCGGTGGGTTGTTCCCGTTTCGAGAAGTACTCGGCCTGCGCCCGCACCGTGGCGTACTCGAAGAGGTCGAGCAGGTCGATCTCTCGCCCCACTGCCCGCCGGA
This sequence comes from Streptomyces sp. NPDC014734, assembly GCF_043083325.1. Lineage (NCBI taxonomy): Bacteria > Bacillati > Actinomycetota > Actinomycetes > Kitasatosporales > Streptomycetaceae > Streptomyces > Streptomyces sp. NPDC014734. The sequence continues at coordinate 204,698 of NZ_JBIBYN010000015.1, read as the reverse complement.
GCCGGAACTGAAGCTCGACCAGGAGCAGTGAGTGCCCGCCGACATCGAAGAAGCTCTGTTCCGCACCCACCTCATCGACGTGGAGGATCTCTCTCCACACGTCGGACACCTGCCGCTCCAGCTCGTTCATCGGGACCGGCGGGGATGCGGAAGGGGCGGGTCCGGCAGGTCTCGGCAGGGCCCTGCGGTTCACCTTGCCGTGCTCGGACAACGGGAACTGCGCAAGGCGGACCACCGCTTGGGGCACCATGTGCGGGGACAGTCTCTCCCTGATGTGGCGCCCCAGCGCGTCGGCGCTGAACGCCTCGCCGTCCCGCGGTTCGACGTAGGCGACGATCCGCCGGTCTCCCGGAACGTCCTCACGAACGACGGTCGCGACCTGCCGTACCTGTCCGGAGCTCATCAGGGCGGCGTCGATCTCGCCGAGCGACACACGGAAGCCGCGAACCTTGATCTGATCATCGCGGCGCCCGAGGAACTCGATCAGGCCGTCGGGCAGACGGCGCACGATGTCGCCGGTCCGGTACAGCCGGGCGCCGGCCCGGCGCCCCAGGGTGTCGGGGACGAAGGAGGCTGTGGTGAGGTCGTCCCTGCGGTGGTAGCCGCGGGCGAGGTGTGCGCCACCGATGAGGAGCTCTCCCGCCACACCGACCGGTGCGGGGCGGCCCGCGCGGTCGACCACATGAGCCTGCGTATTGGGCAGGGGGACGCCGATCGGCGCGGTGGTCCACTCGGAATCCATGTGCTCGGCCACGGCCAGGGTCAGCACCCCCACCGTGGTTTCCGTGGGGCCGTAGTGGTTGAAGACCCGGCAGTGGGGGACCATTCGCTGCAGCCCCCTCAGCCATGCCCAGTCGGACGCCTCACCGCCGACGACGAGGAGTCGCCGGGGCAGCAGGGCGGTGAACCGGGGAGACGCCTGCAGTGCTCTGAGGTGCGACGGGGCGATCTTCAGGCAGTCGACCGGTCGGCGCCGCGTCCACTCGGCGAGCCGCTCGGCGTCCAGCGCACGTTCACGGGTGATCATGTGCACCTCCCCGCCGGTGCACAGCGGCGGGAAGAAGGCCGTGACGCTGGAGTCCACCGTCAGGGGCTGGACCATCGCGAAGCTGAGGGGTTCCTCGATGCCGAATCGTGAGATGACGCCGTAGGTGTAGCTCATCAACTGCCCGTGCTCGATCACCACTCCCTTGGGGCGGCCCGTGGAACCCGAGGTGTAGAGGAGATACGCGGCGTGCGACACGTCCTGGCGCCCGGCTGCCGGATTCCGTGCCGGACGTTCCCGCAACACCGCCCATTCGGAGTCGAGTTCGATAACACGCCGCCCGTCGTCGCGGCTCGACGGCACCCCCGGTCCGCGGGTCAGGACGACTCCCACGTCGGCGTCGTCGAGAATGGCCCCTCTCCGTGAGGGCGGGTCACCCGGATCGACCGGAACGTAGGTGCCGCCGGCCTTGAGCACACCGAGCACGGCCACGGCCAACTGGGCGCTGCGGTCCATGCAGAGCCCCACGGTCTTCTCGGGCCCCACTCCGTGCTCCACGAGAAGATGCGAGAGCTGGTTGGCCAGCTCGTTGAGCTCCCCGTAGCTGAGGCTCAGGTCCTCGTCGCGTACGGCCGTCGCGTCCGGGGTGAGTTCCGCCTGCGCCTCGAAGACCTGGGGGAACGTCATGTCCGGCACGTCGACCACCACATCGTTCAGCGCGGCGGCCCTCGCGACCTCCTCATCGGTGAGGAGGTCGAGGTCCCGCACCTGGCGGTCGGGGTCACCGGCGGCGCTGTGAGCGAGGCGGAGCAGGTGCTCCACGGCGCGGTCGGCCGTGGATCTGTCGAAGACGTCGGTGGCGAAAGCGAGGTGACCCGAGAGCTCCCCGCCGCTGTCGAGCAGACGCAGGGCCAGGTCCTCCAGGATGCGGTCTCCGGTCGCGGGGACGGCTTCGCACCTGAGACCCGCGGGTCCCTCGGGATACCACGCGGATCCGAAGGAGAAGGCGGGGTCGACGAAGGCTGCGGGTCCAGAATCCCCCGCGGCTCGCCCCGGGCTGGAATCCTCCCGCTCAAGAGCGCTCGTCACATCCCGTCGGACCTGCCGTACCAGCTCCCGGAAGCTCGATTCCTCGTCCACCTCGATCCGAACCGCGACGGATGTCTCGAAACACCCGAGCTCCCTCGCGGTGGCGGGTGAGTCCCGGCCCGGCGACAGCACGGAGACCCGGGGGCCCGGCCGGTCGCCGTACCGGCACAGCAGCACGGCGTAGAGGGCGAGCATCACGGTCCCGAGATCCGCGCCGTCGCCCGCCGCCAGGCCGCGCAGACCGCCCGCGGTCGCGGCCGGAACCACGAACGGCACCGAACCCGCCCGCCAGTCGCGCCGGGCAGGGCGCGGCCGGTCCACGGGAAGCTCCGCCATCGGCGCCGCCGGTCCGGGAGGCGCTCCGGGAGTCGGCCGCGCCGCATCCGATGCGGTGGCCGCCCGCTCCGGCCACCCCCGGACTCCCCGTACCTGCCCGGTCGGCCCGCTCGATCCGCCGAGGAGGGCCAGCGCCCGTCGCCAGAAGATGTCGGCCGAGGCGGTGTCGATCGCAAGCCGGTGAAAGACGAGCAGCAGGTAGTGCTCACGTCGGCCGGTGCGCATCAGACAGCCCCGGGCCGGCGGCCCGCAGGCGAGATCGAACGGTTCGGCCAACGCCTGCGCTGTCAGCTCCTCCCGGCGACGCACCCGCTCGTCCCGGTCCAGCTCGCTCAGATCATGCCGGGCGAGCACCCAGGTGTCCTCGGTGTTCGCGTCCCGTGTCTCCGTCCGTACGAGGCGTCCGTCAACGGTGCCGAACCGCGCGGCGAATGCCGCCTGACCCGACGCGGCGGCGCGCAAGGCGCTCTCCAGGGCCTCCCGACGCAGCTCACCGGTCAGCCGCACGAGAAGCGGCACGTGCGAGAGGGAGCCGCCCGGCGCCAGTCGTTCGAGAACCCACAACCGCTCCTGCGCCGCGGACATGTGCGTGGACGTGCCCTGCCGTCCTGTCTCGGGTGAGCCGGTACGCGCTGAAGAAGGATGCGTCATGGGGCTGCCTCGGGAAGTCGGGGTGCGGAAACGGCTCCCTCCCGTCACGGGGTGGGGCCGGCGATCCGGTCGCGGAAGCCTGCTCGCGTGCTGCGCTGTCTGCCGGTACCGCCGACGAGGCCGGCTCCGACGGCACATGGACGGGCGACGCCTCCTCCGGTCGTGCTGACGTGACGGGGCGCCGGGTGGCGGCGCGGGCGGCAGCCGCGCCGCCCACGCGTACCGGCCCGAACTGAGAACAAGACATCGGTGCGGTTCGGCTCGAAAACCGAATTTCGACCTGCGGACATCGAAACCTGTGCGATTGCCCCGGAACTCAGATCAGCCCGAGGAACTCGCAAGCACGCGCGGGGAAGGAATCGCCCACCGGATCAACCGCTCACGGCCGACGGATCGGCGTCCCGGGAGTATTGCGGGCCGGAATCAGCCGCGTGGCCGTATCGCCACGTCAGCGCCGCGTTCCCTTCTCTCTTCGAGCAAGCAATTGCAGCAATCACTGACCGGAACCCCCTTCCTGCACCATCACGTGTCTCTGTGCATCCTGCGCAGAGACGGTCACGGTCCGCAAGACTGATCACGGTGCCAGATCGATTGCTCCAACAGAAGACCCCCAAAGGAAGATCGGCCATTTCTCCGCGATTCATCCATTGGAGATCGCCGGATTTGCACCCTTGATGTCAGTGCGGCAACGATTGCACCGATGCTATGCCCTGACATGCCTCCCCACGGGTTGCCCCAGCCGGCACACCAGACGTCCGCAACTCACCGCATTGGCACCTTTGGAGCAATCCGTGCAGATTGCACGGATGCGAAGACGGCAATAGATAATGCAGCCGATCAATCCACTTCCCCTGCCCGCCCGAAGCCAATATGGTGAGGCTGGTCTGCCCCCATCCACACGAATGTCATGAGCGCCGTTCGCCATACTTCGGGGGACATGCGCGTCCCGTCCTTCAGCCACGAGCTGACCAACGTCCGCCCCACCGGCGCACAAGGGAAGGTAATGGCGCAGCGTGCAGTTGAATGAGCACCACTCCCGTGCGAGTAAATACTATCTCGCATGCGTCGACTGCGATTGGCAGTGCGATGCGGAGTTCAGGCTCCGATGCCCTGCGTGCCGGGGAGCCCTGTCACCCCAATTCAACCCGAAGAATGCCGAGCCGCAAAAAGCGAGCGAGCCGGAGCTTACATACTTCGACTTCCTCCCGATCACGTCGAGACGTTTCCTCGACCCCGGGATCAGCCTCCCCACGCCCTGTCGGCCGGCAGCCGCGCTGGGTGCGGAAATCGGATTGCCGAACCTCTGGCTGAAGGACGAGTCCCGCCAGCCCACCGGCACCACCAAGGACCGGCTCGCCTCCGTGGTCCTGGCAGTTTTCCGCGAGTTCGGGATCAAGGAATGGGTGGCATCGAGCACCGGTAACAGTTCCACCGCTCTCGCCCGTGCCGTCCGGCGCGACCCGTCAATGCGCGCGCACTTCTTCTGCGGTCGCGATTTCGTCGACGCCCACCGGTTCGGGACCAGCGACCGCATATCACTGACGATCGTGGACGGGAGTTACGCGGATGCCAGCCGAGAGGCGCGCACCTTCGCCGAGGAGTCCGGACTCGTCTGGGAGGGAGGTTTCTTCAACTGGGCACGCAGGGAAGGACTCAAGCTCGCCTACCTGGAGGCCTTCGACGCGATGGCCCGGCAGCCCGACGTCGTCGTGCAGGCCATCAGCAGCGGCATGGGAATGATGGCCGCGCACAAGGGGGCGGCGGAGTACCTGGCCGCGGGGAGGATCACGTCGATGCCCCGCTTCCTGATGGTGCAGCAGGACACCTGTGCCCCCATGGCCGAGGCCTGGCGGGAGGGGCGCGGGGAGCTCACCGAGAGCGATGTCATCGATCGCCCCACGGGGCTGGCGAGGGCGATCCTGCTGGGTGACGGAAGAGCGACCTACCCGTACATGCGCGATATCGCGCGTACGTCGGGCGGCGGCATCGTGTCGGTCACCCAGGCCGAGCTGGCAGCGGCGCGAAGGCTGATCCGCGAGCGCGAGGGCGCGGAGGTGTGCCATGCCGCGGCAGCGACGATCGCCGCGCTCCGCACCGAGGCGGCGGCAGGCCGTGTCACCGCGGACCAGGTGGTCCTGGCGAACCTGACAGGCCGGTCCCGACCCTGAACCCCACGACTCCCGCCGCTTGGCCGCAACCGTGTGATCGCGTGCCCGGATCATTTTTCGCGAGGTATCTTGATGCTGAATCACTTCACTCAGGAACAGACCGAGACACAACGCACTTTCCGTCAGTTCGCTGATCGCACGCTGATGCCGCACGCAGCCCGGTTCGACAGCAGCCAGTTGATTTCGCGTGACGTCATTTCCGCGCTCGCCGAAAATGGGTACATCGGGTCCATGATTCCGGATGAGCTGGGCGGATCCGGCTTGCCCCAGGTGGAATACGGGATTCTCTCGGAGGAGCTCGGGAGAGCCTGCCAGTCGGTGCGGAACTTCGTTGCCGTCCAGGACATGGTCGTCCACTCGATCGAGAAGTGGGGCACGTCGCAGCAGCGGAATCAATGGCTGCCCCCCGTCATGGCCGGAGAGAGCACCGCGGCGTTCGCGCTCACCGAGCCCGGCGTCGGCAGCGACGCCGCAGCAGTTGAAGTGACCGCAACCGCGCACGGCACGGAATTCGAACTCGACGGCACCAAGGAATGGATCAGTTTCGCGCAGCTCGCCGATGTCTTCATAGTGTTCGCGCGACTCGACGGGCGCCACACGGCGTTCCTCGTCGAACGCGACACCGAGGGGCTCGTCGTCGAACCCATGGACGGATTGCTCGGTCTGCGCGCTTCGATGCTCGGACGCGTCCACTTCGGCGGCTGCCGCATCCCGGCGGAGAACCTCGTCGGAAACCCCGGTACCGGCCTGGCCTTCGTGGCGTCCAGCGCACTGGACCTGGGCCGGTACAGCACGGCCTGGGGCTCCGTCGGCCTTTCCCAGGCCTGCCTCGAAGCCTGTGTCGAGTACACAGGCCGACGTCGGCAGTACGGAACGGAGATCAAGAACCACCAACTCGTGCAGCACATGCTCGCCGACATGATCACCGACACGACGGCTGCCCGTCTGCTCTGTCACCACGCCGGTGTCAGCAAGGAGAAGGGTGACCTCGACGCCCCCAACCACACTCTCATGGCGAAGTACCGCGCTTCGACGGTGGCCGCCAAATCCGCCTCCGACGCGGTACAGCTGCACGGTGCCCGGGGAATCGGTTCCGCTTCGGCCGTGCAACGCCACTACCGGGATGCGAAGGTCCTGGAGATCATCGAGGGAACCACTCAAATGCAGCAGACTCTCCTCGGGCAGTTCGCCCATTCACTCACCCGCTGATTCCTCGCCCACGTGGACGGGGGACAGCCGGGCGCGCACGAGACGGTTGTGCGCGGCAAGAGGAACAACTGACACAGGAATCCAGCCGACTTCAACGAAATATGGCCGAAGGAACAGGCAGTCGTGCACGACCGCGTGCGAGAATCCTCCACCGGTGCCGGCCGCACCGAATGGCCAGAAAGGGGCGCTTGGTGAACGTCGAACGGACCGGCCCTGTCACCCACGGACAGTTGTCCGTACTGCGCTCACTTGAGTCGTACGGAACGACCGGGCAGGCCGTGGCCAATCTTGTCAGCATCTGGGACATACCCGCGGGCGCGAGCGTCGCCCACGCGGCCGATGCGTGGCAACAACTCGTCACGGCGCACGAGTCGCTGAGGACGGTCTACTCCACCGGCCACGAGCGCCCCGCCCAGTCCGTTCTCGCACCCCGGGCGGCTTCCGTGCCGGCAGTGGAGGTGCCCGATGCCACCCACGGCGCCACCCGGGATCTGGCGGCCACGTGGGCGGCCGAGCCCCTCGACATTCGTCAGGGGCCGCCCTGGCGTGCCTTTGTCGCCGTACACCGCGGGGCCCCGCTGTACCTGGTCACCGTGATCCACCACATCGCCGCCGACAACACGGCCCTGCACATTCTTCGGGAACAATTCGAGCGGCTCGCCATGGGCGAGGTCCTGGGACCGCAGGAACAGCCCGTGGACCTGGCACTCGCCCAGCTGGAGGACGGCGACGACTCACGCGCCGTACGCCACTGGAGCCGCCACTGGGACGGGTTCTCGCCGGAGGACCGGCAGGAGGGCGATGTGAGCGTGCGCCGTCGTGCGACTCTCCACAGCGTCGAGGGACTCCGGGCCGCCGGACATGTCTCCCGGCGTGCCGGCGTGTCCCTCCAGACGGTCGTCCTCGCGGTCGGCGCCGTCGCCCTGGCACGGGTCAGGCGACGTGACCGGATCACCTTCGGTCTCATGGCCGCGAACCGGCTCGACGAGCGGTGGTCGTCCTTGGTCAGCTCGCTCAACCAGTGCGTCCCGCTGTCCGTGCGCGTCGACGAGGAAGCGGCACCTGACGATTTCCTGCGCACCACCTACCAGACGAGCATGAATGCCTATCTGTACGGCTGCTTCGACGTCGACGTCCTGAAACGGGACCTCAACGAGTCGGGGCGACGGGAGACAGATCCGACCTTCTTCTCGTCCCACTACAACTTCCTCGGTCCGGGGGACGGCGAACCGCCGCTCGACTCCCCCCTCCGCACCGGATGCGTGTGGCGCGCCTCCACACAGCGCATCGGTCCCAACTTCCATCTGGCGGTCGCTGTCGAGAGCGGAATCCTGATCGGGGTGGGGGCCAGCGTCGACTTCCTCCCCGGCGACCTGCCCGCGGTCCTCGCCGCGTCGATCGAGGGCGGGCTGGTGGCCCTGGCGGACGAACCTCCCGAGTCGCTTCGCGAACTGCGGCTCGCCCCTTGCCGCGACATCGGGAGGTCTTCGTCTTCCCGAGTTCCGAACTGACCGAACAGGGCCCGTCAACGGGTCCTCGTCCAGCCCGTCAGAACCCCGCGCACACGCAGCGCCTGGTTCGCTTCATGGACGAGACCCCCTCTCCCTCCGGTGCCCGCGCCCGAGCGGAGTCGAGGCGGATGTGGACGTGAAGCATTATTCGATCGATCGATTCCGAGGGGAAGAGGCACGTTGCCGAAAGCAGCGGTGACAGACGAAGGGCGCTTCGCCCCTCGGGGCGAGGCGGACCGCGCGCTGACAGATCCAGCGGCGCATCCCGGAACTCCGGACCTACGCGGCCCTCTTCGGTACATCTGGTGGCTGGTCGTGAGCCAACGCAGGAGGGTTCTGGCCGGCGCGTTGCTGGGCAGCGGCTGGATGGTGGGTCTCATGATCCCGCCGTACTTGCTGTCCCGCGCCATCGACGACGGCCTGGCGGCCGGTCATCGTGCGGCGCTCGTCGGCTGGGCGGGCGCGCTGCTCGGGGTCGGTGTCCTCAACGCCTGGCTCGCCATCATGCGTCACCGCGTCATGACCAGGATCCGGATGAACGCCGCCTTCCGGTCGGTGCGCGTCGTGACGGAGCACATGACACGCCTCGGCGCCGTGCTCCCCCGCCGCGTATCGTCCGGTGAGGTCCACGCCATCGGCTTCGGCGACGTCGCACGGATCGCCAACGTCCTCACCATCACCGGGCCGGGACTGGGCGCCGTTCTCGCCTATGTCGTCGTGGCCGTACTGCTGCTTGCCATCTCCCCCCTGCTCGCTCTCCTCGTCCTCCTCGGAGTTCCGGTGCTCGCCGTTCTGATCGGCCCCCTGCTGGGCCGGCTGCAGGGCGCGGAGTCGACGTACCGGGATCACCAGGGACACCTCACCTCCCGGCTCGTCGACATGACCGAGGGACTGCGCGTGCTCAACGGGATCGGCGGGAAGAGCGCCTTCGCCGAGCGCTTTCGCGGTCACTCCCGGCGGCTCACTGCCGAGGGGTACCGCGTCGGTTCCGTGACCAGCTGGATCCAGGCTCTCGGCGTGGGGTTGCCGACCCTGTTCCTCGCTGCGCTCACCTGGATCGCGGCGAGAATGGCCGCCGAGGGCTCCCTCACACCGGGCGAACTGGTCTCGGTCTACGGCTACGCGGCCGTGCTCGTGGTCCCGGTGTCGTTCTTCATCGAAGGCGGATACGACCTGAGCCACGGTGTGGTCGCGGGGCATCGCCTCATTCGCTTTCTGTCCCTCAAGCCGCTCTCGGCCGATCCCGCAGCGGGTGTGGACGGGCCCGGGGAACCGGCCGTCCTGCATGACCCGGTCTCCGGTGTGGAGGTGCGTCCCGGGAAGTTCACCGCGCTGGTGAGCGCACGCTCCAAGGACTCCCTGGCCGTGGTCGAACGCTTCGGCCGGTTCACGGACTCGGAGGCCACGTGGGGCGGCATTCCCCTGAGCCGGGTGGCGCTGAGCCAGATCCGCCGGCGCATCCTGGTGGCCGACCACTCGGCCGCCCTCTTCGCCGACACCCTCCTCGGTGTCATCAGCGGCCGATCGGAGCGGGACAGCGCCGCCGTGGAGCAGGCCGTCGACGCCGCGATGGCACGCGACATAGTGCTGGGTCTTCCGGACGGGTTCCAGTCCGGCATCCGGGCAGGCGGCCGCAACCTGTCCGGGGGCCAAGGGCAACGGGTGCGTCTGGCAAGGGCGTTGCTCGCCGAGCCGGAGGTGCTGATGGCCATCGAGCCCACCTCGGCGGTGGACGCCCACACGGAGGCGGCCATCGCGGCCGGGCTGCACGCCCACAGGGCCGGCCGTACCACCCTCGTCGTCACGGCGTCCCCGCTGGTGCTCAGCCGCGCGGACACCGTCTGCCACCTCGTCGACGGGAAGGTGGCCGCCACCGGCAGCCACAGCGCGCTGCTGGCCTCACAACCCGATTACAGGAAGCTCGTCTCACGAGGTATGGACGACCTCGACGTCCCCCCGCACCGCGGCCCGGTCGCGCCGTCCGGCCACGAGACAGAGGAGACCGGCCGATGACCTCCGACCCCACTGTCACGGATGACCCCGCGCTTCCCGTCGCCGGGCGGTCGCGGACGTTGCGTGCCGCCCGCGACCTCGTCCGCCGGGACCGGCGAGCGTTCACGGCCATGCTGCTGCTCAACGCCCTCGCGGTGGCCGCGGGGCTGGTCGGGCCATGGCTTCTGGGCCAGATCATCAATCACGTGCAGGACGGTGCGGGCGTCAGGGCCGTCGACCGGCTGGCCCTGTGGATCCTGGTCGCCGCGGTGGTACAGCTCCTGCTCGTCCGCTACGCCCGGCACGTGGGATTCCGGTTCGGCGAACGGACGCTGGCCCGGGTACGCGAACAATTCGTCGACCGGACCCTGGCCCTGCCCGTCTCCACCGTCGAGCGGGTCGGCACGGGCGACCTGGCGGTACGCGGCACCACCGATGTGGGCGCGGTGGGCACGGCGCTGCGCGACGCCAGCGCCGACGTGTTCATCGCCGCCCTCCAGGTACCGCTCATCCTCGGGGCGGTCTTCCTGGTCAGCCCCCTGCTCGGTGCCTGCGGGGTGGTGGGTCTCGCCGGCATCTGGGCCGCCGTCCGGTGGTACCTGCGCCGGGCCCACACCGCGTACTTGGCGGAGGGCAAGGCCAACGCCGCTCTCGCGGAGGAACTCGCGGCGACCGCCGCCGGCGCGCGCACGATCGAGGCCTTCGGGCTCGAACAACGCCACGTCGCGCGGTGCCTCGAAGCGATCGACACCTGCTACCGGACCCGTTCGCGGACGCTGCGCCTGCGCACCGTCCTCTTTCCGTCCGTCGACATCTCCTATGTCATCCCCGTGGTCGGTGTGCTTCTGCTCGGCGGCGTGCTCCACGACCGGGGGCTGGTCAGCCTCGGCGCGGTGGCCGCCTCGGCTCTGTACATGCGCCAGCTCTCCCAGCCGCTGGACACCCTCCTCCAGTGGCTCGAACTCCTTCAGTCCAGCGGCGCGTCGTTCGCCAGGGTCGAGGGCGTGGGCCTGCTCTCCGGGGCGCAGGCGCGAACCTCTCCCGCCCCCGTCGTGGACCACCCGGCCGACAACCGCATCGAGCTGGCGCACGTCTGCTACTCCTACGACGGCCTGCATCACGTGGTGCGCGACATCGACCTCACCGTGCGGCCGGGTGAACGGCTCGTCGTCGTGGGCCCGTCGGGTGCCGGCAAGACCACCCTGAGCCGTCTGCTCGCCGGGGTGGACAAGCCGCGGACGGGGACGGTGACCGTCGGCGGAGTACCTGTCTTCGACCTGCCACCGAGTACGTTGCGCAGCCAGGTCGCCCTGGTCACCCAGGAGCACCATGTCTTCATAGGAACCCTGCGCGACAACCTGTCGATGGCGGCCCCCGGAGCGACGGACGCCGAGCTGACGCAGGCGCTCGCGGCGGTCGGCGCCCACTGGGCGGCCCGTCTGCCCGAGGGCCTGGAGACGAAGCTCGGTGCGCACAGGCACCACCTCACCGGGTCCCAGGCACAACAGCTGAGTCTGGCGCGAGTGCTCCTGGCCGACCCTCACACACTCATTCTCGACGAGGCGACCGCGCTCCTCGATCCGCGAACGGCGCGGCGTACGGAGCGGACACTGGCGAAGGTGCTGGAAGGCCGGACGGTCATCGCCATCGCGCATCGCCTGCACACCGCCCACGACGCCGACCGGGTGGCGGTGATGGAGGACGGACGGCTCACCGAACTCGGCAGCCACGACGAACTCGTCGCGGCGGACGGTGCCTACGCCGCTCTCTGGCGCTCCTGGCACGGGGGGTCGGCGATTCCGTCCTGAAGGGGAACGGTCCGGCTTCCACGCGGGGGCGTCCCCGCGAACAGTCCGGCGTCGGAAAAGACACAACGGCACGGGTGACAACGATGGAGGCACTGATGACGGAAGAGACCTCGGGCCCGGAGCGGGGGACGGCGGAGGAGAACCTTCTGCGGACGTTGTACGCCGAGATCCTCAAGGTGGATTCGGTCGGGCCGGATGACAGCTTCTTCGCCCTGGAGGGCGACAGCGTCGCCGTTCTGCGACTCGTCGGCCGGGCTCGCGAGGCCGGCCTGGACATCGAGATCCGGGACGTCTTCGACGCGAAGACGGCGAGGGGTCTGGCGACCGCGGCCCGGACCGCCCGCGACCGGGCGAGGACCGCGCGGCAAAAGCCGCCCGAAGCCCCGCCGCGTCGGGCGTCGTTGAGCCAGGCGGAACTCGACGCAATCGCCGCGGAGATCAAGGGGTAGACGTGTCACACAAGGACATCGAGGACGTTCTCCCCGTCACTCCCCTCCAGGAGGGCCTCTACTTCGAGTGGTTGCACCGCGGGGACGAGAAGAACTCCTACGTGCTCCAGGACACCCTCGACCTCAGGGGTGTGCTCGACGTCGACCGGCTCCGCGCTGCCTTGGCAGCCGTATTCGCCAGGCACCCGGCGCTTCGTACCGGATTCCTCGCACGGCCCACGACGGGGGAACTCGTCCAGGTCGTCCTCAGATCGGTGGATGCACCCCTCACGACCGTGGACCTCGGCGGCCTCGAAGGCACTCGGCGCACCGCCGATCTGGAATCGCTGCTCGCCGGGGAAATCCTGCGGGAGCGTGACCTCTCCAGGCCCCCGCTGCTCCAGTGTGTCCTGATCAGGCTCGACACCGAGCACCACGTACTGGCCCTGACGTACCACCACATACTGCTGGACGGCTGGTCCGGCCTCATGCTGATCGAGCAGATCATCGACGGGTACGACACACACGCCGTTCCCTCCACGTCTCACGCCGCCAATCCCTACCACGCCTATGGCGACTGGGTCGCCGGACAGGACCGCGCCCTCGCCGAGAACGCCTGGCGCGACTACCTCGCCGATCTCGGCGCGTACACGCGAGTCGCCCCGGAAGGCGCCAGGAACACAGCCGCCGTCTCCCGCCGCGTGACCTGCTGTCTGGACCGCGGGGCCGCACTCGGCCTGCGGGCGTACGCGCGCGCCGGCGATCTCACGCTCAACACGGTCGTGCAGGCGGCGTGGGGACTCCTGCTGGGCCGTCTCTGCGCGAGCGACGACATCGTCATCGGCAGGACGGTCGCCGGTCGCCCGGCCGGACTTCCCCATAGTGAGCAGATGATGGGAATGTTCGTGAACACGGTGCCCGCCCGGATCCGCCCGGAGCCGGGTGAGACGCTTCAACAGCTGTGCCACCGACTTCAGTTCGAGCAGTCCCGGCTCATGGGATACGAGTACGTGGGGCTCCCCGCCATTCAGCGGATCTCCGGTCGGCGGGCCCTGTTCGACACCGCGTTCTCGTTCCAGAACCTGCCGGCCGTGAAGCGGGAGCTGAACACCCGTGACGGTCGGTTGCGGATCACGCTCGACGGCCACAACATCTCCCACTATCCGCTGGCACTCACCGTCTTCCCGGACAGGGAACGGCTGACGATGCGGCTGACCTACGCGGGCGACGTCTTCGACGACACGACGATGAGGTCGCTGACCACCGCCCTTCCGCTCCTGCTGACGCGGATGGCCGAGGAACCCCGCACGAGGATCTCGGAGGTCGGCGCACTTCGGGTCACACCACTTCCCCGTCCGCGGAGCGCGCCGATCGCGGACGGGCACGCGGACGGGACGGAGGTGCCCGAGGCGGGTATGACGGACGCGCTCGTGGGGCTCCTCGCCGATGTGCTCGACGTCCCGAAGGAGAGCCTGGGGCCTCACGACGACTTCTTCGATCTCGGCGGCGGTTCCCTCCAGGCGGCACGTCTTGTCATCCTGATCCAGAGAACGCTGGGCATCGACGTCTCCGTGCGTCATGTGCTCGACCATCCGGTGATAGGAGACATGGCGGGCGCGTGCGCCAGGGCGGGCGCCGCACCACGTTGAGTCCCGCACGGGCGTGCACGCGGCGCATACACGAAGGATCACATCAGGAACACAGGGGGTGTACTCCGTTGGGCCCGAACACCACGGCCACCGACGTCCTCGCGCCCATGTCCGACCTGCAGCGTCACTGGTGGGGCCGCGAACGTCTCTTCCCGGACCCCGGCTTGGTGATGTGCACACTGGGGCGTGTGCGCGGGGCCGTCGACGTCACACTCCTCGAAGCCGCGGCCGAAGCCGTCGTGCGGCGCCATGAGGCACTGCGCACGAACTTCGGCAGGGTGGACGGAGTCCCGGTCCAGATCATTCACGAGAGTCCGGCGCAACCGGTCACATGGTTCCGGGACATCTCCGGCACTCCCGAGTCCGCGCGAGTCGCCGTGCTCCGGGAGCTGGCGGATGCCGAACAGAACCGGAGCCTGGACCTCGCGAGTGCCCCGCTGATGAGGCTCGGCGTCGTGCGCTGTGCCGAGAAGGACTTCGTCCTCGTACTGACCCTCCATCACATCATCGCCGACGGCTGGGCCGTCGGTGTTCTGTGGCGTGAGCTGTCGCACGAGTACGCGCAGCTGCTCCGGGGCGGGATCGGGTGCGCGAGGGCACCGGGCCCCCGGCCACCACAGCTCCGCGACTGGGTCGCACACGAACGGCGGACGGCTCGCGGACCGAAGGCGGCCAGGGAGATCAGCCACTGGGGCCGCGTACTGCGCGAGGTCCGGCCTCTTCATGTTCCCCACGACCTTCCGGGCGCCGACAGGCCCGCACGTCGCAAGCCGTGCACACACGGATTCGACCTGCCGCAGCACACGCACGACGCGCTGGTGGCATCGGCCAAGGGGTTCAGAGCCACCCCGCACATGGTCGCCATGGCCGCCTTCATGAAGCTGTTGAGCCGGCACGTGGACCGGCCGGACGTGGCGGTGATGACCCTCTTCAACCGCCGGGCGAGCCCCGAGACCGTGGACCTCGTCGGATGCGTCCTGAACTTCGCCGTGATCGCCGCTGTCGTGCCGCCGGGCGGAGAAGCCGCGCCGCTCGTGCAGAACGTGCGGTCCGCGCTCCTGGACGCCTACGAGAACCAGGACATCTGCGCCCAGAACATCTGGCAGGAGGTCGGCTTCGCCCCCGCCTCGGTGGACGTCATGTTCATCTTCGATCAGGGCACGCCGGACTCCGGCGGAGCTTCCCTCGGTGGCGTCGGCGTCGAGCCGTACACCGACGTCGAGGAGGACGAGGGCGAGAGGTTCGGCGGCGCCTCGACGCCCGGGATCAAGTTCCGTCTCGGTCTCACCCCGGGCAGGCTCACCGGCGCGGTCGGGTACGACTCGAATCTCTACAGCCGGTCCTTCATCGAAACCTTCGTCACCGCGTACGGCGATCTGCTGGCCGGGATCACCGCGGACCGCGGAAGTCGGGGAAGGAGGTCCTGAGCGCATGCGCAGCGAAGACCCGACGAACGACCGGTCGGGGGACGCGCGACTCGTTCCACTCGCCGTCTCCTCGCGTGCGGCAGCCGCCGCGATCGGCCGCATCGCGCCGCGACACGACAGCGCGCAGTGGTGGGGGGCGAGGGTGTCCGACGACGTGGACACCCACGCCCGGCTCAGTCCCGGCCGCACGGCGTTCATCGGGGCCGGCGGGGAGACGACGTACCGGAAGCTGCGGGATCTGGTGGCCCGGGTACGCGCTCTGCTGCTGGCCCACGGCTGCCGACAGGGTGATCGCGTCGTGGTGTCGGGGCCGCGAAGCGTGAACACCGCTGTCGCGTTCCTGGCCCTCGAAAGCATCGGGGCCACCTACGTGCCCGTCGACGAGACATGGCCGTCCGAACGCCTGTCGCACATATTCGCCCAGGTCGGATGCGCATATGTCCTCGGGCACAACGGCAGGTCAGGGCGGGGCGCGTGGGTCCCCGCGCCGCCCCTCGCCCGAGCCGCCGTCGAGATGGGCGTCAGGCCGCTGGATCTCGCACGGGCGGCGGACCACACACCGCGTCCGCCGTCGCCCGCCACCCGTCCGGACGATCCGGGCCGCCAGGCTCGATACGTCATCTACACCTCGGGCAGCACCGGCACGCCCAAGGGCGCGGTCGTCGAGCACCGCGGGATGGCCAACCACCTCCTGCACATGCGCAGGGCACTGGGGCTCCGGCCTGACGACGTCGTCGCCTTCAACGCTCCCGCGACCTACGTCGTGTCGATGTGGCAGATGCTGGCGGCCCTGTCCGCCGGGGCGACGGTGGCGGTCATCGACGAGTTCGCCGCCGCGTATCCGCGTCGCTTGCTGAAGGCGTGGCACGAGCACGGCGTCACTGTGGCCCAACTGGTCCCCACGGTGATGTCCCTGGTCGTGGACGAGCTCCGCCGACGAGCCGCCTCCGACCCGCTGCCGCGGCTCCGCTGGCTGATCGCCACCGGGGAGGAGCTGCGCCCGCGGGTGGCCGCCGGTGTGCTCGACACCCTTCCGAACACCCGTCTCATGAACGCCTACGGCATGAGTGAGTGTTCCGATGACGTGGCCCAACACGTCATCCGACGTGCTGATGTGGAACGCCCGCGGCTGCCCGTGGGGCGGCCCATCGCCAACACGGCGCTCCATGTGCTGGTCGCACAGGGTCCGGCCTGGCGACCGGCCGGCCCCGGGGAGACGGGAGAACTGTTCGTGGCGGGATTGCCGGTGGGAGCCGGTTACGTCGACTCCGCGGAAGCCCGGAGCGCCGCCTTCTTCCACGACAGTCTCCATCCCCGTTCCCCCACCCTTCGCCTGTATCGCACAGGTGATCTCGCCCGCGTCGACGAATCGCTCGTGTACTGCCTCGGCCGGGTGGACCGCCAGGTCAAGATCCGGGGTGTCCGGATGGAGTTGGACGAGATCGAAGGGATGCTCGGACAGCATCCCTCCCTGACCCGTTGCGCGGTCACGGCCGAAGCCGTGAAGGAGTCCCACGAGCTGCTTGTTCACTACGTGGCCACCGACGACGTCACCCCCCGGGAGCTCCAGACGTTTCTCGACGCCGGTCTCCCGGCACCCGCGCCCACGCGATGGGTGAGACTCGTCAGTATGCCGCTGACCGGGAACGGAAAGACCGACTACCGCGCCCTCGCGGCCTCCGTGCCGAGCCGGCCGGCCGACCGCTCCCGGGTACCGACGACCACAACGAAATGAGGCGACCTCCATGACCCCGCCCTGGGACGACCGCTTCGAGTCCTTGATGCGCGATGCCCTGCGCCTGCTGGAGCCCGGTGCCCCACTGCTTCCCGATCTCCGCACGGTCGACCACGGACTGGATTCGCTGGCCATGGTGGGACTCATGTTGTCCATCGAGGACGCCTACGGGATATCCATGCCCGACGACCTGGTGGAGCCGCGGCTCTTCTCCACCCCCGGCAGACTCTGGGGTTTCGTGAGTGAACTGCGGGACACTCAGGTGCGGTAGGAAGGTCGTCGCCGCTCGGCCTCGCCGTCGTGCCGCGGGCCCCGGGCCCCGCACGGCGGGCCGGCCCCGCGAACGGGGTCAGCCCCCATCACGGGGTGCTCATCCGCCTGCGGGAGTCCGCCGGGTCCCCGCACGGACCGTCACACACGTCCTGCCGCCGCGAGGAAGCGCCTCGCGGCATCGGTCACCGGGGTCCCCGCGGCGAAGAGGGAGATGTGGTCCCCGTGCGGCTCGACGTGGAGCTGCGCGTGGGGCAGGGCCGCCGCCACCCCGCGTGAACCGGCCGGATGCGTGGTGCGGTCGTCCTCACTGGTGACGACCAGCGCCGGCACGGCGATACCCGGCAGCACCGCCCGCACGTCTTCCGACATCAGGGCACCGTTCAGCCGCGCGTAACGGTAGAACGTCTCGGCGTCGCGATAGGGGTGCAGCACCAGGTGGGCGATGTCCGGGGGCAGTCCCGCCCTCGCGTTCTGGAGCAGAGCGGCGTGCACCGTCGTCGCGCTCTGCCTGCTCTCCACGGCGATGTCCAGGAGCGCCTGGAGATTGCGTTGGTGGCCGCTCCTGGGACTGTCGGGACCCAGTTCGAAGTCGCCGTGCCAGAGGCTCAGGGATGCCACCGGGCCCGGGTGCTCGGCGGCCATGCGCAGGGCGAGGGTGGCACCGCCGCACAGGCCCATCACATGGGCCCGCCCCACCTGGAAGTGATCGAGGACGGCCTTCATGTCCTCCACCTGGTCGGCGACCTGGTGTCCCAGCGCGTCGAAGGCGCCTTCGGAGATCTCGCACCCGCCGTCGGAGAGGCCGCGGGTCTCCCAGGTGAGGACATGGTGGTCACGTGCCAGGAACCGCACCCAGGCGTCGCACAGGCCGACCGGCATCCCGCATGCCGAGGCGATGAGCACGGCCGACCGGGCGGGGTCGCCGGCCGACCGCACCCGCAGCCTCACTCCGTCCGGTGTCGTGAGGTACGCCCTGTCCGGCGCGTCGTCTGTACGGGCAGTCATGTCGTTCGTGGCCTCCATACGCGGTGGGTCACGCGGGCGGTGTCACCCGGAGCGAGACGTCACCGGACCACCGCCCCCGCCTCGGTCAGGAACGGGGGGTGAAGGCGTGCCCGCGCGTCGTCTCCGTGGCGAGCCGGTTGTGGCCGTAGCGGTCCCGGCCGCTGGTCAGGACCGAGCCGTAGTTCTCCAGGCCGACACTGCCGCCGTACTCCTCGACGATGTCGGTGTCCGGATACACCCGCACCGACGTGGGCACGTAGCGGGACGCGAATCCCAGGCGCATCTCCTGCACACGACCGGCGTGGGGAAGTGACGCGTGCATGAGCGTGGACCAGAACAGAACGGCCTCGCCCGGGCGCATCACCATGGAGACGGCCTGCGACTCGTCCGGCACCCAGTCGGGGTCCTTCTGCAGTTCCCGGTAGTCGTAGCCGAAGAACCCCCGGCGGATGTCGTTCTTCGTCTCCCGGTTGATCCGGTCCGGGTCGTAGTGCATCCGCTTGGTCTCGTCGTAGAACATCGTCCGGTGGGTACCGGGGATGAACTGGAGACAGCCGGTCTCCTCGTTGGCCTCGGTGAAGGCGGTCCACACGGTGATGGTCCCGCCGAAGTCCTCCGCCCCTTCGGGCCAGAGGATCTGCGGCTGGCCCGAGGCGTTGGCGAACGTGTCCGCCTGATGCCAGTCCGTACCCTCGTCCCCCGGGTACTTGGGAAAGAACTCCGTGCGCCAGCACAGGGTGTCGGGGCCGAGCACACTGGTCACCCGATCCACGATCTGCGGCCGCGTGATGTGGTCGGCCAGTCTCGCCGAGTCCAGATGACGGTCGTAGTTCGAGATGTTGGTGTTGCCGGACTCCGCCGCCTCGCCCTGGTAGACGGCATTGCCGCGGTCCATGAGCTGAATGCGCTCCCGACGCCACAGCCGCCGCATCTCGTCGACCTCGTACACCGTGAAGGGGCCGATGAATCCCTGTGCGTGGAACCGCTTCGTCTCCTCGGGACCGAGAGCGAACGTACCTGGGGCGGTGTTCTGTTCCGTGGTCATGCGGGCACTCCCCTCGTCTCTGTTTCCCCCGTGCCGTCGGCCGGTGCCACAGCGGCGGCCAGATTGCGAATGCTGGCGTTGTCGCCGAGAGAGGCGATGTCCACCGGCACACCGAACTCCCGCTGGACCTCGGTCAGGATGCGCACGACCGCCAGAGATGTCGCTCCCATGTCGAAGAGGTCGTCGTCACGGCCGATGTCCAGCCGCTCCAGGACCTTCTCGACGAGGAGAGCCACGACGTCCTCGGCACGGTTCGTCTGCTCGAAGGTCTCCCCGGCGACGTGGGCGGGAACGGCTTCGAGGACGTGGGCGTCCAGATCGGTGCGGTCGGCCTTTCCCTGCGGGGTCAACGGCAGGTCACCCAGAAGCCGGTAGACGGCGGGGCGCAGATGCACCGGCAGCGACTCCCTCGCACGCGCGGACAGCTCCCCGACGAGCTCCTCCGTCCCACCGCCGGACACGGGCAGGACATACGCGACAAGACGCATGTCCCCCTCGTAGTCGCGCGGAGCCACGACCACCGCGGAGACCCCGCCGTGGCCTGCCAGACAGTGCTCCACCTCACCGGGTTCGATGCGGTACCCGCGCACCTTGATCTGATCGTCGACGCGGCCGAGATAGACGAGTTCGCCGTCGGCCCGCCGGACCGCCCTGTCCCCCGACCGGTACCAGCGGCAGCCCGCCGCGGTCACGAATCGGTCGGCCGTCAGCTCGGCACGATTGAGGTAGCCCCGGGTCACACCGGGTCCGGACACCTGGATCTCGCCGGGAACGCCGGGCGCCACGGTGCGGCCGTCGTCGACCAGGCGGACCCGAAGGTCTGTCAGCGGGACGCCGATCGGGCTCTCCTCCGGGTGTTCCAGGTCGGCGGCGCCGATGGAGCGGTGCGTCACGTGCACGGTCGTCTCGGTGATGCCGTACATGTTGACCAGCTCGGGCCTGCGATCGCCATGCCGCTCGATCCAGGGCCGCAGCAGGGTGACATCGAGTCGCTCCCCGCCGAACACCACAAGTCTCAGGGCGAGTTCCGCCGCGTCGGGCCGACTCCCCTCGGCGGCGACCAGCCCCCGGAACGCGGACGGCGTCTGGTTGAGCACGGTGACGCCCTCGCTCTCCAGCAGGGCGAGCATGCGCTCCGGAAGGCGCACCGCCTCCTGCGGAACGATCACGAGACGTCCCCCGTGGAGCAGCGCCCCCCATATCTCCCAGACCGAGAAGTCGAACGCCATCGAGTGGAAGAGCGCCCACACATCACCGGGGCCGAAGCCGAACCGGTCGGCGGTGGCAGTGAACAGCCGCACCACATTGCGGTGTTCGACCACGACCCCCTTGGGAGTTCCACTGGATCCAGAGGTGTACATCACGTACGCGGCGCTGCTCTCGGACAGCCGGTCGACGGCCGCCCGGGCTGTCGTGGCCGGCTCGGCCGCGCCCGGATCGTCGACCAGGACGACGTCGACGTTCCGTCGGGCCAGCGTCGGAGCGGTTTCCGTGTCGGTCACGACGACGCGCAGCCGCGTATCGGCCAGGATGAGGTCGAGGCGGGCAGCGGGGTAGGCGGGGTCGAGCGGCACATAGGCGCCACCCGCCTTGAGGATGGCGAGAAGTCCCACGATCACGTCGGCGCCACGCCCCATGCACAGGCCGACGCAGTCCCCGTCGCGCACGCCGCGCGCCCTCAGACGGCACGCCAACGATTGTGCGCGCGCGTCGAGTTCACCGTAGGTGAGAGAAACCCCGCCCGGTTCGGAGACCGCGATGCTGTCGGCGGCGCCGGCGGCGACGGTCTCGAACGCCTCATGCAGCAGCCCGGTTCCACACGGGAGCGGTGAGATTTTCAGTGACACTCGCAGGTCCCTTCTCACTCCATTGCGCAGGTCGGTCGACAGTCGACCCCATCGCATTGGACGTTGTATCGGGGAATTAACCTCCGGCGCATATCGGATCCGCAATCCATAAACAATCGCCCGGTCGGGGCGCAAGATTGAGCCGTGGAGCCCGGCATCAGACCCGCCAACTGCGGACGCAACTGTGGCACGGGCTCAATGGGGCGGTCAAGATCCTCGCCGGACGACATTCGACAACGCCCACTCGCAGGGATCCACATTTTCCCGGAAATCTCCCCGGGGCGACTGATCGGCGGAATTTTCTGCAGACACCCGGTCGAGGTGCGGGGCATTTGCCCCAGGAACCCCTGCCTCAAACCCTCGCCCCCCAGCCCCTCGAACCCCGAAGGATCGATGGGCCGTTCCGCGCATGGCATACGGGATGCGGTTCAGAGTACGCCTCGTGAACTCGCCGCGGCGACGCACCCAAGGGCTGCCCCAGATGGCACGAACCCGCGCGGTCGACATTCCCCCACAGATGCGAAACGGGACCGTAAGGGATGTCCGACCCGGTCAAATACCCAAGGAAGATACCGCTCCGCCTTCAACCGGCCAAGCGCCGCGAAATACACTCGGGCACCGCCACGTCCGGGGCTACACCGTCAAGTTGTGGCAGTGGGGCTGAAATCGCTCGATGATTATGCCAAGATCTCTGACGGTGCCGGGGATGGGGCCGCAGGGTCCATCGCAATGCCCCGCACAGACACCGCTCCGTCTTGCGATGCACCACATCCGACGCCGCGCACCGATCCACCACGGATTACGGGACAGCCCTTGGCATGACGACGGGGAAGGCATTGAGCGAAGAAATGAGACACATACCCCAAGACGCCCAGAAGGTAGCAGATTCCATTCTCGACGAGACCGCGAAAATTCTGCGCACGCCTTCCGTGACCCTGGAGGATGACCTCGCCGCTCTCCATGCGAACTCGCTCGTCGTACTGCAACTGATGTCGGCGGTCGAGGAACGTTTTGACACATCCATCGACATGGTCGACATGTTCCGGATCCGCACAGTGCGCGATCTCGTCGAGTTGGTCGAGGCTTCCATGATGCGTTCATGAAAGGTGGACCCGCCGTGGCCGGGGTCAGCAAGAGTCTCTGGGCGACGACCTCCGATGTCGACTACATGAGACAGAACGGCAGGGCAGAGCACACATCGCACCAGGAGCTGACCGACAGACTGATCCGCCTCTACTCCGACACGGAGTACGAACTGCTGGACTGCGGGATCATGTCCGGCGTCACCTATGAGATGCTGCGGAACTCTCAGCCGGCAGTCCGGTACACCGGCATCGACATCGGCGCGCCGGTCATCGAGGACTGCCGCTCGAAATTCGGTGATGCCCGGTGGTACCAGATGAGCATCACCGATGTGGCCTTCCCCGACGCGTCGTTCGACGTGGTGAACTGTCGCCACGTGCTGGAGCACTTGCCCTACTACGAGACGGCGGTGCGGGAACTCTTTCGCATTTCGCGACGCCATGTCGCCATTTGTTTCTTCCAGCCTCCCCGGGAACCCGAGGTCCTGCTGCGTCGCGAGACGGCCAACGGCTACATCTGGCTCAACCGGTACGCACCCGCCGCCTTCGAGAGGCTGCTGAACTCCTTGTCCAGCATGGTCGAGAGTGTCGACCTCGTGCACGGGCACAGCGCCAACCGAATCTATTTCTGCACGAAATAGGACTTCTGGACATGGAGCGAGACGGGCCGCGGCACACATACGGAAACCGGCTCACCACCGACCACGGGCGGACCCATCACGTCCCGACAGGGCCGGCGGGGTGCCCTCGTCCCGGGGATGCGCCGTCCTCGGCCCCTCTCCCGCGCGCCGCCCCGGTCGAGCCCCCTGTACACGACCTGCGCGGCGTACGGCACCGCGGTGGCCACTCGCCCCTCCCACCGGGACCGGTGGTCCTGCTGACGCCGTGACGGTCAGGTCGGCACGGCATGCGTGAAGACGTGGAGGACCAAGTGGAGCATGTGACGCACGACGCGGTCGCGAAAGTGCTGCTCGTTCCGGGCAGGTATCGCAGGTTCTCGGTGCCGAGGACAGCCGCGCGCCGGGAGTACGGCGTGAATGGAGAGCTCTTGGACAAGCTGCTCGACCTGGGGATGCCGAGCCACGGCACCGGTGCCGACATCACCTTCGACTCCCTCGATCTGGAGAACATCGCCCTCGATCTGAGGCTGCCGTCCTCCCAGGTGGCGGCGATGCGCTTGTGGGCGAGATCCCTGACCGGACCCAAAGTGCCCAGGCTCGGGCTCTGCGAGATCACACTGTCCCTGAATTGTCCGGAGCCGGGCCATCGGGGAAACTGCGGATTCTCGCTGAGCTCACATCTGGCCGAGCGGATGGACGCGCCGAGGCATCCGGAATCCGAACAGCTGTCGTTTCAGTTCTTCGCACCTGCCGAAAACCATGACTTCGACGCGGACTTCACCCCGGTCGTCAGTGAGGCACGGAGTCTGACGTTTCATCGCATTCCCGACGAACTCGTGACGGACATGGGCTTCCTGAAGGAGACGGGCCTTGCCGACTGCCGGTCCGCCAGCCGACGGCTCCTCGACGTGGCGGAGGACGCGGGCTATGCCGCGAGGCCGGCCGCCGGGTTCTTCCTGGGGGCCCCTTTTCCCTGCACACACGCCTGGTTCGAGGTGCGTGTCGGGGAGCGGTGGCAGGCCGCCGACCCCTTCTTCCTCGACACACTTCACCACTGGGGCATCCTGTCGCCCGAGGACTGGCCCCTCACCCGTTCGCCGAAGAGAATCGTCTGGCGGATCGAGTCGGAACACGAATTGAGCATGCCTCTCATCCGCCACGGGAAACGCCCCATGGCAGCGGCCGTTGCAGCACGCTGGCGATGAAATGGAAAGATGGTGGGCAGTGGAAGAACAAGTGCGTGCGATTCTTGGTGACCCCGGCGTTCTGGGCGACGCGGCCGCGGACATAGCGGGAGATGCGAGTCTCCAGCTCGCCGGTATCACCTCCATGCAGACGGTACAGATCCTGATGGAGATCGAGGACCGATTCGGTATAGAAATGCCGGACTCCATGCTCACGCATGAAACGTTCAGCACGATCGACTCGATCATCGCAGCGGTCGAGGTCGTGTGCCGTCAAGAGGGGTTCACAGCAGAACAAGGTGCGGAGGCATGACCTGAGCCGTGGTGCCGGGCACGTTCGAGCCCGTCTCCCACGGCCCCGTTCGCTCCGGTCGACACAGCGGGAACCGCCGAGCCAGGAGAAGTCATGGCAATGACAGGTCAACCGATGCACGCTTCGGGCGTCATGCTGACGCCGAGCGGCGACGAGAGGGTGCACAACGCTCTTCGGGCCGGACTGACGAGGCTGTTCGCCGACGAAGTGGAGGAGCATTACACGGCTCCCCCGGTCATCGCACGGAGCGTCTCGGAGCGCGCCGGCTACCCCAGTTCCTTCCCCCAGCTGTTCGGCGCGGTGTACGGCGCGCCGGACGGTGGCGACCCCTCCCCCACCGATCTGGCCCTCACGTCCGCCGCCTGTCATCACGTGTTCCCGCTGATCGCGCGGGACGGAGGGGACCAGGGGCGATGCCTGGGCGTGGAAGCCACCTGCTACCGCGGTGAGGCCACGGCGGAGACCGGACGGCTTCGTTGCTTCCGGATGTACGAGGTCGTCCGCTACGGGGCTCCGCACGAGGTCGAGAAGTGGCGTGACCACGCCTTGCGCGCGGCTGACACATGGCTGGGAGACCTGGGCCTCGACACCGGGATCACCGCCGCCAACGACCCCTTCTTCGGGCGGATCGGCAGCTACCTTGCGTCCGCTCAACGAGCCGGCCAGCTCAAGTGGGAGGTCGTCACCCACGTGGCCGGGGACACCGTGCAGGCCGTGGCCTCGGCCAATTACCACAGGGACCACTTCGGTGAGGCATTCGAGCTGAGGCTGTCCGACGGTTCGGTCGGGCACAGCGCGTGTGCGGCCTTCGGCCTCGACCGGATTCTGCTCGCCCTCAGGCACCGGCACGGCGCGGACGACGACCGCTGGCCGGAACCGGTCCGCGCCCTGCTCGGGTTCTGAACGAACCGGACAGCGACTCGCTCTCGCCGACCGGCCGGAAGAGCGGCAGGCCCCGGGGCGCGGCGGCCGCCGGACCGGCGGGCGCGAGGCCGCGGTACGCCGTTGCGCGCAGCGGACACCCCTGCTCGCTCCCACCCTCCCCTCGTGAGTTAGGTTAGGCATACCTAAGTTTCATCTCGGGTCCCTTCCACCGTCCTGGAGCATTCGGATGCGCCCGCACAGCACCCCCATCACCCGGCCGACCCCCGCCGAACGCGTGCGTTCGATCCTGCACGCGGCGCACTCGATGACAGTGATCAGCGACGGACGCCACAGCGAGGTCCG
This sequence comes from Streptomyces sp. NPDC014734, assembly GCF_043083325.1. Lineage (NCBI taxonomy): Bacteria > Bacillati > Actinomycetota > Actinomycetes > Kitasatosporales > Streptomycetaceae > Streptomyces > Streptomyces sp. NPDC014734. The sequence continues at coordinate 179,114 of NZ_JBIBYN010000015.1, read as the reverse complement.
CCGGGTCGGCGGCACGGACGCGACGGGACACATCCACCTGCACGCCCCCGCCGACGGCACTCCGGCACCGCCGCACGCGCGACTGCCCATCCGGCTGGAACTCACCGACATCGCGCCCACCGCCGTACGTGACCGGCTGCGCGCCCGCGTCACCCTCACGGGACTGCTCACGGCCCCGTACAGCGACGAGGCGCCCCGGAGCACCTGCATGGAGTTCGGTCAGGCCCTTCTGGAGGACGGCTCGGGCCGGCACTTCGTCACCCCGGACGAGCTCGGCGCGGCCGTCCCGGACCCGTTGGCGAGGAGCGAGGCGGACATGCTGACCCATCTCGTGGACAGCCACCGCGAGCTCGTTCCGCTCCTCGTGCGCCTTGCGCGACCGCAGCCGGAGAGAGGCCTGCTGCGCGCGGTGCCGCTGGCCATGGACCGCTACGGAGTGACGTTGCGACTGGAGTACCCCACCACGCACTCCGACGTCCGGCTGCCGTTCGCCAGGCCCATCGCCGACCTCGACCAGGCCGGCTCCCGGATCCGCGGTCTGCTGGCCGCGGCCCGCCGCGCCTCGCACCACAACCGCCTGCTCGCCTGACCGGCGACACCGCCCGGGGGGGGCGGGCCGTCGGGAGTCGGTCCTCAAACGTCCCTCGCGGCCGTCGCCACCTCGCAGCGGCCGTCATCGCCGGGGGCCGGGCGCGGGGGAACGGTCCGTTCGCCGCATCCCGAATCCGGTCGCCGACCGCCCGTTCCGGCGAACGGCGCGCTCACCTCCTGGGTGATGTCGCCCTGCGCGCACGGTGGTTGGCCACGTTGAGCCGGTTGCCGCACACCTCGGGCATGCAGTATCTGCGCCGTCCGGCGCGGCTGGTGTCGACGAACCGCCCCTCGCACTCCGGCGAGGCGCAGGGGCGGAAGCGGCCGTGCCCCAGCGTGCGCAGCGCGCCGAGCAGCCCCGTGCCCATCAGGACCGCGAGCCGGTCGGCGAGCGAGGCGTCCGGCGCGGTGGCCACGCACCACTGCCAGTCGCCGTCGTCGTCGCGGCGGAGCACCGGGCCGCGGCCCGCTCTCAGGACGAGCGCGGAGGCGGCGTCCGCCACCTCGTCCTCGGTGCCGGCCTCAAGGATCTCCCGGACGTCCCGGCGCAGCGCCCGCACCCGCTCCACGTCGCCGTCGGCCGCCTCCGCCGCGATCCCGTGCTCGGCGAGGAAGCGGTCCAGCGCGGGCGGGTCGGTCAACGCCTCGCCCCTGACCGTGCGCACCACGGGTGAGGTGTTGACCAGATCGGTCGCCACTCCAGCCCCGAGCATGTAATCGGAAAACTTTATCTTCATCCCTTACCCCATGCTAACGTAACCGGAGAAAGCAAAGTATACCCCTTAGCTTCCCGGTCGGGGCGCTCGCCGACCTGTCGGGAGGGCCTGTTCGAGCGGCTCCCGCTCCGCCTCGCGCACCGAGCGGGCAGCGGTTCGGCGCACGGCCTCGGCGCGAGCCGCACGGCCTCGGCGCGAGCCGCACGGCCTCCGCGCGGACCGCGCGATCAGGCACGGAGCACCCGCACGGAACGCCCCCTGCCCGCAACGACGAGCGGCCCGTACGACGACCGGCCCGAGAGGACCCCCATCATGGACACCGAGCCCTTCCTCGCCTACATCGACGGCCGCCAGGCCCGCTGGCGGCTCACTCTCGACCAGTGCATCGAGGAGGCGGGCGACGATCCGCGCGCCCGGCTGCTCGCGGTCTTCGACGCCCTGCGCGCCTGGGCGGACTCGCAACCCGGCTTCCGCAGCTTCTCGTTCACCCATGCCATGGTGGAACTTGCCGGACCCCAGCACCCCGCCCGTACGGTCCTCACCGCCAACAAGCAGGCGTTGCGACGACAGATGCTCGAACTCGCGGAGGCGACCGGCACCCCCGATCCCGGCCTCCTCACCGACCAGTTGCTGCTGATCTACGAGGGCGCGATCGCCAACCACGCCCTGGGCACGGTCGACCGCCCGGCCGACCGGGCGCACGCCACGGCCCGCCAGATCATCGCGGCGGCCAGCCCGCTCCCCCTGCACACCTTCCTGGCCAACTGACGTCCGTGCGCGGGCCGTCCGGGCACGCCGTCCGGGAGACGGCCGGGGATGGAAGACACGAGAATGTGAGGTTAGGCTCACCTCACAAGCGGTGGGCCCCGCCTCGCCGTCCGTCTTCCACGACAAGGAGCCTCCATGTCCCCGGCGTTCCCACGGGTCCGTACCGCGACCGGCGGGGCAAGCCCCTTCGCCGCGTTCGGGCTGCCCGGACGGCCCGGCTCCGACGCGTTCTGGGCGACCGCGCGGACACCCGCGGCGATACCCGCCGACGATGGCGGCTGGCTGGCGTTGTTCCTGTGGCGCGGGTCGGCGGCGCGCATCGACTTCGAGAGCTGGTCACCGCCGGTCCCGCTGCTCCGATGGGCCGGCACGGACTGCTGGTACGCCGAGGTGCGCATGCCGGCGCGGCTGCGGGTGACCTACCGGATCGTCACGGACGGGGAGCCCCGCGCCGACCCGTTCAATCCGGACGGCGCCGGAGGCGACCGGTCCGTCGCGGCGACCCCGGACGCCCCGGCCCAGCCGCACTGGCAGGCTTTCGGCCCCGACGACGTGCTGCCGCTGCCCCGCACCCGGATCCGCTGGGCGAGCGAACGGCTCGGCGGCCGTCGCACCGTGCGCGTCCACCCGGTGGCCGGCGGCGGTCCGGTGGTCGTTCTGCTCGACGGGGACGACTGGCTGTACCTGCACCCGGCCATGGCCGCGTTCGACTCGGCCGCGGCCCGCGGCGAGATGCCTGCCGCCACCCTCGTCCTCCTGCCCGCCAAGGACCGGCAGGCCGAGTTCGGATGCCGACCCGAACTCTGGGAGGCGGTCCGGGAGGAACTGCTCCCGCTGGTGGCAGAGTCCGGTATTCCTGCCGATCCGGACCGGCTGGTGGTCGCCGGGCAGAGTCTGGGCGGGCTGAGCGCGCTGTACGCGGCGCTGGAGTTCCCGGAGCTGGTCTCACGGGTCGCCTGCCAGTCCGGGGCCTTCTGGTGGACGCCCGACGCCGTGCACCGGGCGGACCCCCTGGGCGGCCCGGTGGGGGGCGCCCTCGCCGCACGCCTGCGCGAGAACCCCGATCTGTCCGGTCTGCGGTGCGCCTTTGACGTGGGGGAGCACGAGACGCGGATGCTGCCCCACTGCGCGTTGACCGAGACCCTGACCGAACGGGCCGGGGCCACCGTGCGGGTCTCCCGGTCGGCTTCGGACCACGACCGGGCGGGCTGGCGGCACGCCCTGCTCAGGGATGTCGCCTGGGCCCTCGCCTGAGAGCCTGCCGGGGGGGGGGGGGGGGGGGGGGGGGGGGGGGGGGGCCCGGCCGGCGCGCCCCCCCCCCCCCCCCCCCGCCCCCCCCCCCCGGCCCGGGCTAAACCAACCGGGTAACCCCAAGCGGGTTTGCCCCGGGGGCGCCCCCAA
>NZ_JBIBYN010000015.1:0-175628 GCF_043083325.1 Streptomyces sp. NPDC014734 | reverse complement strand
GGGGGGGCGGGGGGGGGCCGGCCGGGGGGGGGGGGGGGGGGGGGGGGGGGGGGGGGGGGGGGCCCCCCCCCCCCCCCCCCCCCGGCAGGCTCTCACCGGGCCACGGCCCGGCAGTAGTCCGCGTCGCCGGCCAGGAGCGTGCGGTGGGTGCCCTCGGCGGTGACGACGCCGTCGTCCAGGACGAGCACCCGGTCGGCCGCGTCCAGCAGGGCGGGGCTGCTGGTGATCACGACCGTCGTTCGACCGCGGCGCGACTTCGCGATGTTGCGCGCGACGAGCTGCTCGGTGACCGCGTCGACGGCCGTCGTCGGATCGCGCAGCACCAGCACCTCGGTGTCGGCGGCCAACGCGCGTGCCAGGGAGAGCCGTTGGCGCTGCCCGCCGGACAGGTTCGCGCCACGGTCGCGGACCGCGTGGTCGAGGCCGTCGCGATGGAGGGCGACGACATCGGTCAGCATGGACGCCTCGACCGCCTCGGGGATCATCCGGCTGGTGCCCGAGGGATCGATGTTCGTGCGAAGGGTGCCCGCGAAGATCTCGCCGTCGTACGGATTCACCAGCATGTGCGCGCGGACCGCCTCGATCGACAGGTCCGCGATCGGCTGCCCGCCGATCCGCACCTCCCCCTCGTACGCGTCGGGGGCGACGTTCACCGCGAGGACCGAGGCCAGGTCGGCCGCCGCACGCGGCTGGTAGGCGGTGATCGCCACGAACTCGCCCGCGGCCACCTCGAACTTCAGCTCGCGCAGCGTCCCGTACCGGACGCAGTCGACCGCCAGGCCGCCGCCCGCGACCGGACGCCGCTCCCCCGGGGCCGTCACCGGCGGCGCGGAGAGCACCAGCGCCATCCGTTCGGCCGACGCGCGCGCGATCATCACGTACTTGGGCATCTCCGAGAACATCTTGAGCGGTTCGATGATGAACTGCGCGAGGCCCACGGCCATGACCAGTTCCCCGATGGTGATCGCGCCGCCGAACGCCAGCCAGCCGGCCGTCAGCGACACCGCGGCGGCGAGCACCGCGTTGAGGGCCAGCGCGGTGCCCGCGTAGGTGCCGTTCACCCGGGCCACGGTGATCGCCTGGCGCCTCGCGTCCGTGCTGACCTCCCGGTAGGAACGGAACGCCGCGTGGTTGCCGCCGAAGCCGTGCAGCGGGCGCAGGCCGGTGATCAGGTCGGCGACCTTGGCTCCCGCCCGTGCCACCCGGGCCTGCTGCTCGCGGGTACTGGCGCCGATCCGTCTGGACAGCACGGCCAGGACGGAGAGGATCGCGACCGTCCCCACGATCACCAGCAGGCCGAGCCGGATGTCGGCGAGGCCCAGCGCGACGGCCGCGACCACCACCGCGACCAGCGAACTGACCAGCAGCGGCACCACCTCGATGATGTCGGCGGTCTGGTCGGCGTCCTCGGTGGCGATGGTCAGCACCTCGCCGGACTTCAGGCCGGTGTCCCGGGCCACCGGCTGGAGTCCGCAGGCCGCCACCCGCACCCGCCAGCGGTGCGCCTCGGTCGTGTTGGCCTTCTGCAGGGTGCGCATCCCGAACCGCCACGACAGCGACACCGTCGTGATGATCACGGCAAGCGCGCCGATCGACAGGCCCAGCGCGGCCGGACCGCGGTCGCGCATCGTGTGCTCGACGATCAGGCCGAGCGCGATGGGGAAGGCGGTCTCCCCCGCCTGGTACAGACCCATGAGGACGGTGCCCCGGACCATGGCGCCGACGTTGCGGCGCAGCGCGGTCCGCAGGATGTCCGGGCCCGGCCGGGGCCGCTGCGTGTCAGGATTGTTCATCAAGGTGGCGGGCAATCGCTTCCGGGGTTCGCAGGGTGAACAGATCACGGATCGTGATCACAGGACCGTACTCCCGGCGGAGCAGCCCGATCAGCCGCACCGCCAGCATGGAGTGCCCTCCGAGGGACACGAAGTCGCTCACCGCGCTCACCTCGTCGTCGTCAAGGTCCAGTGCCTCGGCGAAGGACGCGCACACCGCGGTCTCGGTCTCCGTCTCCGGGCCGCGTTCCGCCGCCGTGGTCAGCGCGCCGAGCGGCCTGGCCTCCGGCAGCGCCTCGGTGTCGGCCTTCCCGTTCACGGTCAGCGGGATGCTGTCGACCCGGGCGTAGTGGGTCGGGCGCAGGAAGTCGGGCAGCCCCTTGCCGACGTCGGCGGCGACCCGCGCCAGGTCGGCGCCCTCCAGGACGAGATAGGCGGCCAGCCGGTGCGCGCCGTCGGCCCGCGGGTCGGGCTGGGCGACCGCGGCGGCGAAGCGCACCGCCGGGTGCGCCGCGAACGCGGCCTCGACCTCGCCCGGTTCGACCCGGTGTCCGCGGATCTTGACCTGCTGGTCGGTGCGGCCCAGGTACGTCAGGTTCCCGTCGGGGCGGCGCAGGGCCAGGTCGCCGGTGCGGTACATGCGCTCGCCGGGCGCGCCGAACGGGCACGCGACGAAGCGGTGCGCGGTCTGGGCGCTCTGTCCGAGATAGCCGCGCGCGATACCGATGCCCGAGACGTAGAGCTCGCCGGGGACTCCGTCGGGCACCGGCCGCAACCACGGGTCCAGGACGTACACCTCGGTGTTGTCGATGGCCACGCCCACCACCGGGTCCGGGCATTCGAAGGTGCCGACGCCGAGGGTGTTGATGGTGTATTCGGTGGGCCCGTACAGGTTGTAGCCGACCGTTCCGTCGGTCTCGGCGAGCCGTCGCCACAGCGCCGGGGGGACGGCCTCACCGCCCAGCAGGACCAGTGCCGGCCGCCGTGCCGCATCGTCGAGGAGGCCCTCGGCGACCAGTTGCCGGGCGTAGCTCGGGGTGACGTTGATGACGTCGATCGCGTGCTCACGGCAGTACTCGACAAGTCGGGGGGCGTCGCGGCGCAGTTCCTCGTCGCAGATGTGGACCTCGTGGCCGTCGGCCAGCCACAGCAGTTCCTCCCACGACATGTCGAAGGCGAACGACACGGTGTGCGCGATCCTGAAGACCCGGTGGCCGTGCGCGGCGAGGACCGGCTCGAAGATCCGCCGCTGATGGTTGATCAGCATGTTGGTGAGTCCGGCGTACTCGGTCACCACGCCCTTGGGCTTCCCGGTCGAGCCGGAGGTGTGGATCGTGTAGGCGGGATGGCGCAGGCGGTCCGGGTCGTCCGGTGCGAACGTCACGTACGGATCGGCCTCGGGCAGGGGGCGGTCCAGCTCGATCAGGTCGCCGCTCAGCCGGGGCGACACGGTGCTCACGGTGAGGATCGCCTCGGGTCCGGTGTCCGCGACGATCGTCGCGATCCGCTCGTCCGGGTGGTCCAGCTCAAGCGGGACGTACGCGGCGCCGACCCGCAGCACGGCGAACAGCGCCACGATCGAGTCGAGGGAGCGCGGGATCGCCAGGCCCACCGTCGTCTCGGGGCCGATGCCCCGCGCGGCGAGGACACCGGCCAGCGCGCGGCTGCGGTCGCGGAGCCGGGCGAAGGTCATGGCGGCGCCGTGGGCGACGAGCGCGACCCGTTCCGGATCGCGGTCCGCCGCCCGGTCGAAGCGGTCGACGACGGTGTCCGTGCCGATGGGGGTGGGCTCGGCGGCCCGGGGTGCGGGGACCGGGCCCGGCAGCGTGCCCACCCTGCCGGTCGAGCGGGCCAGGTCCTCCAGCACGCGCAGGTAGTCGTCCAGGAGCCGGCGTGCGCCGTCGGAGTCGTCGTCGCGGTGCTCCAGCTTGACCGTGAACCGCTCGCCCGGCGTGACGACCCAGGTGAACGGGTAGTGCGTGGAGTCGTCGGCCCGCACCGAGGTGATGCCGTGCCCGGCGTTCAGCTCGGCGAGCGCGTCCAGGTCAAGGAAGTTCTGCAGCACGAACAGGTTGTCGAACAGGGTGTCGTGGCCGCCGGCCCGTTGGATCTCCCCGAGCCCCAGGTGCTCGTGTTCCATCGCCTCGACCCGGGCCGTCTGCACGGCGGTGAGGTACGCGCCGACCGTGTCGTCGGGCCGCGGTCGCGTCCACTGCGGCACCGTGTTGAGCAGTACGCCGACGATGCCGTCGTGCCCCTCGCCCTCACGGCCCGAGACGGTCACCCCGAAGACGGCGTCGGCCCGGCCGGTGCGGGCGCCGAGGAGGAGGCCGAAGGCGCCGGTCAGCACCGAGTTCACCGTCACCCCGTGCGCTCCGGCCGCCTCCCTTGCCAACTGGGACAGTTCGGCGGACATGGTGTGCACCACGGCGCGCGGCAGGTCGTCCGGGAGGGTGGGGTCCGGCCCGGCGAGCAGGGTGGGGCCCGGCAGTCCGGCCAGGTGCTCCGCCCAGAAGCGGGTCGACGCCCCGGAATCCGCGGCGGCCAGGGACCGGGCGTAGTCCTCGAAGCTCGGCAGGGCGGGTGCGGTGTCCAGGGGCTCGCCCGCGACGACGGCCTCGTAGGCGTCGAAGAGGTCCCGCAGCAGGATCTCGCGGGACCAGCCGTCCCAGAGCAGCAGGTGGTAGCTGAGCAGCAGGCCGTCCCGGCCGTCCGGCAGACGCACCGCGGTCAGCCGGATCAGCGGCGGCTCGTCCGGGTCGAATCCCGTCTCGCGGTCCCGGGCGCGCAGGGCCTCGGCCTCGGCGGCCGTCGAGACGCGGACCGTACGGACACCGACCCGCCGGCCCGCTTTCAGGACCTGGACCGGGTTTCCGTCCTCGTCGGTGGTGAATCCGGCGCCCACGCCCGGGTGCCTGGCGATCACGTGTGCCATCGCCTCGGCCAGCGCTTCGGTGTCCAGCCGCCGGTCGAAGGTGAACCAGCTCTGCGCGACGTAGTGGCCGGCGGTGCCCGCCAGTTGGGCCTGGAAGTACAGGCCGCGCTGGAGCGGGGTGACCGGGGCGGTGCGCTCGGCCGTCGCGGCGGTGTCCGCGATCCGCTCCAGTGCGGCGAGCCAGTGGCCGGTGATCGCGTCGGGTATGCCCTCGGCGAGGGTGAAGGCGGCGTGCAGGCTGCCGGTGGCGTCGTCGGTCCACGCGTTGACCTCGACGGCGTACGGGCTCGTCCGGTCGCCCCCGGTGAGGCGCGGTGCCCGGGACTCGCCGCCCCGGCCCAGGTAGTTGAACAGCACCTGGGGGCGGGCGGTGAGCAGCGGGGCCGTCTGCGGGTTGAGGTACCTGAGGCGTCCGTAGGCGACGTGGTCCGACTCGTCCGGGCGGCGTTCGGCGACCTCGCGGGCGGCCGCGACGGGGTCGGTGTGGGCGGTGAGCCGCACCGGCGCGACGGCGGTGAACCAGCCGACGGTGCGGGAGTAGTCGTGGTGTTCCGGGGCGGGGGCCCGGCCGTGCCGCTCCAGGTCGATCGCGAGGTCGGTGGGCGTCGGCTGCACCAGGGTCAGCGCGGCGCGCAGCGCGCCGCACAGCAGTTCGGTGAGGCCCACGCCGAGTGCGGCGGGTGCGGTGCGCGTCACGCGGTCGCCCGCCTCGGGGCCGAGGACGACCGTGGTCTCGCGCGGGTTGCGGGCCGCGGGCAGCGGCGCGGGGGCCCGGAGCGTGGTGATCCAGTGTCCGAGGCCGTCGGTCTCCGTGGCCGAGCGTGCCGCCAGTGCCTCGGCGTATTCGGCGTAGGACGTGGTGGGCGGTGGCAGCGGCGCCCCGTCCAGGGCGGTGGCCAGGTCGTCCAGGATGATCAGCCAGGAGACGGTGTCGACGGCGAGGTGGTGCGCGGTGACGACCAGGGTCCGGCTCGTCTCCAGCCAGGTGAAGGCGACGACCTCCCCGGATGCGGGGTCGAGTCGCCCGGCGGCCTCGTTCGCGGCGGCCGTCGGGTCGGTCGTGTCCGTGGTGACGACGGTGATCTCGCGGGCGGGTTCGGTGCGCAGGGACCAGACGCCGTGCTCGACGCGCAGCCGCAGCCGGAGGGCCGGATGGGCGGCGACGAGCGCGTTCGCGGCGCGCCGGACCGCGGTGATACCGGTGCCCTCGGCCGTCGCGAGTGTTCTGGCCTGGGCGAACCGGGCGAGCGATCCGCCGAGTTCGCGTTGGCGCAGGATGATGGGGGTGGCGGGCAGCGGGCCGTTCTCGGGGCGGGACGGCGCGGGCGCGGCGGTCCGCGGGTCGCGCGTGCCCGACCGTTCGGCGAGCGCGCGCGGGGTCTTGAACAGGAACACGTCCCGGGGGGCGATCCGCAGGCCGAGCGCCCTGGCGCGGTTGATGACGGTGATGGCGACGATGCTGTCGCCCCCGGCGGCGAAGAAGTCGGTGTCGGCGTCGACGGCGGCACCGGGCAGCGCTGCGGCGAAGACGTCGATGAGTGCGGCGAGTGCGCGGTCGCGGGTGGCCGTCGGGGGGTCGGCCGGTGCGGCCGGTGCGGAACCACCGCTGACCGCCGGGGTGCCGTCCTGTGCTGCGCGCCCGGTCAGGGCCCTGCGGTCCAGCTTGCCGTTGACGGTCAGCGGCAGGGCCTCGGCCGGCAGTACCCGGCCCGGCACCATGTGGGCGGGGAGCGTGGCGGACAGCCGGGCGACGAGGTCGCCGGGAACCCGTCCCACGACGTGCGCGACGAGGTGGTCGCCGCCGTCCGCCACGGTGACGGCCGCGTCGACGACGCCGTCGAGGTGCCTGAGCGCGGACTCCACCTCGCCGAGCTCGATGCGGAACCCCTTGAGCTGCACCTGGTCGTCGGCGCGTCCGACGAACTCCAGCTCGCCGTCGAGCCTGCGGCGGGCGAGGTCGCCCGTGTGGTACATGCGGGAGCCGTCGTCCGTGAACGGGTTCGCCACGAAGCGGGCGGCGGTGAGGCCGGGCCTGCCCAGGTAGCCGAGCGACACCTGGTCCCCGGCCACGTAGATGGCGCCGACCCGGCCCGGCGGCACCGGCCGGAGCCGGTCGTCGAGCAGGTGGACGGCGAGGCCGGGGATCGGGCCGCCGATCGGTCCGGCGTCGCCGCCGGGGCCGAAGTCCGTGTCGGTGAGCACCCGGTGGGTGACGTGGACGGTGGTCTCGGTGATGCCGTACATGTTGACGAGTTCGGGCGCACGGGTGCCGTGCCGCTCGACCCAGCCGCGCAGCCGCCCGAGATCCAGCGCCTCGCCCCCGAAGACGATCCGGCGCAGTGCCGTGACCGGTTCGCCGGCGAGCCGGTCCGCCTCGACGAACCGGTGGAACGCCGACGGGGTCTGGTTGAGCACGGTCACCGCGCGTTCGCGGACCAGCCGGTGGAAGTCGACCGGGGAGCGGGTCAGCGCGTAGTCGGGCACCAGCAGTTCGCCGCCGTGCGCGAGCGCCCCCCACAGCTCCCAGACCGCGAAGTCGAACGAGAAGGAGTGGAACTGGACCCAGACGTCCTGGGGGCCGAAGTCCATGTCGGTCCGGGTGTTGGCGAGCAGCGTCACCACGGCGGAGTGCGGGACGACGACGCCCTTGGGACGGCCGGTCGAGCCGGACGTGTAGATGACGTACGCGGGGTCGTGCGGGCCCGCCCCGGGGCCGGCGGTGTCGGCCCGCGGCAGGTCGTCGCCCTGTACCAGCACCCGGGCGGGCACTCCGGCACGGGCCAGCAGCCGGGCGAGGCGGTCCCGCTGCTCACGGTCCACGAGCACGACCTGCGGGGCGGCGTCGGCGAGGAGGTACGCCAGCCGCTCGTCCGGGTAGGCGAGGTCCAGCGGTACGTACGCGCCGCCCGCGGTGACGACCGCGACGAGGGCCACTACCTGTTCCACGGAGCGCGGAACGGCGACGGCGACCCTGCGGCCCGGGCCGGCACCGGCGGCGCGCAGGGCCGAGGCCAACCCGTCCTTCGCCGCCGCCAGTTCGCCGTAGGTCAGTGACCGGGTGCCGCCGTCGAGAGCGCACTGGGTGACGGCGGTGGCCGCCGGGTCGCGCCGCGCCGCGGCGTCGAAGAGCTCGCTCAGGGTCGTCGGGGGGATCTCCGCCGGGCGCCGGGCGGGGACGGGGGCGGCGTCGCCGACGAGGGCGTCCGGCCGGTCGAGCAGGGCGGCGAGGGTCCGGGTGAAGGTGTGCAGGATCGCCTCGGCGCTCCGGCGGCGCAGCAGTGCCCCGTCGTGGATCAGGACGAAGCGCGGCCGGCCGTCGCGGGTGCGCTCCGCCACCAGCGTCAACGGGTAGTGGGGGGCGCCCTCGTTGGCGATGCCGGTGATGGCCAGGGTGTCGCCGGGGCGGCGCAGGCCGTCCACGTCGGTGGCGACGTCGAACACCACCAGGGTGTCGAACAGCGGGCCCGCGCCGCTCTGTCGGCCGATCCTCGCCAGTGAGACGTGCTGGTGCGCCAGCACCCTGCTCTGGTGCTCCTTCACCGCGGTGAGCAGGTCGCGCGCCGTGGTGGTGGCGTTCCACCGGGCGCGCACGGGGATCGTGTTGATGAACAGCCCCACCATGTCCTCGACGCCGGGCACCTCCGCGTCGCGTCCGGAGACCGTGGAGCCGAACACGACGTCCTCGGTGTGCAGGAGGCCGCCGAGCGTCACCGCCCACGCGCTGTGCACGGCCACGCTCAGGGGCACACCCGCCGAGCGGACGGCCGCGTCGATGCCGGCGGTGGGTTCGACGGCGATGTCGTCGAACCGCTCGGAGGGGGTGTGTCCCTCGGCGACCAGGGAGGGGCCGGGCAGGTCGGCGAGTTCCTCGCGCCACACCCGGTCGCTCTCGTCCTGGTCGCGTGCGGCGAGCCGCCGTACGTGGTCGCGGTGGCCGCCGAGCGGGTACACGCTCCCCGGTGCGTGGTACTCGGCGAGGAGGGCGCGGAGCATCGGCGGCACCGACCAGCCGTCGGCGACGATGTGGTGCACCGTCTGCACCAGGACGGTGTGCCCGGAACCGGCCCGGACGAGGGTGTAGCGCATGAGCGGCCCGGTGGCGAGGTCGAACCCGGCGCGACGGTCCCGCTCGGCGAGGCCGCGGATCTCGTCGTCGGTGAGGCCGGGGCGGTCCAGCGTGGTGAAGGGTGCCTCGGTTCCGCTCTCGACGACGGAGACGACCCGGCCGTCGGCGAGGGCCGTGAACCGGGCGGCCAGGTTGGGGTACAGCGTCAGCAGCCGGGTGGCCGCCGTCGCGAGGCGGTCCGGGTCCACGTCGCCGTCCAGCGTCAGAAGCTGCTGCTCGACGTAGCTGCCCGTCGTGTCGTCGTCGAAGACCGAGTGGAAGTACAGACCCTCCTGCAGCGGGGTCAGCGGCAGGACGTCCCGCAGCGCGGGGCCGTCCAGCTCGTCCACGTCGGCCTGGGTGAGCGGCACCAGGGGGAAGTCGCTGGGGGTGTGGCCGCCCTCCTCCAGTGCGGCCAGGGCGGTCAGGGTCTCGCGGAAGTACCGGGCGAGGGTGGTGATGTCCTCGTCGGTGAACATCCCCTCGGGCCAGGAGACGGTGGTGGCCAGTTCGTAGGCGCCGCTCGCGCCGGGTTCGGCGATCGCGTTGAACTCCAGGGCGCGCGGCAGCCGCATCCTCGGGTCGCGCCGCTCGCCCAGCCGGCCTGTGCCGCCCGCGAGTTGCCAGTTCCCCGCGGAGCCGGCGTCGAAGCGGCCGAGGTAGTTGAAGAGCACCTGCGGCGCGGGCGCGGCGGGCGCGGAGCCGGTCAGGTACCTGAGCACGCCGTGGGGGACGCCGTTGTCCGGCACGCGGGCGAGGTCCTCCTTGACCGACTTGAGGGCGACGGCGAGGTATCCGGGATCGGTGAGGTCGGCGGCGGTGCCGGGGTCCACGGTCACCGGGAACAGGGTGGTGAACCAGCCCACTGTCCGCGAGAGGTCCGGCTCGGCGCCCGCGGTGTCCGCCACGAAGCGTCCTTCGCGCCCGTGCCCCTCCAGTTCGACGTGGGCGAACGTCTGGTCCTGCCCGCGGTCGCGGCGCCACCGGGCGAGGGCGACGGCGAGGGCGGTCAGCAGTACGTCGTTGACACCCGCGTGGAACCTCGCGGGAACCGGGCCCAGCAGTGCGGCCGTGTCCTCGGGCCCGAGCGAGACGGTGTGTGTCCGTTCCCGGGCGACGGTGTCGGTGTCGGCGGGCGCGCGCCTGCCCAGCGGGGCGTCGGTTCCCGGCAGGGGGCGCGCGAAGTACGTGCGGTCGGTGTCGGGGGCGGCGCGTTCCAGCAGCTGCGTCCAGCGCCGGAACGAGGTGCCCACGGGCGGCAGGTCGATCGGTGTGCCCGCGGCGTACTGGTCCCAGGCCGTGGCCAGGTCGTCCATCAGGATCCGCCAGGACACACCGTCGATCACGACGTGGTGGGCGACCAGGACCAGTTGCCGTGCCTCGCGGCGCAGAACGGCGCACAGCATCGCTCCGGCCGCGGGGTCGAGCCCGTCGGTGGCGAGCGCGACGCATTCCTCGACGGGGCGGTCGCTCTCCCGCCGTTCCACGCGCGACCGGCCCGCCCCGGGGATGTCGAAGCCCCAGCGCTCGCCGCGGACCAGCCGGGCGCGCAGCATGTCGTGCCGGTCCAGTACGGCGGCGAGGATCTCGTCCAGGGCGTCGGCGGTCAGTTCCGCGGGGGTGTTGAGGACGACCGACTGCACGAAACCGTCGATCGCGTCCGTGGTCTCGCCGAGCCACCGCACGATGGGCGATCCCACGACGGAACCGGTGGCGACGTCGGCGTGGTCGGTGGCGGAGACGTCCTCGCGGCTCGCCACAGCGGCGAGCGCCCCGAGCACGCTGTGGGTGAAGATCTGCCGGGCGGTGACGTGCAGACCCGCCTCCCGCAACGCGCTCAGCAGGGAGATCGCGAGGATGCTGTCTCCGCCGAGCCGGAAGAAGTCCTGGTCGGCGCCGACCTCCTCCAGTCGCAGCACCGCCGCGGCGGCCTCGCACACCAGCCGCTCGTCCTCGGTGACGGGCGCCCTTCCGGTGCCGGTCACGGGCTCCGGCAGGGCTCGCCGGTCCAGCTTGCCGTTCGCGGTGAGCGGGAACTCGTCCATCACGACGACGCGGGTGGGCACCATGTACTCCACCATGTGCCGGGCGGCCCACACCGTGACGTCGTCGGCCCGGAGGTCCTCGTGCCCGGCGGCCGGGATCACGTACCCCACCAGGTAGGTGCCGCCCGCCGAGTTCTTCTTCGCGACGACGCAGCTGTGCCGTACGCCCGGGTGTTCGGCGAGGCCGGACTCGACGTCCTCGATCTCCAGCCGCATGCCGCGGATCTTGACCTGGTTGTCGGCGCGGCCGAGGAAGTCCAGCGACCCGTCCGGGGCGAATCGCGCCAGGTCGCCGGTCCGGTACAGCCGGGACCCGTCGTCGGCGAAGGGGTTCGCCACGAAGCGGGACGCCGTCAGGCCGGGCGCGTTGACGTAGCCGCGTCCCAGGAGGAATCCGCCCGCGTACAGTTCTCCGCCGACCCCGACCGGGACCGGGCGCAGTTCGTCGTCCAGGACGTAGAGCTGGGTGTTGGGGTTGGCCCTGCCGATCGAGGTGGACAGGCGTTCGGCGGCGTCCCGGTAGATGACGTGGGAGACGCCGATGGTCGTCTCGGCGGGGCCGTAGCCGTGGTAGAGGGGGATGTCGAGCCGGGTGCGGAACCGTTCGTACAGTTCCGGGGTCAGCACCTCGCCGCCGCACCACACGTGTCGCAGGCTGTCGAGCCGACCGGAGTCGCCGACGATCTCCAGCAGCACGTCGAGCATGGACGACACGAGGTAGGTGAAGGTGACGCGCTGCTCGGCGATCACGCTCAGCAGGTGGTGCGGATCACGTTCGCCGCCGGGGCGCAGGATCACCAGTCTGCCGCCGGTCACCAGCGGCAGGAAGATCTCGTTGATGGAGATGTCGAAGGACAACGGCGCCTTGAACAGCGACGCGTCGTCGTGGCCGAAGCCCAGGATCTCGTTCGCCTGCCACAACAGGCGTTCGCTGATCGCCTCGTGCCGGATCATGGCGCCCTTGGGCCGACCGGTCGATCCGGACGTGAACATCACGTAGGCGAGGGACATGCCGGGGACGGACACCTCGGGTCCGTCGGCGGGGTGGGCGGCGAACCCCCAGTGGTCGAGATCGACGGCGACGGCGTCCGGTTCACCCGTGCGGTGCGCGCCCGAGCCGTCGAGCTGGAGGACGGCCCCGGCGTCCTCGACGACCACGGCCCGGCGCTCGGCGGGCCACTGCGGATCGAGCGGGACGAACGCGCAGCCGGCCCGGAGCACGGCGAGGAGTCCGACGACCATGTCGGCACCGCGGCCCAGCGAGATGCCGACGACCTGTTCGGCGGTGAGACCCCGCCGGCGCAGTTCGTGGGCCAACTGACCGGTGTACTCGTCGACCTGGCGGTACGTCAGTGACCGGCGCCGGTCGATGACGGCGACGGCGTCCGGTCTGGTGCGCGCCTGTTCGCGGAACATCTCCATGATCGTCGGACGGACCCGGTCGGCCCGGGTGTCGTTCCATTCGGCAAGGGCCTCCATCCTGGCGGCCGCGCTGGACGGGGCGATGGTGCCGATGGGCCGGTCCGGGAAGTCGGTCAGGTCGTCAAGTGCGAGCTGGGCGTCGGCCACCACGACACCGTCGGGAACGGAGATGCTCCGGCAGTCCGCGTCGACCTGCCAATCCCCTTTTCCGGTACCGCCGTTGCCGACCCATCCGAGAAGATCGGCGAACATCGTGCCCGGGGCGAGGTCCATGCCCTCGGGGCCGTGGCCGGTCGCCCAGTACGCCAGCCCGATGGCACAGGCCTCGGCGATGGTCCGGTCCCCGTGGTCGCCGGTGCGGCGACGCACACCCGCCAGGCGGGTGGGAGAAAGCAGTACGCGAGAAGCACTCGGTTCTCTCATCGAAGACTCAGCATCCTTCCACGACACGAATGTCGGCCCGCCCGACTCAGATTTCCTGACTGCCCTCTCGCCACGCACGCCACAGACGCGCGTACCGGCCGTCCAGGGCGACGAGTTCCCCGTGCGTGCCCTCCTCGACCACACGCCCGGCGTCCAGCACCGCGATCCGGTCCGCCGCCATCGCCTGGGTCAGCCGGTGCGCGACGAACAGCGTGGTCCGGCCCGCGCACGCGGCCAGCACGGCGCGCTCCAGTTCCGCGGCACCCTCGCTGCCCGCCTCCGCCGTCGACTCGTCGAGCACCACCACCGGCGCGCCCCCCAGCACCAGGCGGGCCAGGGCGACCTGGGCGACCTTGGTGCCGTCGAGGCGCTCGCCGCCCTCGCCGACCCTGGTGTGCGGCCCGTCGGGCAGCAGGTCCACCCATGTGCCGGCGCCCACCGTGCGCAACGCCTCCCTCAGCCGGGCCTCGCTCGCCCCGGGCGCGGCGAGCCGCAGGTCGTCGGCGAGCGGACCCGAGAACACGTGCGTCTCCTGCGTGACGATGCTCACCAGGGCCCGTGCGCCGGCCTCGTCCAGACCGGCGAGGTCGTACGGCCCGATGCGCACCGAACCGGCCTGGGGGCTTCCGATGCCGGCGATCAGTGCGGCCAGCGTCGACTTGCCCGCACCCGTCGCCCCCACCAGGGCGAGCGAACCACCGGCCGGGATCGTCAGGTTCACGTCCCGCAGAACGGGTTCCTCGCCACCGGGATAGCCGAACGTGAGTCCCTCCACCGTCACCGGGTACGGCGCGGCGTCCGGCGGCGCGACGGACGGGTCGCCCACCAGCCGGCCCTCCGCGGGCTCCCCCAGCACCCCGACCAGGCGGGTGAGGCTCGCGCCCGACTTCTGCGCCTCGTCGAAGGTGAACATGATGGCGCCCAGCGGGGTGAACAGCCGGTGGAACATCAACGGGGCCGCGGACACCTCGCCCAGGGTGGCGGCGTCGGCCTCCAGCAGGGCGTACCCCACCACGAGGATCAGGACAAGTCCGATGAACTCGGCGCGGTTCTCCCTGCCGACGAAGCGGCCGAAGAACCGGAACACCTCGATGCCGAGGTCGCGCACCCGCCACGACTCCCGGTCGACCCGCTCGCGGACGGCTTCCTCCAGGCGGTAGGCCCGGACCGTGTCGATCCCGTTCAGTCCGCTGATCAGCGCCTGCGCCCGGTCGGCCTGGGCCACCCGCTGTTTCCGGTAGAGCGGTGCGGACCGGGGCAGGTACCAGCGCAGGGCCAGGGCGTACGCGGGCAGCGCGCCCGCTCCGGCCAGGCCGAGCCGCCAGTCCAGCCCGAACATGCCGGCCGTGGCGATGGCGACCAGCACACCTGCCGAGAACACCGTGGGAACGGCCGACCGGATGCCCTTGGACAGGACGGCCACGTCGTCACCGACCCGGGACAGCACATCACCCCGGCCGACTTGCTCGACGCGTGCGCTCGGCATCCCCAGCACCGCGCGGACGGCGCCCTCCCGCAGCCGTGCCAGCAGGTCGGCCCCCACCCGCCCGATCAAGTACGTGGACACGGCGGTGGCCGCCGCGCCGAGCAGCGCCGCGGCCACCATCGTCGCGCCGACGGCGACCAGCAGCGAACGCGACGCGCCCCCGGCCACCCCGTCCACCACCCGGCCCAGCAGGAGCACCGGTAACACCTGGAGCGCCGCCCCGGCCACCGTGGTGAGCACGGTGGAGCCCGTCAGCCACGGGGCGCGGCGGCAGTGCGCCGCCACCCATCGGGCGGCCTCGCGCCCGGTCGCCGTGCGCAGGGTGCTCGCCGGGGCGGCTGGAGTGTCGATGGCAGTCACACGAAGACCAAGTCTCTCCGGGGGCGGGACCGTTCACTCACTTGTTCCGGCCGACCGACGTGACGAGTTCGTCGATCGCGTACGGCAGCGACAGCAGCGTTCCCTGGGACATGGCCGCGCCGACGGCCGGGCCCTCGCTGTCGAGCAGGTACGACACCCTGCCGTTCTTGACGGCGGACAGGTTGGTGAACAGCTCGAACTTCTTCAGCGCCTCGGTGTCCGCCTCGTCCCCGATGACGAAGACGCGGTCGACGTCGACCAGGTCGACGCGCTCGGGGGAGAGCACGGTGTAGAACTTGCCGTCGGCGATCTCGTCGATCTTCGTCGCGCCCTTGTAGCCGATGCCGGTGATCAGTCGTCCGCGCACGTCGGTGGTGGTGAAGGGGGCGATCGAGTCCTTGTACCAGGACAGTGCGACGGCGGTCTGGTCCGCGAACTCCGGGTGCGCGGTGCGAGCGGCGTCGAGCTTGTCCTGAATGCCCTTCACCAGTCCGGTGCCCTCCTTCTCCTTGCCGAGCGCCTTGGCGATGTGCACCGCGTTGTCCTGCCACGGTGCGCTGAAGGGCTCCTTCTCCCCCTTGGTGCGTCCCACCGTCGGAGCGATCCTGGAGAGCTTCTCGTAGGCGGCCCGGTCGATCTCGGAGTAGACCGCGATGATCAGGTCCGGTCGCAGGGAGGCGATCTTCTCGTAGTTCGGGCCCGTGTCACCGTTGCTCATGATGACCTCGGGGCGGATGTCGCCCCACTTGTCCTTCACCCAGGGCCACTGGGTGTTGACGTCGGGGGACGTGCCCGCCGGGTTCGGGTACTGGTCGACCATGCCGACCGGCTTGATGCCGAACGCCAGGATGGCCTGGTCGTCCGTGTACCCCACGGAGACGACCCGGCGGGGAGCCTTGGTGATCTTCGTGGAACCGAACGCGTGCTCCACCGTGACCGGGAACGCGCCCGCGGCGGCGGCCGGGGCGTCATCGCTCCCGCCGTCCGCCGCGTCGGAGCCGCATCCCGTCAGGAGGCCGACGCCGAGCGCCGCGGCGGACAGGACCGCCGCGAGCCGCCGCCACGGCCTCACGGGCGTCGTTCGATGGAGAAGCATCCAAAGCCCCTTGCTCTCGCATGGCCGGCCGTCCCTGGTCGAGGACAGCCGAACCGTATCCTGCACAAGTGAGGTCAGCCTACCCTAACTTTCGAACTGTCCCCATGTGTCGGCGCGTTGAGCACAGGATCCGCCCGGTTTCACCGCTCAGCGGTGGGCCCGCGCGCTCACTGCCCGCCCGGCCCGGACCTGTCCGCCCGCTGGGCCGCCCGGGCGGGCAGGGCGGTGGAGAGGAAGGCGAGGGCCGCCGCCGCCGCGACGACGAAGGCGAAGGAGAGCGGCGGCGCGTAGGGCGTCGCCTGGCCGGTCATGCCCAGGCTGTAGGCCGTCAGCGTCGCGCAGGTGACCAGCGTCCCCAGCCCGATCGCCAGCAGACCGACCATCAGGGTTTCCCAGCGGAGCATCACACGCACCTGGCGGCCGGTCGCGCCGATCATCCGCAGGAGGGCGAATTCGCGCCGCCGGGCCGATGTCGCCATCACCAGTGTGTTGACCACCGCGACCCCGGTGAACGCGATGACCAGCCCCATCGCGATGTAGTTGACCTGGGCCTGGGCGCCGTCCTGACCGCGACGGGCGGCTTCGACGTCGGCACGGTCCAGGACCCGGACCGCAGGGAAGCCGCTCAGGGCGGCGGCCAGTTCGTCGCGGCCGGGCACTCCGGCCACCAGGACCGAGGAGGACAGCGGGTTGTCGACGTGCTCCGCCACCAGCCGGTGCGGGAGCAGCACATCGCCGAAGCCGAGCCCGCGTTCGTAGATCGCGGACACCTTCAGCTCCTTCTTCGCGCCGTCGCCGAGCGTGACCGTCACGCGGTCCTGGAGCCGTGCGTGCCTCGTCCGGGCCGCCAGGTCGCTCAACGCCACGGTGTCACCGCTCATCGTGGCCAGGGTGCCCGAGGTGACGCCCGGATCGACGGTACGGGTCAGATCCCGCGAACTCACGCCCTGGGCGGAGAACTTGTCCTGCCCGATCCGGACCGTGGTACGGATGACCTCCGTCGCCGTCGCGCCCGGCAACCGCCCGCGCACGGCCTGGGCCGCCCCGGACGGGACACCGGGCCCCGAGGCCGCGAGGACGTACGGCGCCTTCGTTCCCGACTCGGCCTGCTCCCCCGCCGCGTGGCTCGTCGTCGTCTGTGTGAACAGGATCGTCGAGGCCATCGCCACGGCCAGGCTCAGGGGGGTGACCACGGCCGCGATCCGGCGGAGGTCGGTGCGGGCGTTCCGCGATGCGAGGAACCCGGACGCCGGCGACACCCGCTGGACGACCCACCCCATGACTCCCGTCGCGAGCCCGGCGATCGACGGGCCGAGCAGCGCGATCGCGCCCGTCGCCAGGATCACCGAGAAGAAGGTCACGGGGGTGGCCGCGGCGTCGGTCTCCAGCCCCGGGAGGACCAGGACCAGGACGACGTATCCGACGGCGGCGAGGACACCGCCGACCACGCGGCCGGGACCCTGCCGACGGACCGTGAGCGCCGCCTCCGCGAGCCCCTCGGTCGGTCGTACCCGGGCCGGCCGCCGGGCCGACACCCGGGCCGCACCCCACGCGGCGAGCAGCGTCGCCAGCACCGCCACGACGGGCGGGAACACGCTCAGTGTCAGCTCCAGGGTGTCCGGAAGCGCTCCGACCTCGACGAACCGTCCGTACATCCAGCGGGCCAGGACCAACCCCGCGCAGGCTCCCGGCACCCCGGCCAGCAGTCCGACGACCATCGCCTCGCGCCCCACCATCCGGCGCAGCTGTCGCGGGGTCGCCCCGACCGCCCGCAGCAGCGCCAGTTCACGGGCCCGCTGCTGCACGGAGAGCGCGAAGGTACCGGCCACCACCAGCAGCGCGACGAGGAGCGACGTGCCGCCCATCGCGCCGCCCAGACTGATCAGGCTGATCCGAGCCTTGTCGGCGTCGATGAACTCGACGGACCCGCGTCCCTCGCCCGACCGCGCCTTCAAGGGGGTTCCGGAGAGCGCCGCGACCACCCGGTCGTGGACGTCGCCCGTCGCGGCGCCCGCGGAGGTGAGCAGGCCGAGCGCGGAGACCTGCCCCGGGTGCCCGGCCAGGCGGCGCGCCTCCTTCTCACTGAAGAAGAGCGTCGACTGGCGCGGCAGGGCGTCCCGGCCGGTGGGCGCGGCGACGCCGACGACCCGGTACACCGCGGGCGCGCCCGTGGACTGGACGGTCACCCTCGCGCCGGTGCGCAGTCCGCTGCCCGCGTCGGCGACGATCTCGTCCGGCCCGGCGGGGGCACGGCCCTCGCGCAGCGCGAAGGGCGTGAGCCGGGCCGAGCCCCAGGCGTGGCCCCACGAGGCTCCCTCGCCGAGCGGGCCCTCCGGGCCCATCACCTGTGCGGGGAAGGTGAGTTCGGTGACCACCTCGCGCACCCCGGGGACGTCCGCGAGCTTCTTCAGCAGGGCGGGGTCCTCGTCCAGCCAGGCGCGTTCGGTCAGCGGCTTCGACTTCTCCTTCGTCTTGCCCTTCTTGACCTTCGTCCAGTGCAGCTCCTGGTCGGCGGTGACCAGGACGGGCGTCCCCGCGTAGCGCTCGGTGGGGATCGTCCCGCGTAAGCCGGTGTCGAGCAGCGCCCCGCACGCGGTGACCAGCGCCGCCGCGAACATCAGGGCCACGAAGGCGCCGGCGAAGGCCCCCTTGCGGGCCCGCAGGGTGCTCAGCGCGAGTGTCAGCATCACGCCCACGCTCCCAGGCGGCTCATGCGGTCGGCGACGCGCTCGGCGGTCGGCGCGAGCATCGTGTCCGCGATCTGTCCGTCGGCGAGGAACAGCACGGCGTCGGCGTACGCGGCGGCGACCGGGTCGTGCGTGACCATCACGACGGTCTGGCCGAGGCCGTCCACGGTCCGGCGGAGCAGCCCGAGGACCTCCTTGGCGGTCATGGTGTCCAGCGCGCCGGTCGGCTCGTCGCCGAAGACCACCTCGGGACCGGTGATCAGGGCGCGGGCGATCGCCACGCGCTGCTGCTGGCCGCCGGAGAGTTCGCCGGGCCTGCTTCCGGTGCGTCCGGTGAGTCCGACCTGGTCGGTGATCCGCGCCAGCCGGGCGGCGTCCGCGCGGCGCCCGGCGAGGCGCAGCGGGAGCGTGATGTTCTGCTCGACGGTCAGCGAGGGGATCAGGTTGTACGCCTGGAAGACGAAGCCGATCCGGTCCCGGCGCATCCGGGTCAGCGCGGTCTCCCCGAGGGCCGTCAGCTCCTGGTCCCCGAGGGTCACCGTGCCGCCGCTCGGCCGGTCGAGGCCGGCCGCGCAGTGCAGGAAGGTCGACTTGCCGGAGCCGGAGGGGCCCATCACGGCCGTGAAGCTGCCGCGCGTGATGGCGATGTCGATGCCGCGCAGCGCGTGCACCGCGTTCGCGCCGCTGCCGTACACCTTGGTCACGCCGTCGAGGCGTATCGCCGTGTCCGGGTTCCCGGTGCGTGGTCCGGTCGAGTGGGCTGAGGGGGCGGCCGCCGTGGCGCGGTCCGCCGGGGCGAATTTCTTGGGCATGCGTCGAGCCTGCTGCGCGGACGATCATTGCTCTACTGTCAGAAAGGGCAGCCGCTGGCATGTTGCTGCCAACGGGCACGCCGACCGGGCGGCCCGCAGGGGGAGAAAATGAGTCTGACGGCAGTCGGGGTGTCCGATGAGCACCTCCGTCTCTACCGCTATTTCCTGCGCAATCCGGAGTGCGGCACCGAGGACGCGTGCAGCGCGCTCGGCTGGGACCGCGACACCGTGGACGAGGGCCTCGACGAACTGCAGTCGCACAGCCTGATCCGGCTCACCGATCGGCACACGGTGCTGGTCTCCGACCCCGCGGTCGCCGTGGAGTGGCTGGTGGAGCGGCGTCTGGGCGAACTCAAGTCCGCCACGGACCAGGTGCTCGCCACGCGCGCCGTGATCGCGCCGCTCGTCGACGACCACAAGCAGGGAACGGAACGGTCGCCGAGCAGCGACATCGAACGCGTCGACGGTGTCGACGCCATTCGGGAACGTCTCACCGACCTGGCGTTCTTCACCTTCCGCGAGCACATGTCGCTGCTGCCGACGCCGTGGCAGTCCCGCAGCATCGAGGAGGCCAGGGAGTCCGACCTGCGGATGTTGCGCCGCGGGATCCGCTGGCGCACGGTGGTGACGCCGATGGCTCTCGCCGACCCGGGGACCCTGGCGTACCTGCGTGAACTCGTCGCCCTGGGCGGGGAGGTGCGCAGCACCGGGCAGGCGATCCGGCGGATGGCGATCTGGGACCGCGGGGTCGCGATGGTGCCGGTGGATCCGGACGACCACGACGAGGCGACGCTGATCGTCCGTCAGCCCGGGGTGGTGGCCAACACGGTCGCCTGGTTCGAGCAGGTCTGGGACACCGGCCACGACCTGCCCGCCGAGGACGGTCCCCCGGCGCGGCAGCCGAAGCTGTCCGATCTCGAACGCCGCGTGCTGGAGGTCCTCACCCGGACGGACAAGGACGAGGCGGCCGCCCGCGAAATGGGTGTCTCGCTGCGGACGTTCCGCCGCTACATCGCCGACATCATGCTGCGGCTCGGTGCCGCCAACCGGTTCCAGGCGGGTCTGCTGGCCAAGGAACGGGGCTGGATCTGAGCTCCTTCCGGGGCGGCTCAGCCCTGTGCCCGGACATGCGTGCGTCCGATCGGCACCACGAGGGGCCGGTCGCCCATGGGATCGTCGATCACCTTGGCGCGCAGCCCGAACGCCTCGTGCAGCAGCTCGGCGGTGATCACCTCACGCGGATGCCCCTGGGCCAGGATCTCACCGGCCCGCATCACGACGAGGTTGTCGCTGTAGCGCGTGGCCAGATTGAGGTCGTGCAGCACCATGACCACGGTGCGCCCCGACTCGTGCAGGTCGTCCACGAGGTCGAGCACGTCGATCGCGTGCGCCAGGTCCAGATAGGTGGTCGGTTCGTCCAGCAGCAGCAGGTCGGTGCCCTGGGCCAGGGCCATCGAGATCCAGACGCGTTGACGCTGCCCGCCCGAGAGCGAGTCGACCGGGCGGTCGGCCAGCTCGGACACCCCGGTCATGGCCAGCGCGCGCGCCACGACACCCGCGTCGTCCGACGACCACTGCCGCAGCCAGCTCTGGTGCGGGTGGCGCCCCCTGGCGACCAGGTCGGCCACCGTCAGCCCTTCCGGCGCGACCGGCGCCTGCGGCAGCAGGCCGAGCTTCTTCGCCACGTCCCTGGTCCTGAGCCCGGCTATGTCCTCGCCGTCCAGCACGACCGCGCCGGCGGCGGGCTTGAGCAGCCGGGTCAGGGTGCGCAACAGGGTGGACTTGCCGCAGCCGTTGGGGCCGATGATCGTGGTGATCACCCCCGGCGGGATCGTCACGTCCAGGCCGTCGATGACGGTCCGGCCGCCGTATCCGACCGTGACGCCCCTGGCCGCCAGCCGCGGGACGGCGTCGGTCCCGGTCCCGGTCCCGGTGATGAACTGAGCGGCCACAGGAAGCCCCCTTGTTGAGGTTTGCCTTACCTTCATACCATCTACTTGAGGTTGGCCCGCACCAGCAGATAGACGAGGAACGGCCCGCCGATCGCCGCGGTGACCACGCCGACCGGGAGGGTGATCGGCAGCGCCGTGCGCGCGACCAGGTCCGCGCCGATCAGCAGCAGCGCCCCCACCAGGCCCGAGGCCACCATCGGCGGCGTCGGGTGCTTCGCCAGACGCATCGTCACCTGCGGTGCCACCAGGGCGACGAACGGAACCGGGCCCGCCGCGCCCACCGACACGGCGGCCAGCAGGACCGCGCACAGCAGCAGCACGGCCCGCACCCGGGTGTACCGGACGCCCAGTCCGGCGGCCACGTCGTCACCGAGGTGCATCGGCCTGAACTGGAACGCGGCACCGGCCACGACGACGATCAGGACCAGCGTGCACCAGAACGCCACCGCGACCTCGTCCCACGACCGGTTGTCCAGCGAACCCACCAGCCACGCCTGGGCCCTGGCCACGTCCTTGATGTCGGCCGAGACCAGCAGCCAGGTGGTGATCGCCTCCATGGCGGCGCCCACCGAGATGCCGATGAGGATGAGCCGGAAGCCGTCGATCCCGCGCCGCCACGCCAGGAAGTAGACGAGAAGACCGGTGCCGAGACCGCCCAGCAGCGCCGCCGCGGACAGGCCCACCGAGCTGACGACCGTCGCGGCGGCACCGCCCGACACCGTCACCAGGAACACCGCGACCGCGCCGGCACCGCCGGTGATCCCCAGGATGTCCGGGCTGGCGAGCGGATTGCGCGCGACGGACTGCGTGACCGCCCCGGACACGCCCAGCGCGATCCCCACCACGAGACCGGCAAGGGCGCGTGGCATGCGCAGGTCCATGACCACGAACTCGTCGACCTGCTCGCCCCGGCCGAGGATGGTGGCGATCACCCGGGACAGCCCGATGGGGAAGTCCCCGACGGCGATGGAGACGCAGAACACCAGGAAGGTCGCCGCCACCAGCACCAGCGTGACCAGGACGAGCCGGGGCCGCCACACGAACGAGACCGGGCCGAGCCGTACGCCCGGCGCCACCGAAGGATTCACGTCTGTCCCGTTCACGCGTTCTTGAACTTTCCCCGCCACACCAGGCCCGCGAAGAACGGGGCCCCGAGCAGCGCGACGACGACTCCCGCGTCCAGTTCGCCGGGCCGCACCACCAGCCGCCCCACGATGTCGCAGACCAGCAGGACCGCGGATCCGAGCAGTCCCGCGTACGGCACCAGCCAGCGGTAGTCCGGCCCGGCCAGATACCGGGCCACGTGGGCCACCATGAGCCCGAGGAAGGCGATGGGCCCGCAGGCCGCCGTGGCCGCGCCCGCGAGCAGGGTGATGGCGAGGATGCCCACGGTCCGGCTCAGCGCGATGTTCACGCCCAGCCCCCGCGCCACGTCGTCGCCCAGGTTGAGCAGGTTGAGGGAGGGCAGCGTGGTGAGTGCCAGGACCAGCCCGAGCGCGATGAACGCCGTCACCGGCCAGATGACGTCGAACCGGACACCGGCCACGGAGCCCGCGTTCCAGAACCGCAGCGCGTTCAGCGACTTCTGGTCGGAGAGCGCGACCGCCGTGGTCATCGCCGCGAGGAACACCGTGATCCCCTGCCCGGCCAGGGCGAGCGTCAGCGGATTGCCCGCCCCGCGGCCGATGCTGGCGAGACCGAAGACGACGACGCCGGCCACCGCCGCCCCCGCGAAGGCGAACCAGACGTACTGGAACGGGTTGGTGAGGCCGAACACGGAGATCACCGACACCACGGCGAACGAGGCACCCGCGTTCACCCCCAGCAGCCCCGTGTCGGCGACCGGGTTGCGCGTGTATCCCTGGATCAGCGCACCACCGACGCCCAGGGCGGCACCCGCGACGAGGGCGAGGACCGTCCGGGGCACCCGCACGGTCTGCACGATGAGCCGGATCTCGGTGAGCCGCCGATCGGACTCGGGCGTCGCGAACAGCCCGTGCCAGACCTCGGCCGGACTCAACGCGCGCGCGCCGACGGCCAGCGACACCGCCGCCGCGACCACGAGGACCGCCACCAGCGTGCCCAGGCCCACCACCCGCCGCCGACGGGCCCGAATCGTACCCGTCGGCGCGGAAAGCTCCACTGCAGTCGTGCACATGTCGATGTACGTTATCCCCTTGATCCACCGACGCCGCGGGGCCGGTGGGACACTTCACGGCCGGAACGAAGTGGGTCCATGGATCAGGCCGTGCCGCGGACGGCCGGACGGGCCTCGTCGGAGGTGGACTTGAGACCGCTGCCGAGCAGCGAGTCCAGGATCTCGCCCACCCGTATCGCGGTGTTGGACAGCAGGGACGTCGTGATGCCGTGCGTGTGCTCCGTCCCGCCCTGGAGGTAGATTCCGCAACGGAGGCCCGGGTCGGTCGCGATGCGGTAGTCGCGCTCGACGCGGAGGCGGCCCTCGTCGTCGCGCAGGCAGCGGTCGGCGACCTCGCCGAGGAGGCCGACGGGATCGGCGGGACTGTAGCCGGTGGCGAACACCACGACGTCGGAGTCCAGCAGCGTCTCCTCGCCCGTGACGAGGGACTCCACGGTGGCACGGACTCCGTCCGGGGTCTCCTCCACCCCGGCGACCCGGGACACGTTGAGGAAGCGCAGCCGTTCGGTGCCGAGAACCTTCTCCCGGTACATCTGCCGGTACAGGTCGTCGATCAGGTCGATGTCCACGACGGAGTAGTTGGTGTTGCCGTGATAGGCCATCAGCCGGTCCTTCACACCGTCGGGCGCGGCGAAGTAGTCGTCGACAGCCCCGGGGTCGAAGATCCGGTTGGCGAAGCTGCTGTCGTCGGCGGGGCTGTAGCCGTAGCGCGAGAAGACCGCGCAGACCTCGGCCCGGGGAAAGCAGCGGTGCAGGTAGGCGACGCTCTCGGCGGCGCTCTGCCCGGCGCCCACGACGACGAACCGCGAGGGCGAGGCGCCTTCCAGCGCCTCGACCTTGCGCAACAGGTCGGAGTTGTGCCAGACGCGTTCGCCGCGCTCCACCCCTTCCGGCACGAGGGGGCGCAGTCCGGTGCCGATGACGAGGTTGCGGGCCCGGTGGACCCGGAGCCCCTCCTCCGAACGGACGGTCACGTCCAGGTGGTCCACGGCACCGTCGTGGACCACCGGCGTGACGGAGACGACCTCGTGGCCGTAGGAGACCTGGTCGTCGACCTTGGCCGCGGCCCATTCGAAGTAGTCGTGGAACTCCACCCTCAGAGGGAAGAGGTTCTTGTGGTTGATGAAGTCGATCAGCCGGTCCCTGCTCTGCAGGTAGCAGAGGAAGCTGAACTCGCTGGCGGGGTTCCGGAGCGTGACCAGGTCCTTGAGGAAGGACACCTGCATGGTGGCGTCGTCGATCAGCATGCCCCGGTGCCAGCCGAAGCGCGGTTGCTGTTCGAAGAAGTGAGCGCTGAGCGACTCCCGCCCGTCGACGCGTGCGTTGTGCTCGCCGAGGGCGATCGCCATGGCCACATTGGAGGGGCCGAAGCCGATGCCGATGAGGTCGTGGACCGGTGGTGCGTCGTCAGGAAGAACCTGTGACATGTCACTCCCATCGTGCGGGAAAGCCGCCTGTCAGGCGCGGGGGAAGGGGGAAGGACGTGGGCACGCCGACAGGACTGCCCAGCAGAACTTAGGTGAGCCTAAGCTCATCACGCCGCTCTGTCGACAGGACAAAACGGATGACCGGTAACTGACAACCCATCAACCAGTGGCTTAAATCGTATGGTTGAAAGCTAAGGTAAGCCTTGCTTTACTCACTGGTGGTCCATCCCTGTCCTGAGGAGGAACCCCATGCGGGTCGTCATGTTCGGTTACCAGACCTGGGGGCATCGAACCCTGCGAGCCCTCCTGGACTCCGAGCACGACGTGGTGCTGGTCGTGACACACCCCCGGAGCGAGCACGCCTACGAGAAGATCTGGAGCGATTCGGTCGCCGACCTCGCCGAGGAGCACGACGTCCCGGTGCTGATCCGCAACCGCCCCGACGACGAGGAGTTGTTCCGGCTCCTCGAGGAGGCCGATCCGGACATCATCGTGGCCAACAACTGGCGGACCTGGATACCCCCGCGCGTCTTCGGCCTCCCGCGCCACGGCACACTGAACGTCCACGACTCGCTGCTGCCCAAGTACGCCGGCTTCTCCCCGCTGATCTGGGCCCTGATCAACGGCGAGTCCGAAGTCGGTGTCACCGCGCACATGATGAACGACGAACTCGACGCCGGCGACATCGTCCGGCAGGAGGCGGTCCCGGTCGGCCCGGAGGACACCGCCACCGACCTCTTCCACAAGACCGTCGGCCTCATCGCCCCGGTCACCATCGGCGCCCTCGACCTCATCGCCTCCGGGCGGACCGAGTTCACCGCACAGGACCGCTCCCTGGCGAGCTTTTTCCACAAGCGGTCCGCCGAGGACATCCGCATCGACTGGAGCTGGCCGGCACAGGACCTCGAACGGCTGGTCCGCGCCCAGTCGGAGCCGTACCCCAGCGCCTTCACCTACCACCGGGGCAGGCGGCTGGAGGTCCTCGCCGCGGTGGTGTCCCAGAACCGCTACGGCGGCACGCCCGGGCGCGTCTTCTACCGCGAGGGCGACGGCGTGGTGATCGTCGCCGGGGCCGACGCCCGCACCGGCCGCAACCACGGCCTGGCCCTGACCCGCGTACGGACCGAGGAGGGCCGGGAGATGCCCGCGACGGAGTACTTCACCTCCATGGGCGGCTATCTGACCGGCAGGCCCTGACGCGTCCGACGCCGACAGGGCCCGCGCGCCCGCCGGCGGGCCCGGCCGGCCCGGATCAGGGAGTCGCCGTGGACACCACGTACACGACGGGGTTCATCGGATCGGCCATGTTCACGGTGATGTCCTGGGTGGGCCGGGTCCCCTTGTTGGTGTGCGTGGTGCCCGCCCACTGGACACCCGGGTTGAAGGACCACCCGGAGACCTCCCGGTCCCGGGCGCCTACGGTCACCTCCCCCGTCTCCAGGGCGGAACGCCCGCTGCCCAGCCGGCTCAGGAAGCGGTCGAGTCCGGCGGACGTGGTGCGGAACTCCACGTACAGTCGGCTGACCTTCCAGTTGTTGGTCTCGTAGTACTGCACATCGGCCGAGTTCCCGGGCATCGGCAGCTCGTAGATCCGGCGCTGCAGCCGGGACGGCCAGCCCTCCCGGAGCCCCTGCACGGAGGCCTCGGCCTCCTTGTTCTGCCCGGAGCGGCGGCTCTGTCCGGCGGAGATCAGCAGGTAGCCGGCCGGGACACCGATGAGCAGCACGATGATGGTCGCCGTGATCAGACGGCGGCGGATCGTCCGGCGCCGCTCCTGCGGCGGCCGGTCGTCGTCGGGCGGCGAGGACGGTCGCGGCAGGACGGGGTGCTCGGCTGCGGTCATGTCTGTGGAGGTCCCTAGGAGGTGCGGGTGTTGCGCGTGCTGCGGATGGTGCTCGCGGCCTGGTCGTAGATCTGCGCGTACCGCTCGTACCGCTCGACGCGACGGCGGTTGGTGCGACGGAATCTGCGGGCCACCAGCCTGGCCAGGTCGGCGGCGCCGACCATGCCCGCCTCCGGGCCGAGCTGGGCCCGCGCGATCCTTGCCTCGGGCCGGTAGCCGCGGCCGGTGAGATGCCGCTTGAAGGCGTCCCTGGCGGGGCCGATCAGCAGGTCGTCGGCGGCGCTGACACCACCGCCGATGACGAAGCAGGAGGGGTCGAGCGCGGCGGCCAGGTTGGCGATGCCGACGCCGAGCCACTGGCCGATGTCCTGGAGGAGTTCGACGCACATCGCGTCGCCCTCACGGGCCAGCTCGGTGATGAGCGGCCCGGTGATGTCGGGGATGTTCCCCTTGACCCGCTCGATGATGCCGTGCGCCACCGGGGAGTCGGCCGCGGCCAGCTCCCTGGCCTCGCGTACGAGGGCGTTGCCCGAGCTGTACTGCTCCCAGCAGCCCCGGTTCCCGCACGGGCAGCGGTGTCCGCCGGGCACCACCTGCATGTGGCCGAACTCGCCGGCCACCCCGTACTTGCCCCGCTTGACCCGGCCCTCCTCCAGGATCGCGCCGCCGATACCGGTACCGAGCGTGATCATGACGAGGTGGTCCTCGCCGCGGCCGGCTCCGAACCGCCATTCCGCCCACGCGGCGGTGTTGGCGTCGTTGTCGACCATGACCGGCACGACGAGACGGGAGGCGAGCGCGTCGCGCAGCGGCTCGTCGCGCCAGGCGAGGTGCGGGGCGAACAGCACCTTGGAGCGGTCCGCGTCGACCCAGCCCGCCGCCCCGATGCCGACGGCGTGGACGTCGTGCCGGTCGGACAGGTCCAGGACCAGCTCGACGATGGTGTCCTCGACGACCTTCGGGCTCTTGGACTTGTCCGGTGTCTCGGTGCGCAGCTGTTCCAGGATCGTGCCGTCGGCGTCGACGACCCCGGCCATCACCTTCGTCCCGCCGATGTCGATGCCGACGGTGGGCACCCTCGGCGCCGTGAGGTGCGAGCGCCGCTCGCGGGTGCCCACGGTCCGCAGGACGGTGGCGCGGGCGGAGCCGCGGTGGGTGAAGTCGCGGTACGTGCTCATCGTCCCTGCGGGGTTGGTGGGCCGGGGCGGGTGGTCCCGGCGGCGGACGGTGCCCGTCGGGCTCGATTCTGCCACTGTCGGGGCCCCCGGGGCGGCGCACCCGGCTCCGGGCGGGCGGCGTCGGCGCCGCGCCGCGGGCGGGCGACGGCCCTCCCGGACGCGTCCTACGCCTCGTTCCCCGGGCCCGTCCCGGCCGGTCCCGACGCCCGCTCCAGCTCGTGACCGAGCTCCTCCAGCTCGCTGCCGCCCGCCATCTGACGGGTCAGCTCGTCCAGCGAGATGGACGTCTTCGTGTGGCTCCCGGCCATGGCGCCGCGCTTGAGCAGCACGAACCGGTCACCGACGAGATACGCGTGGTGCGGATTGTGCGTGATGAGGACCACGCCGAGACCCGCGTCGCGCGCGGCGGCGACGTACTTGAGGACGACCCCGGACTGCTTGACGCCGAGCGCGGCGGTCGGCTCGTCCAGCACGAGGATCTTGGCCCCGAAGTGGACGGCCCGGGCGATGGCGACGCACTGGCGCTCACCACCGGACAGGGTGCCGATCGGCTGGTCCACGTCGCGCAGGTCGATGCCCATGCGCAGCAGTGCGGAACGGGTCGTCTCGCGCATCAGACGTACGTCGAGGCGCTTGAACGGGCCCGCGCCGGTCGTCGGCTCGGAGCCGAGGAAGAAGTTCCGCCACACCGGCATCAGGGGCACCACGGCCAGGTCCTGGTAGACGGTGGCGATGCCGCGGTCGAGGGCGTCGCGCGGGTTGACGAGGGTGGTCTCCTCGCCGTCGATCAGGAACGCGCCCGCGTCGTGGCGGTGCAGCCCCGCGATGATCTTGATCAGGGTGGATTTGCCCGCGCCGTTGTCGCCGAGCACACAGGAGATCTCCCCCGCGTGGACCTCCAGCGAGACGTCCGTCAGCGCCTTGATGTTGCCGTAGAACTTGCTGACGTGGTCCAGCTCGACGAGGGCCCGGCGGGGCGCGTCCTGCCCGCCCGGGGCGCCCGGGGACTGGGGGGCCGTCATTTCGTCGCCTCCGCGCGCTTGCGTACCCATGCGTTGAGCAGGGTGGCCAGGAGCAGCATGGCTCCCAGGAAGAACTTGAACCAGTCCGGGTTCCACTCGGCGTACACGATGCCCTTGCTGGTCATGCCGAAGATGAAGGCGCCGATCGCGGAGCCGATGGCGGAGCCGTAGCCCCCGGTGATCAGGCAGCCGCCGATGACCGCGGCGATGATGAAGATCAGCTCGTTGCCGACGCCCTCGCCGGACTGCACCACGTCGTACGAGAACAGCAGGTGCTGTCCGGACACCCAGGCGGCGAAGGCCACCCCGAGGTAGAGCCCGATCTTGGTACGGATCACCGGCACACCGACCGCGCGGGCCGCGTCGGCCTCGCCGCCGACGGCGAAGATCCAGTTCCCAAAGCGGGTGCGGAGCAGGATCCAGGTGGCGATCGCGACGAGGACGGCCCACCACAGGATGGTGACCTTGAACTCCACGCCGCCGATCGTCCACTGCGAGGCGAAGACCCGGCGGGCCGAGTCGAAGCCCTCCATGTCGCCGATGGTCTTGGTCGAGACGGTTCCGCTGATCAGCTTGGTGAAGCCCAGATTGAGACCGGTCAGCATCAGGAACGTGCCGAGCGTGATGATGAAGCTCGGCAGTTTCGTGCGGGTGAGCATGAATCCGTTGAACGCGCCGATGGCCAGCGTGACCAGCAGGGACACCAGGACGCCGACCCAGACGTTGGCGGTCATCTGGTAGCTGAACATCGACGAGACCAGCGCCGAGCTGGTGACCAGCACCCCCGCGGAGAGGTCGAACTCGCCGCCGATCATCAGCAGCGCCACCGGCGCGGCCATGATCCCGATGGTGGAGGCGGCGTACAGCACCGTGCCGAGGCTGGAGGCGCGCAGGAAGCTGTCGGCGACGATCGAGAAGAAGAGGAAGACGGCCGCGGCGCCGACCACCGAGCCGAGCTCGGGGCGGCCGAGGAGTCTGCGCAGCGGGGAGGTGCGCAGCAGTCTCTCGTCGGCGTCGGCCGGGGCGGCCGCGCTCATCGAGTCCCCCGCTTCGTGTACTGGGCGAGTTCGGCGGCGTCCTTCGAGGTGATGATCTGCGGGCCGGTGAGGACCGGACGGCCGCCGCCGAGCACGTTGCCGTTGTAGCGGTACAGCCAGAGCAGGTCCACGGCCTCGTAGCCCTGGAGGTAGGGCTGCTGGTCGACCGCGAAGCCGAGCGACTCGTCCTGGAGCGCGGCGGCGACCTTGGCGTTCAGGTCGAAGGTGTCGATCTCGGCGGCGCTGCCCGCGGTCTTCTTCGCCTTGACGGCGGCGTCCGCGAACGGCGCCCCGAGGGTGACGACCGCGTCGATGCTCCTGTCCGCCTGGAGCTTGGCCTCGATGGACGCCTGGACGTCGGGCATGTTGGTGCCCTCGACGTACAGGTTCTGCATCTGCCCGTCGAACGCCTTCTTCGCCCCGGCACAACGCTGCTCGTGCCCGACGTTGCCCTGCTCGTGCAGGATGCACAGGGCCTTCTTGCGACCGCGCGCGTTGAGCTCGTCGCCGACCGCCTCGCCCGCGATGGACTCGTCCTGGCCGATGTGGCTGAGCGCGCCGAAGCGCTTGGACTCGGCGGAGCCCGAGTTCACCGTGATCACCGGGATGCCGGCCCGGACGGCCTTGGCGACGACGTCCTTCATCGCGTCGGGCTTGGCGAGCGTGACGATCAGCCCGTCGACCTTCTGGTCGATGGCGGCCTGGATCAGCTGGGCCTGCTGCTGCGCCTCGTCGTTGTGCGAGTACAGGAACTTGATGTTGTCCTTGACGGCGGCCTGCTCGGCTCCCCGCTGGACGATGTCCCAGAAGGTGTCGCCGTCACCGGAGTGGGTGACCATGGCGAAGGTCCAGCGGGGCGTGTCGACCGCGGCGCGGCCCTCGGCCGCGGCCCGGGCCGCACGTTCCTCCGCCCGCTTGCCACCGGTGCTGCTGCATCCCGCGAGGGAGGCCGCGAGCACTGCCGCAAGCACGGCGCCCATCGCGCGTACCCCTGTCCGAACCCTTGCCACGACGCCGTGCCCTTCTTGTGCTGCTCGCTGTGCTGTGCGGTCGGCCGGAGGTGTTCCGCGCCCGACCCGGCTGCCCAAGTATCACCGAGACGGCGACGGAGCCGCCCGGCAGGGCGGGGCACGCGGGTCGGCACCGGGGTGTTACGCGGCGGCGCGCCGGAGGCCTCCGGGTGGTGCGTACGGCTCTCCTCCCGCTGCGGGGGCGCGGTCGCCGGGGGACGGGACGCCGGTCCGGCGGACACCGGTCCCGGGTTCCCCGACGGCAGTTCTAGCGGTGGGCGCGCCCGGCGTCAACGGTTCGCGTGACGGTCGTCACGGGACCGACGGCCGGAGGGGAACGGGCCGCGGGAGCGGCCGGCGGGTGCCGTCACCGGACGAGCAGCCGGAGGTCGAAGGAGTAGCGGGAGGCCCGGTAGACGTGGGATCCGCACTCGACCGGGCGCCCGGTGTCGTCGAAGGTGGTGCGGTCCATGGTCAGCACCGCGGCGCCCTCGGTCTCGGCGAGCGCGGCGGCCTCCTGCGCGGTGGCGAGCCGGGCGCCGATGACCTGGTGGGCGCTGTGCAGGGCGATGCCCGCGCCGCGGATCAGCCGGTGGAGGCCGGTGGCCTCCAGCCGCTCGGTGTCCGGGTCGAGGATCCCGGCCGGCAGGTGGTTGCGCAGCAGCGCCAGCGGCTCGCCGTGCGTGTACCGCAGCCGCTCGACGAGGTGGACGTCGCTGCCCTCCGGGACACCGAGCGCGTCGGCGACCCGGGGCGGGGCGGGCTCCACGGTGTTGCGCAGGACGCGGGTGGTGGGGCGACCGCCGGTGGCCGCGAGGTCGTCGTACAGGCTGCTCAGTTCGAGCGGCCGCCGGACCCCGGTGTGCACGACCTGGGTGCCGACACCGCGGCGGCGCACCATCATCCCCTTGTCGACGAGTGACTGGATGGCCTGGCGGACGGTGGGCCGGGACAGACCGAGCCGGGCGGCGAGGTCGATCTCGTTGCCGAGGAGGCTTCCGGGGGCGAGCCTGCCCTGTTCGACGGCCGCTTCCAGCTGCTGGGCGAGCTGGTAGTAGAGCGGAACCGGGCTGGCGCGGTCCACCCCCAGTTCGAGCGCGGCGGGGTCGGTGGTGGGTTTGGGCACGGGTGGAGGGTAGCGCCGACGTCAGAACCTCCGGAAGTCATGGCATCCGGAAGTCATGCTGTCCGGACGTCATGGTGTCCGGTTGTCCGGACAACACGACCACCTGACAATGCCAATTTGTCAGGACATATAGTTGACAGCGCGAGGAGCGAACGGCACGTTGGGTCCATGCGCATCGGACTCATCGGCACCGGCCGGATCGGTTCCTTCCACGCGGACGTGCTGAGCCGCCACCCACGCGTGGACGCGTTGGTGGTGACCGACACCGACGGGGCCCGGGCCGCTCGCGTCGCGGACCGTCTCGGCGCGACGGCGGCCGACGGTACGGACGACGTGTGGGCCGCGGGCGTGGACGCCGTGGTGATCGCCTCCGCCACGTCGGCGCACACGGACCTGATCGTGCGGGCCGCGCGGGCGGGGCTGCCCGTGTTCTGCGAGAAACCCATCGCGCTGGACCTGCCGGGGACGCTGCGCGCGCTGCGCGAGGTCGAGGAGACGGGAGGCGTTCTTCAGCTGGGTTTCATGCGCAGGTTCGACGCGGGCTATCGGGCCGCGCGCGACGCGGTGCGATCGGGGGTGCTGGGCCGGCTGCACACCGTGCGGGCGACGACCATGGACCCGGCACCGCCGCCCGCCGCGTACCTGCCGCTCTCCGGGGGGCTGTACCGGGACTGTCTGGTCCATGACTTCGACATGCTGCGATGGGTGACGGGCCGTGAGGTGACGGAGGTGTACGCCGTCGGATCGGATGCCGGGCCCGCGATGTTCCGGGCGGCCGGCGACGTGGACACGGCGGCCGTGCTGCTGACCCTCGACGACGGCACCCTGGCCACGGCGTCGGCCACCCGCTGCAACGGCGCCGGCTACGACGTACGCATGGAACTCGCGGGCGAGACGGGCCAGATCACCGTCGGTCTGGACGACCGGACGCCGCTCACCTCCGCCGAACCGGGCCGCCGCAGCGCGCCACCGCGTCCCTGGCCCGGCTTCCTGGAACGATTCGCCCCGGCGTACGAGGCGGAGATGGACGCGTTCGTCCGGCTGGTGCACGGCGAACTGCCCAACCCGTGCGACGGCGGGGAGGCGTGGCGGGCACTGCTGATCGCCGAGGCGTGCGAGCTGTCGCGCCGGGAGAGGCGACCGGTGCGGATCGCGGAGATCATCGCCGGGGCGACCGTCCGCCCCGGCTCCCCGGTACCCGGCTGAGAGCCTGCCGGGTGAGCTTCGAGCGCCCGGCCGGAGTGCACCCGGCAGGCTCCGGCCCACCGCTTCGCGCCCCGTCCGTCCGATGGCCCGTCAGGACGACGCGGCGGACAGCACCGTCCCCTGGGCGACGGCGCAGAGCGCCTCCGCCCCGTCCTCCCCCGCCGCGAACAGCTCGCAGCGGACCACGGCCTGCCGTCGCCCGGTGTGCACGACCTCCGCGCGGGCGATCAGCGTGCGCCCGGTGGCGGGCCGGACGTACTGGACGGAGAAGCCGCCGGTGAGCACCGCCGGGCCGAGTGTCGTACCGGCGGCGAAGGTGATCGAGTTGTCGGCGGCGTAGGCGAGGACACCGCCGTGCAGGAAGCCGTTCTGCTGCTGGAGTTCCTGGCGCATGTCCACTTCGAGTGTGGCGGCGCCGTCGCCGAAGGCGGTGATCCGTGCTCCGACGAGTCCGCTGAACGGCTGACTGTCGAGAACCTTCCGCGCCATCTGCAAATCGAGTTCGGTCATGGCAGAGCTTCGCACCTCACCAGCGCACGGGCAACGTCCGGGTCCCTCGGATCAGCAGCCCCGGGCGCCAGTCCGACAGCCACGCGTCGTCGTCCGGCGCGAGGCCGGGGCAGCGCTCCAGCAGGGTGCGGATCGCGATCCGGCCCTCCAGCCGGGCAAGCGGCGCCCCCAGACAGAAGTGCATGCCGTGTCCGAAGGCCACGTGCCCGTGGGCCTCGCGACGGATGTCGAAGCGGTCCGGCTCCGGGAAACGGCCGGGATCGCGGTCGGCACCGGCAAGGCAGACCAGCAACGGCTCCCCCGCCGGAACGGTCCGCCCGCCGATCTCGACAGGCTCGCGCGGGAAGCGGAACGTGGCCGTCTCCACCGGACCGTCGTAGCGCAGCATCTCCTCGACCGCGCCGTCGATCAGGCCGAGGTCCGCACGGAGCGCGGCAAGTTGGTCCGGGTGGTCGAGCAACGCCCGTACCCCGTTGGAGATCAGGTTGACCGTGGTCTCGTGCCCGGCGACGAGCAGCAGGAAGGCCATGCCCACGAGTTCGTCGGGCGACAGCGCGTCCCCGTCCTCGTCGCGGGTCCTGACCAGCGCGCTCATCAGGTCGTCGCCGGGCGAGCACCGCTTGTCCCCGATGAGTTCGCCGAGGTACGCGCCCATGGCTGCCACGGCCTCGCCCTCCTGGTCCGGCGCGGACGGGGTGACGACGTCGTTCGACAACCGGCGGAACGTGTTCCGGTCCAGGTCCGGCACGCCGATCAGTTCGCAGATGACCGTTATCGGCAGCGGGAAGGCGAGCGCGTCCACGAGATCGGCGCGCCCGGCGGGCAGCATCGCGTCGAGGAGCTCGTCGGTGATCTGCTGGACACGGGGGCGCAGGGCCTCGACCCGGCGGGCGGTGAACTCCCGGGTGACCAGCTTGCGCAGCCGGGTGTGACGGGGCGCGTCCAGCTCCAGCATGTTCGCGTAGATCGGGTCGTCCCCCTCGGGCCGGTCCACCAGCCCCCGCCACTCCTTGGAGAACCGCGGGTCGGCGAGGGTCGCACGGCCCTCGTCGTAGCCCACCACGAGCCAGACCCGCTCGAACTCGTCGGTGCGGACGGTGTGGACGGGACCCCGGGCACGCAGCTCCGCGTAGTACGGGTAGGGATTCGCGGTGAAGTCCTCGATCCCTCGCAGATCGAGATCGACCTGCTTGCTGGCATCGGACATGTGAGCGCCCCTCCCGGTCTGATCGGCTCGATCCCTGGGGACCGACCGGTTCACCCTACGGCCGTCGCGATCACACCGGGACAGGTGTATCGGACGCGCTCCGGCCGAAACTCTCCGTCCGGGCACCGGCCTCGACCGGGCCGCGGGACGGCACCGGGCGGTACCGCCGCCCGCCCGGCTCACGGCGTGCCGTCGCCGCCGTCGTCGAGCAGACCCGCGTCGTGCACCAGCAGCGCGATCTGGACACGGTTGTTGAGGCCGAACCTCGCCAGGATTCTGGAGACCTGGGTCTTCACCGTCGCCACGCTCAGATAGAGCTCGCCGGCGATCTCGGCGTTGGAGCGACCGCGGCCGACGGCGGTCGCCACCTCGCGCTCCCGCTCGCCGAGTGCGGCGATCCGCTGCCGTGCCCGGTCGGTGCGGTCCGCCCGGTCGCCCCAGCCGTTCCCCGGCCCCGTCCCGGCGGCGTGGTCCATGAGCCGGCGGGTCACGGCGGGCGACAGCACCGGATCGCCGGACGCCACCCGGCGCACCGCGTCGACGATCTGTGCCGGGGGCGTGTCCTTGAGGACGAAGCCGGCGGCTCCGGCGCGAATCGCCCGGAGCACGTGCTCGTCGGCGTGGAACGTCGTCAGAACGATGATCTCCGGCGCGCCGGGCCGCGCCCGCAGCGTCTCCGTCGCCGACAGCCCGTCGACGGTCGGCATCCGGATGTCCATCAGGACCACGTCGGGGCGCAGCCGGTCCACGAGGTCCGGCACCTCCGACCCGTCGGCCCCCTCCCCCACGATGGCGAGGTCCTCGGCCCCGCCGAGCATGAAGGTGAGCCCGGCCCGTACGAGCGGGTCGTCGTCCACGATGAGCAGCCGGACCGGCGGTGCCGCGGGGTCCTCGGCGGGCGGGGTCGTCATGACGGCAACGGTAGGGCGTCGACCCGGCGCCCGTCGGCCACCCGCGGCGCGATGCACCGTTCGCCCCGGTCCGTCAGGGCCCGGTCGGTGTCCCGGGCGGCCACGGCAGCCAGGCCCGGACGCGGAAGCCGCCGTCCGGATCGGGCCCGTGATCGAGGCGCCCCCCGGCCAGGGTGGCACGTTCCGTGAGGCCGATCAGCCCCTGCCCGGAGCCGGGTACCCGCTGGAAGGGTTCGGCGGGCGCCGGGTTGCGTACCTCGACGGTGAGTCCGTCGCCCGGACCGCCGCGGACCGTGACGACCACCTCGGTGCCCGGTGCGTGCTTGCGGGCGTTGGTCAGCGCCTCCTGGGCGATGCGGTAGACCGTGCGTCCGGTGGCGGCGGGTGCCCCGGCCCGGTCGGTGACGCGGCTGTCGAGGGTCACCTTCATGCCGGCCTCCCTGGACTCGCTGATCAACGAGTCCAGGGTGGCGAGGGTGGGTTGCGGCCGGTCGCCGTCGCTCTCGCCGGGGCTGCGCAGGACCCCGATGATCTCCCGGAGGTCCTGGAGCGCCTCGTGCGCGCTGTCCCTGATGACCCCGGCGGCCCGCGCCACCTCGGCCGTCGGGGCGTCGGGACGGAATTCGAGGGCGCCCGCGTGGACGCTGAGGAGCGTCAGCCGGTGGGCGAGGACGTCGTGCATCTCCCGGGCGATGGCCTCCCGGGCCAGTCGCTGCGCCTGTTCGGCGCGGAGCGCCGCCTCGCTCTCGGCCCGGCGGGCCCGCTCGTGCAGGGTCACGACCAGTTGGCGTCTGGACCGCACGAACATGCCCCAGCCGACCACCAGCAGGCACAGGAGCACACCGATGACCACGGATTCGACGAGGGAGCTGTTCGGGTCCGGGCGCAGATACGGCTGCACCGGGGCGAGGGCGAGGTTGAGCACCAGCACGGCCGCCACCGGCCGGAACGGGCGGTGCACCGCCAGGCTGAACAGGGACACGAGCAGCGCCCCCGCCGAGGTCGGTTCGACGACGGAGACCAGTGTCAGCCCCAGCGCGACACCGACCGGCCACCGGCGCCGCACCCACAGCGTGCAGCAGGCCGCCGCCCCGACGAGGCCGTCGGCGAGGACGACGCCGTCCGGGGTGGTGTGGTCGGCGTCGATCGTCGTCATCGCGAGCATGCCGATCAGCGCCGCGCAGAGGAAGGCGGTGATGTCGACGATCCAGTCCCGCACGGTCCTTCGCGCTCTGCCGCCCCGGTCTCCGGGCAGCTCGGGGTCGGCCATGGCCGAGGGCAACAGCCAGCGGTACTCCGTACGCGTCATACGACGAAACTACTCAGCCCGGCCGGGGATCCCGGGCTTCGAGGACATGGAGGCCACCAAAGTCGCCGGACCCGAGACTTTCGGCCCAGCCGCGAAGGCCATCGGCCGACGCGGCGGCCGGGTCCGGGCCGGGCGGCGTCCCGCCCGGAAACGGACGGGTTCTCGGCGAAGGACGGCGCGCGGCCGAGGTGCGGCGATTTGCCGAACAGCTGGCCGGATTGGGCCGTCACAGATCCGGGCAGTCTGTCGTTCACTGCTCTACGGCGGTCTGACGGACGAGAGGCGTTCACGGTGCGGCAGTCTGTGCGATACCTGTTGTTCGCGGCCGGCACCGGTGTCTCGGCGCTCGCGGTGGCCGCCGTCCACGGCGCGAGCCGTCTGCCGTTGGCCATCGTCCTGTACGCCGACGGCGTCATCGGCCTGTGCTGGCTCGTCGTCACCGTGCTGCTCCTTCGCCGCCGCCGGCCGTACGCAGCGGGCGTCGAGGCGTCCGGCCCGGGGCCTCATCGCGCCGTTCGGTTCTCCGTCGACGGTGAGCCCCTCGCCCGTTCCCATTGGGGCAGCCGCTACCGTCCCTGATCCGGCCAAACTCCCGGCGTGCCGCTCCCGGTCCGCCCGTGCTCTGCGAGCATGACCGGCGACCCCTTGCCGAGGAGCGCATCGTGACCCAGGTGACCAGGATTCTTCCGAGTTCGGCCGTCATGACCCATCCCGTTCGTCTCGCCCAGGCCCAGGACCTCGCGGACCGGCTGGGGCTCGACGGCCTGGCCGTCGACCCCGATCCGCAGGGTTCGCCCTCCGCTCTGCGCACCGCTCTGGTCGCCTGGTCGGCGGCGAGTCCCGGGGCGGGTCACCACCTCGTCGTCCAGGACGATGTCGACGCGCCCGCCGAGCTGCTGGAGATCGTCGCCGAAGCCGTTTCCCGGTTCCCCGACGAGGCGTTGGTGTTCTACACCAACTGGCATGCCCGCAACGGTGGCGCCGCGCGCCTGGCAGCGCTCGCGGGTGCCTCCTGGGTGCGGGCCGTTCCCGACGAGTTCACGCCGTCCCTGGCCGTGTGTCTGCCGTTCGCGACGGCCACCGCCTTCCGGGCGTTCGCGCGGGGCAGTGCCGAGCGGCACGACGACGAACTGTTCTCCGTGTTCTTCCGGGGACGCGGCAGGATGGGTCTGCTCGCCGTGCCGAACGTCGTCGAGCACATCGGTACCAGCAGCATCAACGGTCACGCCGCCCAGGGCATCCGGCTCGCGGTCTGCCCCACCTCCGCCGCGGACGCCGAACCCCTGCTCGCTCGCGGAAGGGTGCTGGAGGAGCCCGGCTGGATTCCGTACATGCGGTACGGGGAGGGCTTCATCCGGCTGGCCGGCCAGGAGAAGGACGCCGACGGCGGGCGCGGACACCACCCCTGGCGCGAGGCCCTGCCCGCGACCGGGCTCACGGAGGAGAGCGTCGACGCCGCGCGGGCGGCGCACCTCCCGGAGGACCTGGTGGCTCGGGTGGCGGACACGTTCGGCAGGCCCTTCGCCGAGGAGTTGTGGACGCACTGCCTGCTGCTCGGACGGCAGGCCGCCCACGCCGCCCGCGGTCTCGGGCCCGCCCCCGACGGCGTGCCCGGGGCCGCGCTCGGCAGAATGCGGCGCTCCGCCATCGCCACCGCCGGGCCCGCCGGACTGCCGCCCGAGCGGCGTCCCGAGGCGGGCCCGGACGAGGTCCGGTCGATGGCCGCACTGGCAGAGAGCGCCGTCCGCACCGGCGAG
This sequence comes from Streptomyces sp. NPDC014734, assembly GCF_043083325.1. NCBI lineage: Bacteria > Bacillati > Actinomycetota > Actinomycetes > Kitasatosporales > Streptomycetaceae > Streptomyces > Streptomyces sp. NPDC014734. Next base: position 136,832 of record NZ_JBIBYN010000015.1, on the reverse strand, counting down.
GACCTCCTCCGGGCCCACTCCTCAACTCTGTAACCGTCGCGGGCGGCAGGCGTTGTCCCGCGCCGGACGGTGCTGCCCGCGTCGTGGCGGGATGCCCGGTGCCTGTTCCTCGTGCCGGAGGTGTCACGGAACCGGTTGCTCCGCCCGGACGTCCTGTCCACAGGCCATTGGAGGAGGAGAACCTTGTCGAGTTCGGACTTCCCGCCGGTACGGGCGCGGGGACGCGGGGCGGGCTGGTACCGCGGGGACTGCCATGTCCACTCCGTCCACTCGGACGGAGAGCTCGCTCCCGAAGAGCTGGCGTCGCGGGCACGGCTCGCCGGGCTCGACTTCATCGCGACGACGGAGCACAACTCCGCCGCGGCACCCGGTGTGTGGGCGCAGCTGGCCGCTGACGACTTCCTGATAGTGCTGGGTGAGGAGGTGACCACGAGGACCGGGCACTGGCTTGCGCTCGGCATCGGCCCCGGTCAGGTCGTCGACTGGAACCACCGGGTCGGGGACGGACTGATCGATCGGTGTCTGGATCAGGTCCATCGAGTGGGGGGTCTGTGCGTGGCCGCGCATCCCCACGCGCCCTTTCCGTCGGGCGACTTCATGTTCCCCTTCCGGGGCTTCGACGTGGTGGAGGTGTGGAATGGCCTGTGGGCTTCGGACCGGCCCTGGAACGCCGACAACGAGGTAGCGCTGGCCGAGTGGGACCGGAGCCTCGCTGCCGATGTCCGGACGGGCACCTGGCGGCCGGCGATGGGCAACAGCGACACACATCTGGAGGGCCAGATCGGCGTCCCGCACACCGTGGTCCTGGCCGAGGAGCTGAGTACCCGGGCGGTCCTCGACGGGATCCGCTCGGGCCGAAGCTGGATCGCCGAGTCGGCGCAGGTGCACGTATCGTTCACCCTCGGCGTCGGCGGTCGCGTCGTCGGCGTGGGCGAACAGTTCGCGACTCGCGGTGGGCGGGTCGAGGCGCGGGCAGCGGTGACGGGTGTGCCGTCGGCGGCCGTCAGCTTTCACACCGACCGGGGGAAGGTCCACCATGTGTCGCTTCCCGGCGACGGAGCGGGAGTGGCGCAGTGGCACACGACGGCGGAGGAATCGGCGTTCGTCCGCGTCGAGGTCCGCCGTCCCGACGGGCACGTCGCCGCACTCACCAACCCGATCACCCTGACCTGACCGGTCGCCTCGGCACGATGCGCGCGGCGGCGCGGGCAGATGAGGCCGCAGGCCGGTTGGGGCAGGCCCGGACGAGGGCCGGCGCGCCGTTCGCGGCGGATGCGCAGTCGTCCGATCCGGTGCGGCCACGCGAAGGCGCGCTCGACCTGCCGACGGACCTCACGGAGAACCTGCCGCCGGGGGGGGGCGGGGGAACAGGCTGAGAGGCCGTCGGGTGGCCCTCGGCCGGAAAGCGGACCGGCATGGTGCGTGCGGTTCCAGGGCGCCGGGAAGGCCCGGTGGCGGGGCCACTCGGTCATCCCGGCAGCGCCGGAGGCGCGCGTGCCATGCCGTGTCCGCCCGGTCGGAGGTCACCCGGCAGGTTCTCAGGCGCGGACGGGGTGGGTGATCCACACCCCGGGTTCCCAGTACGCGCCCACGTCCTGTTCCCGGTCGATGTGGAGCGGTGCGAGCCCACCGGGGAAGACGTACTCCCCGGAGTCGGGGAACGCCATGCCCGTCCAGCTCTCCCACTCGGCCACCGTCCCGGTGATCCGCGAGGAGCGCCCGGACGCCGCCGCGACCGTGCCTCCCGCGCCGACCTGGGTGCGGATCCACGGGTCGAACGGGGTTCCGTCCTCGCGGGTCCACGCCGCGTACCGCTCGACCGGCGCGAGGGGGTACCGGTCCTTCCAGGTGGGTCTGACCGGCACCAGGACGGTTCCCAGGCCGGCGCACCGGGCGGTTTCGGTCATCGCGTCGAGCAGGACCTTGGACAGGCCTCTGCCCTGGTGGTCCTCGGCGACCTCGATGCCCAGCGCGCACAGCGCCCCGGGGGCGCGCCCGGCGTCCCGGTCCGCGAAGGCCCGCGCGATCGAGTCGTCCAGGCCCGGTCCGAGATCCGCCGCCGTGCCGTCCCAGCTGCGGGGCAGTGAGCGGCCCGCTCCGGCGATCACCTCGTCCTCGTCGTCGTACAGCAGGAACTGGAACTCGGGGAAGTCCTCGAACAGCCGGTTCCAGTAGTCGCCGTTGATGTCGCCGTGCAGGTTGTACTCGGGCACCACACCGGCGAACCGCTCCGGGATGCGGTCCCACAGCTCGGGCCGTTGTGTGTGCCGTACCAGTGTCAGGGCCATCGGGTCCGGCTCCCTTTCTACGCGGGGACTTCCAGGTCCCAGACGATGACGATCGGCAGTCCGTCCCAGGCGGCGCGGGCCGCGTCCGCGATGTACTCCTCGTATCCGCCGGGCGCGAGCCGTCCGTTGAACAGCGGCTCGTGACAGGCGCGCACCCGCAGGCCGGCCCGCCCGAACGCTTCCAGGTAGCGGCCGGGCAGGTGGACGTGATTGCGGACGAACGCCAGCTCGTCGGAGCCGTTCACGAAGAGGCACTGCCCCTGGAGGGCGATCACGAACGGATGCAGGTCGGTGACGACGATCCGCCCGCCCGGCCTTACCACCCGGGCGAGTTCCGCGGCGCCGGGGACGAGGTCGGGCAGGTGGGTCATGGCGAGCGAGCAGACCGCGAGGTCGACGGAGTCGTCTTCGAGGGGCAGCCGGTCCAGGTTCCCGACCCGGAAGTCGGCCTCCGGCGTGTTCGCCCGGGCCTTGGCCAGCATTTCCGGGGACTGGTCCACACCGATCACGCGGTGTCCCCGCCCGGCGAGCGCCCGGGACTGTCGTCCGGTGCCGCAGGCCGCGTCCAGCGCGACGCCCGGTGCGACGTCGTCAAGGATCGAGGCGACGACCGGCTCCTCCACCTCGATGTAGGAACTGGGCAGCGAGTCGTACACCGCCGACCAGGCCGCGTACCCCGAGGCCACGTCGAGTTCACTGACGGCTGCCCCACCGTCCGGCAACCGCTCCTCCCCCGGCTCCGCGAGAGCGAAGCGGCGGATGTCCGACACCCGTTGCCGCAGAAACGCCTCGTCGCCGTCCACCGCGTGGCGCAACAGCGCGAGCCCCTGGATTCCAAGCACCAACTCCCGTACACGGAATTCGCCGCTCATCTGATCCCCTCACCCATCGGCGGACGGTTTCGCCCCTGCCGGATTCCGCCGTACCCAAGAAGTCCGGAACGAATTCAAGGAAAACCCATCGTGTCCGAAAAAGAGGTTCGAATGGCCGGTTGGGCACACCGTTGTCGTGGCGTCGACGGCTGCCTAGCATGAGCCGCATGATCGAAGGTTATGTCGGCCGTGAAAGCATCGACGTCGGCGGGGAATTGTCCTTGCACATCTCCACCGACTCCCCCCGATTCCGGCTCCGGTTCTACCGGCTCGGCAGGGAACTCGTACCCGTCGGGGAATCCGGTGAGTACTCCGGCGCCCTGCACGCCGCACCGGATCACCCCGACGGAATACCCGGCACGGCCTCGCCCGCCGACGACTGGGGGTGGCCGCCGCTCGGCCTCAGTGTGCCGGAGGAGTGGCAGCCGGGAATCCACGTCGTCGAATTCGTGGAGTGCGGGCCCGGCCGGGCCGGTGACCCGCCGCTGCTGGACATGGAGCATCTCGAAGGGCACGCACGGGAGTTCTTCGTGGTACGCCCGCGCGTCCCGGGCAGCCGTTCCCGCATCCTCTACAAGAAGTCCACCTTCACCCGGCACGCCTACAACCGTGCCGACCGGCCCGGTGCGGAACGGGGCGCGAGCCTGTACGACCATCCGGTGCACCGGGCGGGCGGGGACGGCGAACCACGTGGTCACCGGGTCAGCTTCCACCGGCCGGGCGGTGCCATCGACCTCGCCTACTGGGACGCGCCGTTCGTCGCCTGGCTGGAGCGCCACGGCTATCCGGTCGAGTACTGCACCGACCTCGACCTGCACGAGGATCCGGGCCTGCTCTCCTCGTACGACCTGCTGCTGAGCGTCGGCCACGACGAGTACTGGAGCGGGGCGATGCGCGCCCACGCGGAGGAATTCGTCCGCGGCGGCGGCAACATCGCCTTTCTCAGCGCCAACGCGTGCTGGTGGCGGGTACATCCGTCGGACGACGGCACAGCTTTCGTTTCCGACACCGATCACCACGTCGGCGAGGAATACCCGCACCTTCCCGCAACGGACCAGTGGTGGACACCCGGGCCCGACGGTGCCGGAAGGCCGGAGAACTCGCTCACCGGAGTGAGTTTCCGCAACGGGGGAATGTGGCCCGCCACCGAATGGCCCGGAGACCGGCCCCGCGTCGGATACACGGTGCAACATGCCGACCACTGGGTCTATGAGGGGACGGGGCTGCGCGACGGATCAGGCGGGGAAACCCCCGACCGGCTGGGCGCGGGAACACCTCTCATCGGATATGAATGCGACGGCGCCGCTTTCGCGTACGACAGCGACGAAATCGCCCGCGCCACCGGGGAGGACGGGACTCCGGAGTCGTTCCTCATTCTCGGAATCCACGTCCTCGAACCGGTGCACGAGGATTTCCATCACTTCAAGTGGGGCCACTGGAACGGCCCCGTCCGCGAGCCGTCCATCAGCAGCCCCCGCGCCGCCACCATGGGCCTCTACACCGCCGGTGGCACGGTCTTCACGGCCGGTACCACCGACTGGCCCGTGGTCTGCGGGCACGAGCAGGACCCGGCGGTCGTCCGGGTCACCCGCAACCTCCTGGACCGTCTCCGTCACCGGGCCCCGACGCCCCCGCGAGCAGGCTCCTCAGCCCGGTGATCCGTGCCGCCCCGGCGGGCAGCGGAGGTGCGGCGCCCTCCACCGCCCGGTCGGGGCGGTGCACGTGCACCGCCCGCATTCCGGCGCCGAGCGGGCCGAGTACGTCGGGCACCCACATGTCCCCGACGAACAGGACCTGTCGGGGCGGCAGCGCGCACCGCTCCAGCAGTTCGCGGTAGATCAGCGGATGCGGCTTGCGCGCCCCCGTCCGGGCCGAGCCCACCACCACGTCCACGGCACCGCCGAGCCCCGTCGCCTCGACGCACTCCTCCAGGTTCCAGAACCAGTTGGAGCACACCCCGACGAGGAGCCCGCGTTCCCGCAGCGCGGCCAGGACGTCGAGCACGTCCGGGAAGAGTTCCAGCCGGATGGCCTTCATGGCCCGGTCCAGCTCGTCGACCAGCCCCTCGATCGCCTCCCCGGGCACGCCGCAGGCCCGCGCCCGGCGCCGCAGCCGGTCGCGCTCCCACGCCGTGTACGCGGCCTCGTCGGTGGAGTGCGCGGTGTGCTCCTCGCCCTCGCCGGGCCCCACCGACCACTGGTCGCCCCAGAGTTCGGCCCGGTCCGCGAGGCCCCGGCGGGCGAAGATGCCGTGGTGGTCGGGGGGCAGCGGCTCCACCATCCGCACCAGTGTGCCGTAGAAGTCGAAGACGACCGCGCCGATCCCGTCCACCAGCATCGGCCCGCTCCTAGAATCGCCCGTACCTGCGGGGGAAGTAGTCCTGCAGTTCGCCGTCCCGTTCGATGTCGACGGTCGCGCAGTGCAGCCCGCCGCCGAACGGCCCGACCGCCCGGAACGGCACCGGCACGATCTCGAACCCGTACGCCGACAGCTGCTCCGCGAGCCGTACCTCGTTCTCCTCGATACACAGGGTGTTCTCGTCGAGGTTGAGCATGTTCCCGGCGAGCCACGGGCTGCAGAAGGACAGCTTCGGCGGATGGTCCCAGCTTGCCGGTTGGACGGCCTCCACGATCTCCCAGTCGTTGAGCTTGAAGAACTCCATCAGCTCGGCGTCGGCGAGCCGTTCCCCGCAGTGCAGCACGAGCCCGGGCCGCAACGGCACCCAGGTCGCGTCGATGTGCAGCGGGTGGGTGTTGGTCGAGGTCACCGCGTGCACCCGGTGGTCGGGGAAGTGGCGCCGCAGCCAGTCGTACCCGCTCCTGTTGGTGACGAACGAGAGCTGGACGAACAGGTCCTTGCCGAAGCGGGCGACGTCGGCGGCGTCGAAGAGGGGCTCGGCCTCGGTGAGAACCAGGTCGTAGTCACGGACCCGGGCGAGCTGCACGTCGGTCGGCAGGTCGTTGTACGTGTCCCAGAACCCGGTCCGGTACGAGGCGTCCGTGAGACGCGGTTTGGGGGCGGCCTCCCAGCGCATCCGGTCGTCGGAGTCGAAGAGGTCCTGGAGCACCGGCCGGTAGCACAGGTACTCGAACCAGCGGCTGCGGTAGGACATGGTCGCTTCGAGGACCTCGTTGCCGACCGTCAGGAGCAGGTCCCGGGGCGGCATGCAGCCGAACATCGAGTCGTGGGTCCACTCGGGGGTGCCCACCTGCTGGGTGAAGTCGACGGGGGCGGGCCGGTCCACGCGGATGCCGCGCCGGCGCAGCATGGCGGCGAAGTCGTCGAGCTGCTGCTCGGCCTCGGCGACCATGTCGGCCGGCATCGGGCCGTGCGTACCCAGCGGGAAGCCGTCGTCGGGGTAGTCCCTGCGCACCGCGTGTTCGGGGGCCTGCACCACGGTGCCCTCCGCGCGGCCGACGATCACATGGCGCAGCGGGTCCCAGCCGTTCCAGGCATTGACCCGCACCGGGCGGGCGGGGGTGTCGGGTCCGGTCGTCCTCTGCTCGCTCACCGTGCAAACCCTTCGGTCGGGAGTGGCGGGAGTGCCGCCGGGGGCAAACCTGCGTCACCGATCCGTCACCGTCAAGAGTCACCGGGTCACTCATCGTCGTGATCACGTCAGTGTGGCTTGAGTGCGTCGTGCGCGTTCCGGTGCCGAACGGCATTCCTGCAGCGCAATGGTCCATACCAACTTTCGGGCGGGATTGCGCACCGCTGTCTTCCGGCCGAAATCCCCTCGCCTCGCGCGGGGTCGCGATCAGCTGGGTAGGGAGAGGTGCGGTCACACCGACCCCATACGCCCCGACAATCCCGCACGGAGGAATCCGATGGCACTACGCATGCCCGGCCGGTCCCTGGTCCTGGGAGCTCTCCTCCTGCTCACGGCGGCGGGGTGCGGCTCCGGCGGCACCGACGCCCCCGGTGAGGGGGGCAAGCTGACGGTGTGGCTGGCGGTCGACGCCAAGGAGAGCTGGCCGAAGCTGGTCGCCTCCGCCAACAGCCGGTTCGCGAAGGAGCACCCGGGGGTGAGGGTCGACGTCCAGTACCAGCAGTGGACGACGAAGAACCAGAAGCTCGACGCGGTCCTCGCCGGGCGGAACGTGCCCGACGTGGTGGAGATGGGCAACAGCGAGACCACCAACTACATCGTCAACGACACCTTCGCCCCGCTGGACCCGAAGGACTTCGAGCATTCCGGGGAATGGCTGCCGGCGCTCGCCGACGCCTGCCGTCACGACGGCCGGACCTACTGTGTGCCCTACTACGCGGGCGCGCGGGTCGGCGTCTACCGCACCGACTACTTCCAGCAGGCCGGCATCGCCCGGGCCCCGCGCACCTTTCCCGAACTGGTCGCCGATCTCGACCGGCTGAAGGCGAAGTTCGGCGCCGCGGACCCCTCGTTCTCGGCGTCCTACATGCCCGGTCGCTACTGGTCCGCCGCCATGGCCTTCGTCAAGGACGCCGAGGGCGAGATGGCGGTCGAGGAGGAGGGCCGCTGGCACGGCGCCCTCTCCTCGCCGAAGTCCATCGCCGGGCTCACGACCTGGAAGAAGCTCCTCGACGACTACTACGTCGGGGACCGGGCCAAGGACAACGGCGACCAGCCGGCCGTCGTCGGGCAGGGCAAGGTCGGCGTCTTCTACGGCAACACCTGGGAGGCCCAGGCCGCCACCGACCCGACGTCCGGCGGAAACCCCTCCCTGAAGGGGAAGTTCGCCACCTTCGCCTTCCCCGGCCCGTCCGGGAAGCTGCTTCCCCCGTTCCTCGGCGGAAGCACCCTGGCCGTGCCCGCCAAATCGGCGAACAAGGACCTCGCCACCGACTGGATCCGCGTGTTCACCGACGAGAAGTCCCAGCAGCAGCTGATCGCCGCCAACACCCTGCCCAACAACACCATCCAGCTCACCGAGGTGGCCGCCGACGGTGTCAACGGCCCGGCGGCCCAGGCCGCCACCCGCGGCTGGGTCACGCCCCTCGCCCCCGGCTGGACGTCGGTGGAGAAGTCCAACGTCCTGCCCGAGATGCTGGAACGTATCGCCACCGGCAAGGCGTCCGTGCGGGACGCCGCACGGGAGGCGGACCGCCGGATCGACGCCGTGATCAATGAACGCTGAACCGGTCCCGGTCAGACGCCGGCTGCGCCCCCTGCTGCCCTACCTGCTGATCTCGCCGACGCTGCTGGCACTTCTGGTGGTCCTCGGCTATCCGCTGTTCGACATGACGACCCTGTCCTTCCAGGACATGACCCGCAGAGAGCTGTTCAGTGGTGCGGCACCGCCCTGGGCCGGGTTGCGGCAGTTCCGGACGATCCTCGGCGACGAGTTCTTCTGGACGGTGGTGGCCCGCACCGTGCTGTTCACCGTCGTCTGCGTGACCCTGACCATGGTGCTCGGTCTGTTCACCGCCCTGCTGATGCGGCGGGCGGCGCCGTGGGTGCGGGCGTTGCTCGCCTGCATGCTCGTCGCCGTGTGGGCGATGCCGGTGATGGTGGCGGCGGCGGTCTTCCGCTGGCTCTTCGACGCGGACTACGGAGTGGTCAACTGGCTGCTGTCACAGCTGCCCGGTGTCGACCTCGCCCGGCACAACTGGTTCACCGACCCGTGGCAGGGCTTCGCCGTGATCACCGCGGTCGTCGTCTGGGGCGCGCTGCCGTTCGCCGCCATCACCCTTCAGGCGGCGCTCGCCCAGATCCCCCCGGAGCTGGAGGAGGCGGCCCTCATCGACGGCGCGCGCCCGTCCCAGATCTTCCGTCACATCACCTTCCCCGTCGTCAAGCCGGTGTTCGTGGTGGTCACCACCCTGATGGCCATCTGGGACTTCGGCGTCTTCAACCAGGTCTGGCTGATGCGCGGCGGCCAGCCCGAGCGTGAGTACTACCTGCTCGGTGTGTACTCCTTCATCGAGTCGTTCGCCGTCAACCGCTACAGCACCGGTGCGGCCATCGCCGTGGTCACCGTCGTCCTGTTGCTCGTCGGGGCCGTGGTCTACCTGCGGCAGATGCTGAGGCTGGGAGAGACCGAATGAGACCAGGACGACGACAGAGAACCCCGGTGGGACGGGGCGGGCGCCGCCACGACGTCCTCGGTGTGGTCGTGGCCGCCGTCATCGGATTCCCCGTCTACTGGATGGTCCTCACCGCGTTCCGGCCGGCGAGCGAGATCCTCAGTCTGCCGCCCGAGTTCTGGCCCCGGCATCCCACGCTCGCCAACTTCACGCGGGCGATGAGCTCGGACACCTTCTGGCCCAACGTCCGCTCCAGTGTCGTCATCGGCGTCGGCACCGTCCTCGCCTCGCTGCTGGTCGGCACCCTCGCCGCGTTCGCCCTCGCCCGCTTCCGCTTCGCCGGCCGCAAGGCGTTCGTCGTGGTGATCCTCACGGTCCAGATGATCCCCCTGGCGGCCCTCATCATCCCCGTCTACCTGCTGCTGAACGAAGTGGGGCTCACCGACAGCCTCGCCGGGGTCATCCTCACCTACCTCGTTTTCACCCTGCCGTTCACGGTGTGGATGCTGCGCGGCTTCGTCGCCGCCATCCCGGTGGAACTGGAGGAGGCGGCGATGGTCGACGGCTGCGGGAGGCTCGGCGCGTTCGTCCGCGTCGTGCTGCCGCTGCTCGCCCCCGGTCTGGTGGCCACCTCGGTCTTCGCGATGGTGCAGGCGTGGAACGAGTACGTCCTCGTCTATGTCCTGCTGTCCACACCGGAGAAACAGACCCTCAGCATCTGGCTGGTCTCCTTCCAGACCAGCTTCGGCACCGACTACGGCGGGCTGATGGCCGGAGCCACGCTCACCGCCCTGCCCGTAGTGGTCTTCTTCCTTGTGCTCCAGCGCAAGATCGCCGCGGGGCTGTCCTCCGGCGCGGTCAAGGGCTGAGCCCCGACCCGCACCCGGACGGCCCGCCCGCGACACCCTGTCCCCCGTGGAGGAGAACACCCGTGACGCACGACCGCCTCGACCTCGTCTCCAAGCTGTACCAGCCCTCCGGCTGGCCCCGGGTCCTTGAGGCCGCCACCGGTGCGCCCTCGCGTGCCCCGCTCGTCGTGGATCTCGACCCGACCACGTTCTGCGACCTCGCCTGCCCCGAGTGCATCAGCGGAAAGCTCCTCAACCAGGGCCGGTTCACCCCGGAACGGCTCGGCGCGCTCGCCGAGGAACTCGTCGCCCTGTCGGTGCGGGCCGTTGTCCTCATCGGCGGCGGGGAGCCCCTCGCCCACCGGGGCACCCGCCGGGTCTTACGCATACTCGGCGAGGCCGGCCTGGCCGTCGGAGTCGTCACCAACGGCACGATGATCAGGCAGAGCCTCCCCGAGCTGGCCCAGTACGCCACCTGGGTCCGGGTCTCCGTCGACGCGGGCACCGCCGGGACGTACGGGGTGTTCCGCCCCGACCGCAAGGGCCGCAGCGTCTTCGACAAGGTGATCGGCAACATGCGGCTGCTCGCCGCCGAGAAGAAGGGAGCCCTCGGCTACTCCTTCCTGGTGATGTCACGCCGGGAGCCCGACGGCCGTACCGTCACCAACCACCACGAGGTGCTGCAGGCGGCCGAACTCGCCCACGACATCGGCTGCGACTACTTCGAGACCAAAGCCATGTTCGACGACGACCACCACATCGTGCAGGTCCCCGAGGGGATGCTGGAATCCGTCGACCGCCAGCTCGCCGGGGCCGCCGGTCTGGAGAGCGACAGTTTCCAACTCGTCAACTCCTCCACCCTCACCTCCCTGCGCAGCCACACGGGCCCCATCCAGCCCAAGGACTACCACCGCTGCCGTGTCGCCGAGCTCCGCACGCTCATCACCCCGTCCGGGGTGTACGTGTGCTCCTACCACCGGGGCAACCCGCTCGCCCGGATCGGCGACGCCGTGACGGACGATCTCGCCGACATCTGGAAGGACTCGGACCGGGGCATCATCGACCCGAGCCGTGACTGCAGGTTCCACTGCGCGCGTCACCGTTCCAACCTGGAACTTGAACACATCGACCGGAAGGGCGGCGAGGCGCCGCTCGCGCAGGACTACGACCCGTTCATCTGACACACCGGCGGGCCGCGTCCGCCTGCCGTCGCACAAGGGCGTCCGGCGCCTCCCCCGTTCCCGGGAACGGGGGAGGCGCCGGACGCCGTCGTGGTGCGGCGGTCCGCCGTGGCGGACCGCCGGGCACGCTACGGTGAGGCAGGCTGCCGCTCCCCTCCCCGTACCGGGCCCGCCGTCGGCGCCGACGGCACCGGATCGACGACGCGCCTCGCCGGCGCGGCCGGAGCGGGTATGACCCCGACCTGCGCGTGGGAGGCGCTCAGCGCCCGCCTCAGCCGCTCCACCGTCCCCTCCACCGTCTCGGCCGGGCAGACGCCCACCATGGCCCCGCCCCCGCCGGCCCCGCTGAGTTTCAGCGGCAGGCCGACGGCACGCGACGCGAGGCCCCTGAGTTCCTCCAGGAACGGTGTCGACATCCGCTGGTGGTCCCGCATGGCCTCGTGGGCACGGGTCATCGCGGTCGTGAGCCCCACCAGGTCACGGCCGCGCAACGCCTCCCACACCCGCTCCGACGCCTCGTCCGCCGCCGCCCGGTAGGCGGCGAGCGCGGGGTCGCCGGACGCGAGCTGCGCACGCACGTCACGGATGTGGTGCCTGGTGTCCTTGCGGGTGCCGGAGTCCACGACGACGACCCGCCACTCGTCCGGGAACTCCAGCCGCTCCCGCACGGCCGGAAGCCCGCGCTCGCGGCCTTCGAGGAGCAGCGCACCGCCCTCGACGACCGCGAGGTGGTCCATGCCGCCGCCGTTGAAGACGGCGAACTCGAACTCGTACGCCCACCGGGCGATCGTGTCGTCGTCGACGTGCCGACCGGTGAGCGACGGGTGCGTGAACGCCCGGAACAGCGCCACGATCCGGGCCGTGGACGAGGAGAGGCCGCTCGCCGAGGGCGCCCGGCTGGACACGGTGACGGCGGGCGGACGCGGACCGAGGCCCGGCAGCCGCTCGTGCAGGAACGCCCACACCTCCCGGGACCAGCCGTCCGCCGCCCGCCGGTCCGGGGCGGGGCCGGGACGGATCTCCGCGGTCGTCGTCAGGGCGAGCGCGACGCTGACCGAACGGCCGCCGCCGAGCCAGTCCAGGTCCTCGCCGGACAGACAGGCCCGGCAGGGCACCACCGCGCGTATCGGATGTGTGGGGATCACCGGGCCTGGAACCTTCCCTCCGAGCGGAACCTCTCGTACATGGACAGCACCACGGCCGTCGGCGGGTGCAGGGGCCGCGGCGGGGCGTCGAGCGGCGCGAACACGGCTCGGCGCACCTCGTCGGCGCCCGGGGCCAACTCCCCCGACCAGCGGTGGGCGACGAAACAGAGCGCGAAGCAGTGCGTGACGTCGCCGTTCGGGTAGGTCAGGGTGTGCACCCGCGGATCGGACAGCGAACCGAACGCCACCAGGTCCTCCCGCTCCAGCCGCAGGCCGGTCTCCTCGGCCGTCTCCCGCACGGCGGCGTCCAGGAAGTCACCGCCCTCCTCGCAGGCGCCGGCCGGAAGCTCCCAGACCCCGGTGTCCGCACGCTGCTGGAACAGCCCGCGGCCCCCGGCGTCGAGCAGCAGCACCTGCGCGCCGGGCACCAGCAGGCTCCTGGAGCCGACCTTCTGGCGCAGCGACCAGATGTACGAACCGGTGTAACTCATGCCGTGCGTCTCTCCTCCGTCGCCGTACCCGCGTGCCACGGGCCGGTCCGGTGCGGTGGCTCTCACTCCTCGTCCGTCTCGTCGGCCAGCCAGCGCGGCATGGCGTCCGGCGTGGCGAGCAGCCATCGCACATACCGGTCCACACCTTCTCGGACGTCGATGCCGGCCTGCCAGCGCAGCAGTTCCCTGGCGCGTTCGGTCGAGGCGTAGCCGCCGAGCGGGTCCCCCTCGGGGCGCGGGGTGACGATCCGCCGTGCCCCGGGGAAGTACGGGGCGATCAGGTCGGCGACCTCGCGGACCGACGTGGGGACGCCGGTACCGATGTTGACGGTTTGCGCGGCCATCTGCTCCTCGGTCAGCGCGAGCGCGGTGGCCTCGGCGATGTCGTCCACGTGGACGAGGTCACGGACCTGTACGCCGCCGCCGTTGAGCCGCATCGGACGGCCGAGGCGGGCCTGGAGGGAGAGCCAGGGAACCATCCAGGAGTGGCTGCCCGGCTTGGGGATCTGGGGCTCGCCGTAGACGGAGAAGTAGCGCACCACCGCGTACTCGGTGCCGCTGGAGGCGTTCAGCATCAGCCTCGTCTGGTGCTCCGCCCAGAGCTTGGAGTTGGCGTACACGGACACCGGGAAGAGCGGCTGGTCCTCGTGGAAGACCTGCGGCCCCCCGTCGGTGGGTACGCCGTCGCCGTACACGGAGGCGGACGAGACGAGCACGAGTCGGCGCACCGGGTGGCGGGCGGCCTGCTCCAGGACGACCTGGGTGCCCTCGACGTTGGCGCGGAAGGCGATGTCGGGCCGCCTGGTGCAGGCGGCGACATCCGCGTAGGCCGCGGCGTGGACCACGAAGTCGGCCTCGCGCAGCAGGGCGCCGACGGTGTCGGCGTCGCGCACGTCGCCGACGACCAGCCGGGCGTCGCTGCGTGCCACGCCGAAGATCTCGTGGGCGTGCTCGGGGTAGGCGTCCATCCGGTCGAGAACGGTGACGGTGGCGCCGGATCTCCGCAGCACCGCGACGAGCCTGCTGCCGACGAGGCCGCCGCCTCCGGTCACGACCACACGGGCGTCGCGGAGCTTGTCGAGCCGGGAGCGGACGGTCTCCCCGGTGACATCAACCGTGGCGTCTGCGGCGGACATGCTGGGTAACGCGGGCATGGAAGCCCCTTTCCGGTATCGGGGAAGGAGGCACGCGGTCCACGGACCCGGCGTGCCGGGCCCCAGCATTCATGCGCCCGTCGCCCGGCTGCCAGAGTGCCATTTCGGCACTCTTGCGGCGTGCCCAAGCCCCCCGTACTGTCCGGGACCGGTCGATGGAAACGGGCTTCGGACCGGTGCTCGGCACGGCCGGAACAGGGAGGACATATGACACGTCAACGACTCAGCGCGGTGGTCATGACCCATCCGAGACGCCGCGCGGCGGCCGAGAAACTGGCGCTGAGCGCCCCTGCGGGCCTCGTACGGGTCGTCATGGACCCCGACCCCACCGGCACCCCCTCGGTCCTGCGGACCGCGCTCGCCGCGTGGTCGTCGATCGAGGACGGGGCCACACATCAACTGGTGATTCAGGACGACATGACGTTGTCCGAAACCTTCTTCGACCGGGTGCGGTCCGCGATCGAGGAACTGCCCGACGCGGCACTCGCGTTGTTCGCGCTCTGGGACTCCCGCAACGGGGCGGCCGTGCGCTGGGGAGCGATGGCCGGCGCCCGCTGGGTCGGCGCCGTCAACGAGTACTTCCCGTGCGTGGCCATCGTGCTCCCCCGCCCGGTCGCCGAGGGGTTCGTCGCGTACGGCCGGTCCCGGCTCGGCGGCTGGCCCGACGACATCCTGATGCACCGCTACTTACGCGACACCGGTGTGCCCCGTTATGTCGCCGTTCCCAATCTCGCCGAGCACCAGGACCACGGCTCCCTCTCCGGAAACGCCTTCCGCGGCCCGCGCCGTTCGGTCTGCTTCCTGCCGGACGACGTGCCGGAGGAGGAGGGCCGGACGCTCGCGGCTCCGGCCGTGCTGCCGTTCTTCAAGCACGGTGTCGCCCAGTGCGCGGTCCGCGTCCCGGGCCCCGGGCCGGAACGCCGTCTGCACCTGGACACCGAGCAGTACCTGCGCGGCGCCGGACTGCCCGGCTCGCTCCTCCGCCCGCCCGGCGCCGGAGCGGCCGGGGCCGACCTGCGCGGTACCTGGCTGACCGCCCTGGCCATGGGCTTCGAGGCGTCCCGCACCGGACTGGCCGTGCCCTGCGGACCATCGGGGGCGTACGCGGAATCGGTGGCCACGATCGGCACCGGCGGCATCAGCAACACCAGCACCGACGAACACCTCGCACAGCGCCGCGACCCCCTGGCCCGGATGGCGCACCGGGCGCTCGACGCCGGACGGGAAGCCGCCGCGCACCGCCCGCGTCCACGCCCCCGGCGACAGGACGGCCTCGTCTGGCGGGCGGCGGCGAACCCCCTCGGCGAGCACCTCTCCCGCAGACTGGCCGACCTGCGGGAGCGTTCCGACGCCGTGGTCGACCTGACACGTGTCCGGAGCACCGAACCGGTGGTCGTGATCCGCCCGCACGACGACCCCGTCCCCTACACGCTGAGCGTGGGAGAGGTCTACGGACCCGGCTGCTCGCGCCACACACCGATCGGCCGCATGGTGTGGGACGCGCTGCGCAGCCGGCCCGTGACCGTCGCGGGTCCCCCTGACGCGGAGGTCCACCCGCTCCACGTCAACGATCTCGCCGACGCGGTCGCGGCGATTCTGCGCACCAGGCCGGCCGCTCACGACCTCACTGCCGCGACCGGTGCGCCGTGCACGGCGGCCGAACTGGCGCAGGCCGTGCACACCGCGGTGCGGCCGGTACCGGTACGGGCGGTCGCGGAGGAGACTCCCGGGTGGCGCGCTCCGGCCGACGGCGCCGAACGGCCCCCCGGCTGGGCTCCCTCCACGGACCTGCCCCGGGGGCTGCACACCTTCGCCCAGTGGCTCGCCTACGAAGGGGTACTTCTCGAACCGGGCCCGCCGCCCCCGGACGAGCCCGCGCCCCGGCCGGTGCCGGACCGTGGCGCGCGGCGCCCCCCGCACGGCGGCGACGGCCGGTAGCGCTGTGCCCGGCGCCCGTCCGGGCGCCGGGCACGCGCCTCCCCGCCCCCGTTCCTGCGCGCGACGCCGTGCGGCGGACGACCGCCGGGGTCCGCCGCCTCGCGGACGGCGGTCCGGACGGTGTTCAGGCGTCGAGGGCGACGGACCCGAATCGCGCCGGGCCGGCGGGCCGGTAGGTCTGGATCGAGATGCCGCGCGCGGTGGTGCGCGAGGCGGTGAGTTCGAAGGCGGTGGGCAGGCCGCCGTCCGGGAGGAGCCGGCGGCCCCGGCCGAGCACGACCGGATGGACGAGGAGGGTGTACTCGTCGATCAGGTCGTGCTCCATCAGGGACCGGGCGAGGTCGCCGCTGCCGTGGATCTGGAGTTCGCCGCCCTCGGTCCGCTCCTTGATCCGCGCGATCTCCGCCGGGACGTCGGTGGTGACGACGGTCGTGTCGTGCCATCCCGGCTTCCCGAGCGTGGTCGAGACGACGTACTTGGGACGGGTGTTGAGGGGGCCTGCGATGGGGTCGTCGGGGTCGGTCACCCCGGGCCAGTACGCGGCGAAGATGTCGTAGGTGCGGCGGCCCAGCAGGAAGGCCGCGGAGCGGTCGAAGACCTCGGACATGAACCGCCCCATGTCCTCGTCCACGAACGGCACCTGCCAACCGCCGTACGCGAACCCGTCGCGGGTGTCCTCCTCCGGGGCTCCGGGGGCCTGCATCACGCCGTCGAGGGTGAGGAAGGTGGTGAGGGTCAGTTTCGCGGCCATGACGCCACTCCTGGTCGTGGTCCCGGGGCCCGATCCGGGTCCGGGAAACGGTGGTTTCCCCCTTCCGACCCCGCCGCCGCCCGGAACTCATCGGTCCGGCGGGCACGTGTTCTCCCGTCCCGGCACGCGTGACGGGACATCCCGAACATATCGGGCCCGCGGCGCCGGTGTTCACGTCATCCGCGCGGCGGACCGCCCCGTCGCGGTCAGCGGTTCCTCTCCAGGAGGCGGCCGGTGGGTGCGGTGAAGACGCCGTTCGCCGCGATCCGCACGCCGCGCAGCCAGGTCGACCGCACGACGCCGTACAGGGTGCGGCCCGCGTAGGCGGTGACCTGGTTGCGGTGGAGGAGTTCGGCGGGGTCGACGGTGAACGTCTCGTCGGGGGCGAGGACGGCGAAGTCGGCGTCGCGTCCGGGCTCGATGGCGCCCTTGCCGGTCAGCCCGGCGAGGGCGGCGGGGGCGGTGGACATCCAGCGGGCCACGTCGTCGAGCGAGTGGCCGCGCGCGCGGGCCCGGGTCCAGACGGCGGGCAGGCCCAGCTGGAGGGAGGAGATGCCGCCCCAGGCCGAGGCGAAGTCCGGGGTCTTGAGGTCGGCGGTGCACGGCGAGTGGTCGGACACGACGCAGTCGATCGTCCCGTCGGCCAGCCCGGCCCACAGCGCGTCCTGGTTGGCGGCCTCCCGGATCGGCGGGCAGCACTTGAACTCCGTGGCGCCGTCCGGGACCTCCTCGGCGGTGAGCGCGAGGAAGTGCGGACAGGTCTCGACGGTGATCCGCACCCCGTCGCGCCGGGCGGCGGCGATCGTCGGCAGCGCGTCGGCGGAGGACAGGTGCAGGATGTGGACGCGGGCGTTCAGCCGCCTCGCGTGCGCGATGAGCCCCTCGATGGCGGTGTTCTCGGCGTCGCGGGGCCGCGAGGCGAGGAAGTCGGCATAGGCGGGACCGCCGCGCCGCGGGGCCGAGGCCAGATGGCGCGGGTCCTCGGCGTGCACGATCAGCAGGCCGTCGAAGCCTGCGATCTCCGCCATGGACCGGGCAAGTTGCTCCTGGTCCAGTTCCGGGAACTCGTCGACGCCGGAGGGCGAGAGGAAGCACTTGAAACCGAACACGCCGGCTTCGTGCAGCGGTCGCAGGTCCTTCGCGTTGGAAGGGACGGCACCACCCCAGAAACCGGTGTCGATGTGCGCCCGGGGTGCCGCCACCCGCTGCTTGGTGCGCAGGTGGTCGACGGTGGTGGTCGGCGGGACGGCGTTGAGCGGCATGTCGATGAGGGTGGTGATGCCGCCCGCCGCGGCGGCTCGGGTGGCGGTGCGAAACCCCTCCCACTCGGTGCGGCCCGGGTCGTTCACATGCACGTGGGTGTCGACGAGCCCGGGCAGCAGGACGTCGTCGCCGAGGTCCTCCGACCGGGCGCCGGCCGGGACCCCGCCGTCGTACGGCAGAACGGCGTCGATGCGCCCGTCGGCGACGGCGACCGCCGCCGGACGCGTCCCGTCGGGGGTGACGACGCGCGTCGAGCGCAGTACCAGATTCACGTCCGCACCGGACACCCGTGCTCCTCACTTCGGACTCGGCCGTGGCCGGGCCGCCGCCGGGCCGGATGCCGGCCGGATCCGGCGGAGCTCCGGACACCGCCCGTCGTCTCCGGACCGTCGCCGGGCCGTCGAGAAATTCAACGAACTGTTGAAGGAGTCTTCACTCGCGCCACCGCCCCGTCAAGACCTCGTCCGCCCGTCGCCCGTCCGGTCCGCCCGCGCGGCGGGCGGACGGTGGATGAACACGCCCCCGGCTGGAGGATTCCACAAATCGGAATACAATTTTCGAAACATGGAACGTACCATGGCACCAGCGCGGCCTCGGAGAGCTGCCCGGCCGGGCACCGACACCGGGACAAACAGGCTCTGACCGGCCAGGACGCCGGAGCCGGAGCGGTGGGCCGATCGGGAACAGCCCGGTAGGCTGCGGGGTGCCTCGCCGGGTGAGGCACCCGCTCCTCACGCCTCGAAAGGACCGTTGACGTGCCGCCGTCCCACGCCAGCACATCCGACTCCAAGCCCGCCTCCTCCAGCGGCGGTGTGCAGTCCCTTGAGCGCGCCTTCGATCTGCTGGAGCGGATGGCGGACGCCGGGGGCGAGGTCGGACTGAGCGAGCTCTCCGCGAGCAGCGGGCTGCCGCTGCCGACCATCCACCGGCTGATGCGCACGCTGGTGCAGTGCGGCTACGTGCGCCAGCAGCCGAACCGGCGCTACGCGCTCGGGCCCCGGCTGATCCGGCTCGGCGAGTCCGCGTCCCGGCTGCTCGGGACCTGGGCCCGCCCGTACCTCGCGCGGCTGGTCGACGAGACCGGGGAGACCGCGAACATGGCTCTCCTGGACGGTGACGAGGTCGTGTACGTGGCCCAGGTGCCGTCCAAGCACTCGATGCGCATGTTCACCGAGGTCGGCCGACGGGTGCTTCCGCACTCCACGGGGGTCGGCAAGGCACTGCTCGCGCACACCTCGCCGGAGGAGGTGCGGGCGCTGCTGGCCCGGACCGGGATGCCCGCCGCCACCGAGAAGACCATCACTTCCCCCGACGGTTTCCTGGAGGCGCTGGAGCAGGTCCGCCGGGCCGGCTACGCGGTGGACGACAACGAGCAGGAGATCGGTGTGCGCTGCCTGGCGGTGCCCGTCCCCGACTCCCCCACCGCCGCCGCGATCTCGATCTCGGGTCCGGCGGGCCGGGTCACGGACGCGGCGACGGAGCGCATCGTTCCGATCCTCCAGCAGGCGGCGAAGGAACTGTCCGACGCCCTGGCCGGCAGCGGCTCCGCGGGCTGAGACCGGCCGGACAGCCCATGCGCGAAGTCACGCGCGGGTTGTCCGGCCGCGTCCCGCGCCGGCCGGCGGCCCGGCCCACCCCTCAGAGCCTTTCGGGTGCCGGGGCCGTCAGCCGGCCGTCGTGCATGGTGACGGTCCGGTCCGCGCGGTCCAGATGGGTCCGGTCGTGCGTGACCAGTACCGTCGCCGTCGACCGCTGCCGGGTGAGTGCGACCAGCAGGTCGAGCACCGCGGCCCCGCGTTCGTGGTCGAGCGCGCTTGTCGGTTCGTCGACGAGGAGCACCCCCGGTTCGTTCATCAGGGCCCGCGCGATGTTGACGCGCTGGCGCTGGCCGCCCGACAACTGATGGGGACGGCGGCCCGCCTTGTCCACGAGACCGACCGCGTCCAGGAGTTCCATCGCCCGGTCGCGGGCACCGCGCACGGATCCGCCCGACAGATGGGTCATCACCTGGAGCTGCTCGGCCGCGGTGAGGGACGGCAGCAGATTGGGCTGCTGGAAGACGATGCCGACGCGGTCGCGGCGCAGCACCGCCTTCTGCGCGGGGCCGAGGTCCGTGGTGTCGGTTCCGTCGACGACGATCCGGCCCGTGTCGGGGGTGACCAGGGTGGCGGCCACCGCCAGGAGGCTGGACTTGCCGGAGCCGGACGGCCCGACGACGGCGGTGAGCGAACCGGCGGGCACGTCCAGGGAGACCCGGTCCAGAGCGGTGAGCCGGTCGTCGCCGTCGGGGTAGGTGAGGGTGACGTCGGTGAGGGTGAGGGTCATCGGGCACTCCCGAGTGCGGTGAGCGGGTCGACGGCGGTGATCCGCCGGATGGACAGGGCCGCCCCGACCGCGCCGAGGACGATCATGACGGCGGCGGGGACCAGCACGGTCGCCGCGTCGAGGACGAACGGCACCGCGCCACCGCTGATCAGCGCGCCGATGCCGGAGGCGAGCAGCGTGCCCGCCCCCGTGCCGAGGGCCAGCATCACGACGGCCTGCCCGAGCGCGTCCCGCAACAGGTAGCCGGTGGAGGCGCCGAGCGCCTTGAGGACGGCGACGTCGCCGCTGCGCTGGATGGTCCAGACGGTGAAGAAGGCGCCGATGACCAGGGCGGAGATGGCGAAGAGGAAGCCCCGCATCAACTGGAGGGAGCCGTTCTCGGCCTGGTAGGAGCCGATGGCGGTGAGGGAGTCGGCCAGGGTGAGGGTGCTGGTGCCGGCGGCTCTGTCCCCGGCGGCCAGGTCGGCCCCGCCCGTGGTGGTCAGCGCGATCACGGTGGCGTGCCGTTCCCGGGCGGCGCCGTCGCCCCCGAGGCGCTGCCAGTCGTCGAGCGAGGTCCACACGACCGGTGTGTGGCTGTACGAGGCGTCGCCGGCGACCGCCGCGACGGCGAACTCGGCGGGGCCGAGCCGCAGCCGGTCCCCGGCCCCGGCGCCCAGGTCCTCGGCGGCCTGTTCGGACAGCACCACCTTCCCCGGGCCGACCCGGGCACCCGCCGGTGCCAGGCCGCCGTCCGGCTCGATCCCGAACGCGGACACCGCGGACGTGCGCCTGCCCTCCCCGGCGGCGGCGTCGAGGGTGCGGATGCCGAGCGGCTCCGCCCGGCTCACCCCGGGCCGCCCCGCCCAGCTCCGCCAGGCGCTCTCCTCGACATTCGAATCGGTGAAGGACACCGAGCGGCCGTCGGGCGGGGCGGCGAACGCCAGACGGTCGGCGTCCAGCCCCGTGACGGCCGAGGTGTTCTCCCTGGCCAGACCGGCCGTGAGGCCGGACAGCAGACCGACGAGCAGCGTGATCAGCACCACGACGGTGCCCATGAGCGCGAACCGGCCCTTGGCGAACCGGAGATCTCTCCATGCGACGAACATGCCTCCAGCCTCCGGGCACCGGCGGTCCGCGGCATCGCTCGCCGGTGTGCTTCGACATCAACCTTTCGATTGACCGGGTGCGAGCACGGCCCGTCTACGCTGGACGAATCATGGATTCCCGCACCCACCCCCCGGTCACCACCGCGCTGCGGCTGTGCCTGCACGCCCTGCTGGTGGGACTGCTCGCGCTGGTGGTGGTGCGGGCGATCGGTGACGGCTCCCCGCGTGCGAGCGCGATCGTCGTGGCCGGCTGCGCGATGGCCGCCCTGTACGCGGCGGGCGCCCTCGCCCCGGCCGTACAGCCGCGGGGCCGCGCCGCCGCCGTGTGGCTGGCCCTGCTGGGCGCCATGTGGCTGGTGCTGCTGGTGCTGTCGCCCGACGCCCTGTGGGTGGCCTTCCCCCTCTACTTCCTCCAGTTGCATCTGCTGCCGACGCGTGCGGCCCTGCCCGCCGTCGCGGTCACCGCCTGCGCCGCCATCGCCTGTTTCGTGCTCCACGGCCAGGCCGTCACACCGGGCACGTTCATCGGGCCGCTGCTCGGCGCGGCGGTCGCCGTGGCGACGGTCCTCGGCTACGAGGCGCTGTTCCGGGAGAGCGAACGGCGGCGGGCGCTGATCGAGGAGCTGGTGGCGACCCGCGCGGAGCTGGCCGAGGCGGAGCGCTCGGCGGGCACGCTCGCCGAGCGGGAACGGCTGGCCCGCGAGATCCACGACACCCTGGCACAGGGCCTGTCCAGCATCCAGCTGCTGCTGCGGGCCGCCGAGCGCACCCTGCCCGCCGACGCCCCCGCCACCGCGCACGTCCGCCGGGCCCGGGAGGCGGCGCAGGACAACCTCGCCGAGGCCCGCCGCTTCGTGCGTGCGCTGTCGCCGCCGGACCTGGAGAGCGGCTCGCTGGCGGCCGCCCTGGAACGTCTGTCGTCCCGCACCACGTCCCCCGGCCTCGCGGTGCAGTTCGCGGTGAGCGGTTCCCCGGTGGAGCTGCCGACCCCGTACGAGGTGGCGCTGCTGCGCACCGCCCAGTCGGCACTTGCCAACACGGTGCGGCACGCCGGGGCGCGACGTGCGGAGATCACCCTCAGTTTCATGGACACGTCGGTGTCGCTGGACGTCGTCGACGACGGGTGCGGCTTCGTTCCCGGAAGCGGGGCGAGTGCGGCGGAGGGCGGGTCCGGCGGCTTCGGGCTGCCCGCGATGCGTTCCCGGGCGCGGGCGCTCGGCGGCACGCTCAGCGTCGAGTCGGCACCGGGGCAGGGCACCGCCGTCGCTCTCACCCTTCCCCTTCCGCTCACCGACGGACGGCCCGCCGACGGGCCACCGGGACAGGAGGCCGCATGACCGCGCCCGCCCCCGACCCCATCCGGCTGCTGCTCGCCGACGACCATCCGGTGGTACGGGCGGGGCTGCGGGCCGTGCTCGACGCCGAGGACGATTTCCTGGTGGTCGACGAGGCCGCCACCGCGGAACGGGCCGTGGCACTCGCCGCGACCGGCGGGTTCGACGTCGTCCTCATGGACCTGCAGTTCGGCTCCGGCATGCACGGTTCGCAGGCCACCGCGGCCATCACGGCACGGCCGGACGCTCCCCGGGTGCTGATCCTCACCACGTACGACTCGGACGCGGACATCCTGGCGGCGGTGGAGGCGGGCGCCGCCGGGTACCTGCTGAAGGACGCCCCGCCGGAGGAGCTGGCGGCGGCGGTGCGCACGGCCGCCGCCGGGCGGTCGGCGCTGGCCCCGTCCGTGGCCCACCGGCTGATGGACCGGATGCGCACCCCGGCGCACGCGCTGACCAAACGGGAGCTCGAAGTGCTCCAGCTGGTCGGCGAGGGGTTGTCGAACCTCCAGATCAGCAAGCGGCTCTTCCTCAGCCAGGCGACCGTGAAGTCCCATCTTGTGCACATCTACGCCAAGCTGGGCGTGGACTCCCGCACCTCGGCGGTCGCCGCGGCCACGGCACGCCGGCTGATCCGCCGCTGAACCGGCCGCCCGACGGGCGTTCAGCCGCGCGGCGGCTCGCCGAACAGGTCCACGGCGACGCGTACGTCCCTGAGCGCGGCGGCCAGCGCGCTGACCGAGCCGATCGCCCCCGCGATCAGCAGCAGCGAACGACGCAGGCGCGGGATCTCGGGCACACCGCCGACCGCCATCGCGTCGAGGGCCGCCAGCTCGTCCTCCGCGATCCCCCGGTCGGGGAACTCCGCCGGATGGCCCGCCAGCTCCCGGCGGAGTCGGGAGACCGCCGTGCGCAGCTCCGTCACCCTCGGGTCCTCACCACTGCTCGTCACCCGCGTCTGCCCCATGCTTCGCAACAAAGCAATCCCCCTCGCACATTCGTGTGCCAGCGTTCCGACCGGGTCCCGGAACGCAGTCAAGTGTCCGGGAGTGACCGCAAGTTAACGCTATGAAAGGTGTCGTGCGCCACTCCGCGGACAGAATTCGAGGGGTCCCGTACGAGTGATCCGCGAGTCGCCCCGTGGACCCCGGCGCCCCAGGTCATCACCCTCTCCCCCGCCGCTCCCCGTGTCCCTCCCCGCCCCGTCGCCCGCGTGCGCGGCGAGGCGTGTCCGGGGTATGCAGTCCGCATGAATCGAACAACTCGGGGCCCGGTGGTCGTCGGCCTGCTGCTCGCCGCGGGCGGTGGGCGGCGGCTCGGCGGACGGCCCAAGGCCCTTCTCGAACACCGCGGCCGGCCGTTGGTGGAGCACGCGGCGCGGGTCCTGCGTGACGGCGGCTGCGACCGTGTCCATGTGGTGCTGGGCGCCGCCGCCGAGGAGGTTCGGGCCCGCGCGGGACTCGCCGGGTGCACGGTGACCGTCAACCCCGGGTGGACGGAGGGCATGGGCTCGTCGCTGCGGGCGGGGCTCGGCGCACTCACCGGTACGGACGCGGACGCGGCGCTGGTGCTCCTGGTCGACCAGCCCGGCATCGGCCCGGAGGCGGTGGCGCGGGTGCGGGCCGCGTGCCGTTCCCGCAACGCCCTCGCCGCCGCCTCGTACGACGGCGAGCGCGGCCATCCGGTGCTGTTCGGGGCCGAACGGTGGGCGGACGTCGTGGCGGGCGCGGTGGGCGACCGGGGCGCCCGGGAGTATCTGCGTGCGCGCCGCGACGCGCTCACGCTCGTCGAGTGTTCCGACGTGGCCCGGGCGTACGACATCGACCTGCCGGAGGACCTGAGGCACCTCGGCTGAGCGACCCGGCACGCCGTGCCGGTACGGCGCCGCTTCTGTCGACCCTGAGATTCTCGACATCAACAAACCATTGAACTTCCACCATGAGGAAACTAGTATCCACTGTTCAGAAGCCTCTGCACCCCCGGACGGCGTTCGCACCCGTCTCCCGGCGCCCCGGCACGCCGTGCCGTTCCGGCCGGGCCCGGCGGCCGTGGGGCGCCGTCCGCACCGCTCGTTGAAGGAGTGACAGCTCATGTCCGCACCAGCGCCGTCCCCGCTGGCCATCGTCGACGCCGAACCGCTGCCCCGGCAGGACGAGGTCCTCACCGACGCGGCCCTCGCGTTCGTGGCCGAGCTGCACCGCCGGTTCACGCCCCGCCGTGACGAACTGCTCGCCCGCCGCGCCGAGCGCCGCGCCGAGATCGCCCGTACGTCCACGCTGGACTTCCTGCCCGAGACGGCGGCGATCCGCGCGGACGACTCCTGGCGGGTCGCGCCGGCCCCGGCCGCGCTGAACGACCGCCGGGTGGAGATCACCGGTCCGACCGACCGCAAGATGACCATCAACGCCCTCAACTCGGGGGCGCGGGTCTGGCTCGCCGACTTCGAGGACGCCTCCGCCCCCACCTGGGAGAACGTCGTCCTCGGCCAGCTCAATCTGATCGACGCCTACACCCGTGCCATCGACTTCACGGACCCGCGGTCCGGCAAGTCGTACGCGCTGAGGCCCGACGACGAACTCGCCACGGTCGTCACCCGTCCGCGCGGCTGGCACCTGAACGAGCGCCATCTGCGGCTCGACGGCACCGAGGTGCCCGGGGCACTCGTCGACTTCGGCCTCTACTTCTTCCACAACGCCCAGCGCCTCCTCGACCTCGGCAAGGGGCCGTACTTCTACCTGCCGAAGACGGAGTCGCACCTGGAGGCACGCCTCTGGAACGACGTCTTCGTCTTCGCCCAGGACTACGTCGGCATCCCGCGGGGCACGGTCCGCGCGACCGTCCTCATCGAGACGATCACCGCCGCCTACGAGATGGAGGAGATCCTCTACGAACTGCGCGAGCACGCCTCCGGACTGAACGCGGGACGCTGGGACTACCTGTTCTCGATCGTCAAGAACTTCCGCGACGGCGGAGCCAAGTTCGTCCTCCCGGACCGCAACGCGGTGACGATGACCGCCCCGTTCATGCGCGCCTACACCGAACTCCTGGTCCGCACCTGCCACAAGCGCGGCGCGCACGCGATCGGCGGCATGGCGGCGTTCATCCCCTCCCGCCGCGACGCCGAGGTCAACAAGGCCGCCTTCGAGAAGGTCAAGGCCGACAAGGACCGCGAGGCCCACGACGGCTTCGACGGCTCCTGGGTCGCCCACCCCGACCT
Source organism: Streptomyces sp. NPDC014734 (assembly GCF_043083325.1). Lineage (NCBI taxonomy): Bacteria > Bacillati > Actinomycetota > Actinomycetes > Kitasatosporales > Streptomycetaceae > Streptomyces > Streptomyces sp. NPDC014734. The sequence goes on along the minus strand of NZ_JBIBYN010000015.1, from coordinate 110,934 downwards.
GGTCCCGATCGCCATGGCCTCCTTCGACGCGGTCCTCGGCGAGCGGCCGAACCAGAAGGAACGCCTGCGCGAGGACGTCGCGGTGGCCGCGGGCGACCTGATCGCCGTCGACACCCTGGACGCCAGGCCCACGTACGAGGGGCTGCGCAACGCCGTCGCGGTCGGCATCCGCTACATCGAGGCGTGGCTGCGCGGCCTCGGCGCGGTCGCCATCTTCAACCTGATGGAGGACGCGGCCACCGCGGAGATCTCGCGCTCGCAGATCTGGCAGTGGATCAACGCGGGCGTGGTCTTCGAGAACGGCGTGACCGCGACGGCGGACCTGGCCCGTACGGTCGCCGCCGAGGAACTCGCCGCGATCCGCGCGGAGACCGGTGACGAGGCGTTCGCCTCCGGTCAGTGGCAGCAGGCCCACGACCTGCTGCTCCAGGTCTCCCTGGACGAGGACTACGCGGATTTCCTGACGCTGCCCGCCTACGAGCGGCTGCGCTGAGCCGCGCGACCGTACCGCCCCGGGGCCGGGAGCAGTGCCCCGGGGCGGTACCGGGACGGGCCGCCCGCGATACGGGCGGCCCGTCCCACGCGCGGTTCACCGCCGGCGCCTATCCGGCGGATCCCCCGAGAGGGGTCAGCCGAGCCCCGAGTCCAGGGCGCCCATCAGGGTCCCCTGCGGGGTGTCGCCGGACATCTCCCAGATCATGACGCCGAGCAGTCCCTTGTCCTTCACGTACGCGGTCTTCTTCCCGATGGACCAGGTGTCGTCGAAGGACCACCACTGGTTGCCGGTGTAGCCGTACGTGGAGATCGACTGCTCGTCGTGGTGGACGGTCATCGTCGGGAACGCCCCGATGAGGTTGGAGTATCCGCGCGTCCCGGCCTCCTCGGCGAACTGCCCGGGTGCGGCCCCTCCGGCGGACTGCCATTCGCCCGCGGCGCCACCGTCGGTGACGTTCTGCCAGCCGCGGCCGTAGAACGGGATGCCGAGGGTCAGCTTGCGTGGTTCGACGCCCGCGTCGGTGTACGCCTTGATGGCGGTGTCGGCACTGAAGTGGAAGTCGTACGGGTCCTGGTCGTCGGTGTAGAGGTTGGCCTGGTGGCCGGTGCGGTCGGGCTCCCACGAGTTGTCGCTGCCGGAGCCGTGGAAGTCGTAGCCCTGGACGTTGGCGACGTCGAGCGAGTCGAAGACCTTGTCCAGCTCCCAGCCCTCGCCCACCTTCTGCGGGTCGGCGGGGGTGAAGGCGGTGAGGAGCCGGTGGCCGCCGCCGAGCGCGTCCATCTGCTTGCGGAACTCGGCGAGCAACAGGGTCAGGTTGGCCTTGTCGTCGGGCGAGTAGTGGTTGCCGGGGTGTCCGGTACCGGTGCCGGGCCATTCCCAGTCGACGTCGAAGCCGTCGAAGATCCCGGCCGCGGTGCCGGGACCGCCCGCGCCGTTGTACTCGGGCAGGTTGCCCTTGAGGTACATGTCGACGCAGGAGGAGACGAACTTCTTCCGGGAGGCGTCGGTGGCCGCCACGTCGGAGAAGTACTTCGAGTACGTCCAGCCGCCGAGCGACACGACGATCTTCAGGTTCGGGTGGAGTTTCTTGAGCTTCTTCAACTGGTTGAAGTTGCCCCGGAGTTTGGCCCATCCGTCGTCCGCGACCCCGTCGACGGACTGCGCGGCGCTGAAGGGGCGGCCGTAGTCGGCGTCGGCGTCACCGGCGCCGGTGCCCTGCTCGGGGTCCTCGGGATCGGCGGTGGTTCCCTTGGTGACGCCGTTCAGGCAGGTCAGGTTGGTGGGGTCGATGTTGGCGAAGGCGTAGTTGACGATGTCGAGCTTGTCCGCGGCGCCGGAGTCGTGGAGGTTCTTGACGAAGTACTGGCGGCCGTAGATGCCCCACTGGACGAAGTACCCGACCTTGGCGTAGTTCCCCGCACCGACGATGTCGTCGGTCTTCACCGTGACCGCGGCGCTGGCCGGGGAGGCGTTGTCGGCGGCGTCCCGGGCCTTGACCGTGAAGGTGTACGAGGTCGAGGGCGAGAGGCCGCCGATGGTGGCGGTGGTCGTCGTGCCGGAGACCGTGGTGGCGAGTTGACCGCCTCGGTAGACGTCGTAGGCGGCGACCCGCTGGTCGTCGGTGGAGGCCGTCCAGGCGAGCGTGACGGAGGAGGCGTCGGCCGCGGTGGAGTGCAGCGAGCCCGGGGCGGTCGGCGGGGAGGTGTCGGTGGCCGGGTCGACGGTGGTGACGGTCAACGGGGCGCTCTCGGCGGAGGTGTTGCCGCGGGTGTCCCGGGCCCGGACGGTGAAGGCGTAGGCGGTCGCGGGGGTCAGCCCGGTGACCGTGGCGTCGGTCGTCGCCGTGGCGGTGCCGAGCACCTTGCCGCCCGCCAGGATGTCGTACGACGCGACGGGGAAGTCACCGGCCGTGGCCGCCGTCCAGGACAGCGACGCGGTGCGGGCCGTGACGTCGGTCTGCTTCAGCCCGCCCGGCGCGCCCGGCGGCACGTCCGCGGAACCGTCGCACTTGTCGCCGTTGATCCGGCAGCCGGTCGGCTCGGCGATCGGACCGTTGGCCACGAACCAGAAGCTGTACGGCTCGGTGGTGCTGTGGGCGCCGATCGTGCCGTTGTAGTGGGCGTTGGCCGCGGTGACGTGGCTGCCCTGCGTGGTGACGGTGCCGTTGTACGAGGTGTCGATCGTGACCCCGGCCGGCAGGTCGAATTCGAGACTCCAGCCGGTGACGGCGGTGTCGGTGTCGTTGTGCAGGACATAGGTCCCCTTCCACCACGACCCGTTGTCGGCGGAGGTGAAGGTGGCTGTCAGCTTGCCCGCGGCGTGCGCGGGAGCGGCCTGCATCGACAGCAGTGCGAGGAGGAGCCCGAGAACGGCGACAAGAGCGGTCGCCGTTCTCCGTCTGAAGGTCACGTGCTCGGACATGGTGTTTCTCCCTTGGGGCAGGGACCGGTGAGGCGGTCCTGAAGGGGAGCGGAGGCGTTCTGGGTTCCATGGAGCACACGGGAACATAAAAGGTCTGGACCAACTCGTCAATAGGTACAGACCATTGGGGTTCGAAAGCGCCGTCGTTCAACTCACCTGATTCGGAACGTAGTTGCCGCGCCCCTTGCGCACGTTTGCCGGCTCCCGGCTCCCGGCTCCCGGCTCCCGGCTCCCGGCTCCCGGCTCCCGGCTAGTCTCCCTGGGGTGGTGATGCGAACGGGGACGTGGACGGGTGGGACGCGGGTGCACGGGGCCGCACGGAGGGCCTTCGCGGGTCCGGGACCGGTGGCCGTGGACGCGCTGCTGTGGGCGGCGCTGATGGCGGCCGGTGTGCTCGGGTACCGGCAACATCCGCAGTCCTTCGTCACCGGGCTGCTGCTGCCCGCCGCGGTGCTGGCGGTGGCCGTGCCGGGGAGCCGGCGACGGCCCGGCACCGCCGTGTTCCTCGCCAACGGGCTCTGCGCCCTGGGGCTCACCTCCCCCGGCTCCCCCGCCAACGCGTACCTGCTCGCACCGGCCGTCCTGTCGTTCCTGCTCGGCGCCGGTCCGCGCGGGCGCACGGCGGACGGCGGTTCGACGGCGCGGCCCGGGACCACCGTCCCCCGGGCCCTGTGGCTGTTCACCGGATGTGTGGTGGTCGATCTCGGGATCTGCGCCGCGCAGAGGGCCGACGCCGTGTACTGGTTCTACACCGCGGGGCTGATCCCTCCGGCCCTGGTGCTGCCCTGGCTGGCCGGCCGCTACCGGCAGGCCCGCAAGGCCCTGGTCGACGGCGGCTGGCAGCACGCCCTCGGTCTGGAACAGCGGCAGCAGCAGGCCGTGGAGCGGGCACGGCTGCGGGAACGGACCAGGATCGCCGCGGACATGCACGACTCCCTCGGGCACGAACTCAGCCTCATCGCGTTGCGTGCCGGGGCGCTGGAGCTCTCGCCGGGTCTGACCGCACGGGACCGGGACGACGTCGCCGCGCTGCGTGCGATGGTGTCGGACGCCGTCGACCACCTGCGGGACACCATCGGTGTCCTGCGCGAGGACGCCGGCTCGGGCCGGGCGGGGACCGGCCCGTCGGACGCGGACCCGCTCGCGGAGCGGGTGGGGGCCGCCGCGTCGCCGGAGTCCGTGGAACAACTCGTCGACCGCGCACGCGCGTCCGGGGCCGACGTGACGCTGCACCGCACCGGCGGGACGTCCGGGATGCCGCCGCTGGCCGACCGGGCGCTCTACCGGATCGTGCAGGAATCGCTGACCAACGCCCTGAAGCACGCCCCCGGCAGCAGTGTGGCCGTCCGGATCTCCCGGGACGACGGGGGGACCGAGGTGCGGGTCTCCGACTCGCGCCGGGCGGTGCGTGCGCCGCGCCCCGTCCGGTCCGCGGCGCCGGGCCGCCACGGGTTGGCGGGGATGCGGGAACGGGTACTGCTGCTCGGCGGGACGCTGCGCGCCGCACCGACCGCCGACGGCTTCGAGGTGGCCGCCGTCCTGCCCGACCGGCCGCGCGCCGGGCCGCCGGAGTCCTCCCCCGGGGCACCCGATGACCCGGATCGAAGGTCCGTGCCCCGGCTCGCCTCCGCCGCCCGGCGCCGGGCCGGGCTGCGTCTCCTCCTCGCGTCGGGCGCCCCGGTCGGGATCGGACTCGTCGCGCTGGTCTCCGCCCTCCTGCTCGGACACCGGTTGTCCACCTGTGTCCTGCGTCCGGCGGACTACGCGGCGCTGCGCGTCGGCGACACGCAGCGGGCCCACGCGGCGGTACTGCCGGAACGCTCCTTCCGCTATCCGACGGACCGGATGAGGGCGTTGCCCTCGCCCACCGGTTCCCGCTGCGCGTTCTACCGGTCCAACGTCAACGTGCTGGAGCAGGTGGACGTGTACCGGCTCTGCTGGTCGGACGCCCGGCTGGTCTCCAAGGACGTCCTGCCGGGCCGTCCGTCCGACGGCTAGGACGTGTCTGACAGTTCCGCGTGGATCAGCGGGCGTCGTCCTGTGCGGTGCGTCGCAAGGCGCCGGGAAGTCCTTGTAGCGGAGCTACCAGGGCTTTTCGGCAACGCGGCGAGGTCCCGTGCGGGGCGGCGCCCGCCCGCGTGGAATGGTCAGACACGGCCTGAGAGCCTCACACGTCGCGCCGCCGCAGCACGTACAGTCCCGCCAGGTGGGCGGCGAGGGCCCACCCGGCCATGATCAGGAATCCCGCGCCCGGAGGGTACGGGGCGTCGCCGTCGGCCCGCACGGCGTACATGCCGGCGGTCTGCGGCAGCCAGTCGACGACAGTCAGCAGGACGTCGCCGCCCAGGGCGGTGAGCACGGCGGGCAGCACCGAGATCAGTACGAAGAGCACGGTCAGCGCCCCCGCCGAGGCCCTCAGCACGAACGACACCCCGACCGAGAGCACCGCGACCAGCGAGCAGTACACGCCCATGGCCGACAGGCGGAGAACCGACGTACCGGGATCGAACGTGGCGTGACCGCCGAACGGCCCCCACGCCACTGCCGTGCCCAGCGCGCCGCACACCGTCCCGGCACAGAACGCCACCACCGCGCAGACGAACGCCTTTGCGCCCTGCGCCCGGTGCCTGACCGGCACCCACAGCAGCGAGTTGCCGATGCTCCTCGTCGTGTACTCGCCCGTCACCGCGGTCATCGACAGGACGACGACGGCGAACTGCACGAGCAGGAGCGACGACACCGCGGCGTTGTCGACCGGCTGCGGCGGCCTGTCGTTGATGCGGGCGATCGACGCGTAGTAGAAGGTGAAGACCGCCGTCACCGGCACGGCCGCCAACAGGCAGACGGCGGCCGGGCGGACGGACCACAGCTTGACCCACTCCGCGGCGACCGCGCCGGCCGGCCCGCCTCCGGTGCGCGTGCCCGCGGCCTGCCGGGCGCCCTTGTCGATGTCCCTCGTGGCACTCATGCCGTCACCTTCCGGGCCGGTGCGGCGTCCGGGGCCGTGTACTGCACGCTCGATGCGGTCAGGTCCATGTACACCTGTTCCAACGATGCCGGTACGTCGATGAGTTCGTGCAGCCGGACACCGAGCCGGTGGGCCAGGTCACCGACCTCCGCGGCGGTGCTGCCCGTCACCCGAAGCGCCCCGTCATCCGTCGCCCCGACCTCCGCCGAGGCGAACGAGGCGAGTCCGTCGGCGAGTTCGCGACGCTCCCGGGGATCGGGGACATGGACCCGTACGCAGGCCCGCGCGCTGTGCGCCAGGAGCTCCGCCATGGGCCGGTCCGCGAGCAGTCGGCCCTTCCCGATGATCACGAGTCGGTCCGCGGTCAGCTGCATCTCGCTCATGAGGTGGCTGGAGAGGAAGACCGTACGGCCCTCGGCGGCCAGCGCCCCGACCAGTTCCCGCATCCAGCGCACCCCGTCGGGATCCAGGCCGTTGACCGGTTCGTCGAGGACGAGGACCCGCGGGTCACCGAGCAGCGCCCCGGCCACGCCGAGCCGTTGGTGCATGCCGAGCGAGAACCCCCCGGCCCGGTGCCGGGCCACGTCGGCGAGTCCCACCGTCTCCAGCACCTCGTCCACGCGTCGCGCGGGAATTCCGTTGCTGCGGGCCTGTGCCAGCAGATGGCTGCGTGCACGGCGCGCCGGGTGCAGCGCCCGGGCGTCGAGCAGTGCCCCGACCTCCCGGACGGGGTGACGCAGCGACGCGTACGGTCTGCCGTCGATGAGCGCCTCGCCGCCGGACGGACGGTCAAGTCCGAGGATCATGCGCATCGTGGTGGACTTCCCGGCCCCGTTGGGCCCCAGGAAGCCGGTCACCCGCCCTTCGCCGATGTCGAACGTCAGACGGTCCACGGCGACCGTGTCGCCGTAGCGCTTCGTCAGACCTCTGAGTGTGATCACGTATCGCCTCCGATGCCGCTGCCGCCGGTGATTCCGGCGTGTCTCGAACGTAGGAACCGCCGGGCGCGGCGCGCATCGGCCCGGCGGCGGTGATCGCACCCCTTGCTTTCGTCGGGGTGTCCCCTGCCGGACGGCCCGGTCCCCTGCCGGACGACGGCGCTTCGAGGACACGGACGTAGGCTGTGCCGGTGACAACCGTGCTGGTGGCAGACGACGAGGCGCTGGTCCGCGCCGGGGTGTGCGCGATCCTGGCCCGTGATCCCGGGATCGAGGTCGTCGCCGAGGCGGCCGACGGGTTCGAGGCAGTCGAGGCGGTCCGGCGGCACCGGCCCGAGGTGGCGTTGCTGGACATCCAGATGCCGGGGCTGGACGGGATCGCCGCGGCCGCCCGGATCCATCGCGAGCTGCCGGGCACCGCCGCGGTCATGCTGACCACCTTCGGCGAGGACGACTTCATCGCGGACGCGCTGCGGGCCGGGGCCAGTGGATTCCTGCTGAAGGCGGACGACCCGAGGGAACTGCTGGGCGGCGTGCACGCGGTGGCCTCCGGCGGCGCGTACCTGTCGCCGAAGGTGGCGGCACGGGTGATCGGCGGGCTGCGCAGCGGCGGCATGACGGGACCGGGGCCGTCCCGGCAGCGGCTGGAACAGCTCACCGGACGGGAGCACGACGTGCTCGCCCTGCTCGGCGCCGGGCTCTCCAACGCGGAGATCGCCGGCCGGCTGCGCCTGGTCGAGGGCACGGTGAAGGCGCATGTGAGCGCGGTCTTCGGCAAGCTCGGCGTGCGCAACCGCGTGGAGGCGGCGCTCGCGGCCTGGCAGGCGGGCCTGGTCGGACACGACCGCTGAGGGCGCGGACCGTGCGCGTCGGTCGCCGCCCCGCCTGCCGCGGCCAAGTCCGGTACTGATGTGCGAATTCGGCTCGTCGGTGGATATGATCGGGCACGGCAAGGCTGTAGCGCAGAGGTCGTCGCGCCCACGCATCAAGCTGGAGGACGTCGGTTCGAATCCGACCGGTCTTGCCGCTTTGAATTTCGTGGCGGAGAGTCGATGGCCTCGGTTCGTCCCGAGCGGGCGGAGAGAGCGGTCGTCCGCCGCGGGCCGGGTGTCATCGGGGGACCTGGGGAGTAGTGATGTCGCAACCGATGCCCGTGCGCTGTCCCGCGATCGAGCACCCGGACATTCCGCTCGCCGACGCGGCCCTGCTCGACCCGTTGCTGGAACGCCTGGACTCGGCGCTTCCCGTCGCGTCCGACGAGGCCTTCGCACTGGGCGCGCTCCGGGCGGACGGGCGGGTCGACCTGTGCAAGCAGGGGCTCGGTGCGGCGGGTGCGGTCCGGGTGATGCCCGTCGTCGCGCGCTCACCGCACGCCGCGCACGTCCTGCTCGGCACCAACTCGCTGGGCGACGAGGGCGCGCGGGCCGTCGCGGACGCCCTCGCCCCCGGTGACCACGGTCTGCGCACGGTCTACCTCGGCTGCAACCGCATCGGGCCCGAGGGGGCCGCCGCCCTCGCCACCGCGCTCGCCGGGGACGACACCGTCCGGGGCCTGTGGCTGAAGCGCAACCCCGTGACCGATGCCGGGGTCCGGGCCCTCGTCCCGATGCTGCGCCGCAACACCGCGCTGCGCACCCTCGACCTGGTGAACACCGGGCTCACCACCGACGGGCTGGGCGCGCTGCTGGCCGTGCTCGCCGAACGGCCCCGGCCGGTCGAGCGGCTGTTCCTCGGCGGCAACGGGCTCGGGGCCGACGCCGCGCCGCTGCTCGCCGCGCTGATCCGGGACGCGGGTGTGCGGGAGCTGTACCTGCCGTCCAACCATCTCGGTGACGCGGGGGCGGCGGTGCTCGCGACCGTCGCCGACCCCGCCCGCCCGATCCGGCTCGGCCTCGGTGGCAACGGGATCGGGCCGGACGGGGCGCACGCCCTTGCCGACGCGCTCCACGGGATCGAGGCGCTCGACCTGGGGCGGCCGCCCTCGGAGCGCAGCCTGGGGGCCCGCCCCAACGTCACCGGTGACGCCGGTGCCGACGCGCTGGCAGGCGCCCTGCACGGCAGCCCGCTGCGGCGGCTGGAGCTGCGCCACACCGGACTCACCGGACGCGGCGCGAAGTCCCTGCTCACCGCCGTGGGCGTCGGCTCCCGCCTGGAGTACGTGGGGTTGGGGCCGGGGCTGCCCCGCCGGGTGAAGCGGTCCTTCGCGGCGCGGTTGCGCCCGGACGGCGGGGCCCACGCGGACCTGCGCGCGGTCAGGAGTGTCTACCGGTGAGTCCGGACGCGACGGCGGGATTCCTCGCCCCGGAGGAGTTGGCGAGCCTGCGGCAGGTCCGCCGGTACGCGGTGCCCCGGTGGATGATCGAGGCGTCCGCCGAACGGCGCGCGGCAGGTGACTGGCGGGGGGCGTGCGCGGCAGCCGGTTTCGACGTGATGTTCGATCCGGCGGCGGTGGCCGTGCGCTACGGCCCGGACGTGGCCGAGGCGTTGCACGACGACCTGCTGCACCTGGTGCCGGACCTGCTGCGCTGGCACCTGCCCCGCGTGCTGGGCGGGCGTTCGACGCTCGCCCCCGATCTGACCGTGATCCTGGCGGGGTACGGCGCCCCGGCGGACGTACCGGGCGCGAGGACGCCCCACCTCTGCCTGCGCACTCCCCCGATGATCGACGGGCCGCAACGGATCTCGCTCCGGTTCGGGGTGCTGCGGAACGGTTGGGCGCCGGGTACGTTCCGGCCGGGCGTCGTGGACTGGCGGACCGGCCGGTATCTGTGGGACGCGCGCCGCACCGGCGAACTGCGCGCCCGCGTCGGCGGCCTGGACCGGCTGCCGTTCCTGCGTGCCGACGGCACACCGCTCGACGCGGACGAACTGCCCGACGCGGACCCCGGTTCCGGCGACCCGGTGGCCCGTGCCGAGTGGGTGACGCTGCTGTACGGAAAGACGCGGGTGACCGATGCCCTGGCGGCGGTCGGCGTCGAACTGGACCCGACCCCGCCGTCGACGTCGTCGTGGTACCGGGCGGAGCCGGAATCCGTCCTGACACAGCACGGGTTCGACGTCCCGCGGCTGGCGGCGGAGGCCCGCCGGATCGCGGATCTGTACGGGGTGTCGTGCGTCCGGATCGCCGGGGGCTGGCGGGTCGGTGCCCTGTTGGAGTTCAGCGGCGAGGACGGGGCCGACGCGAGGGCGCCCCGGATCAGGCTGGTCGAGCAGAAGGCGGCCCTGGGGTTCCCGCTGCTGCCTCCGACGCTCTGCAAGCGGCTGCCGGACCTCGACCTGCTGCGCGCCGGTGTCCTCGCTCCGGCGCAGCTCCATCCGCTGGTGGCCGGCTCCCTCTTCCCGTCCTCGGAGCCGGCCGTGGGGCCGCCGGGACCGACGCCTCCCGCGCCGGTCCGGGTCCGGTGCCGCGGTGAATGGCACGAGGTGGTCTTCCGCGACGGGAGACTCGACTCCCCGCACAGCTCGCAGGAACAGCGGCGCGAGAGGGCGTTGCGGGCGTTCGGCGGCGCGGTCACCGGCTGTTTCGCCGTGGAGCAGTCCTGCACGACCGGTATCGGCAGGCTGCCCAGGAGCCTGCGGGAGCAGCGCCGGGAACTCTTCCTGCGCGCGCAGCACGGTGACACCCCCGGGGTGCTGGAGCTGCTGGACGCGGGTGTGGACCCGCGGGTGCGGGACGGTGGGCGGCGCGGCCTGCTCCATGTGCTGGGCCTGCTCGACCACGAGCGTCTGCTGCCGCGGCTGTTGGCCGCCGGTCTCGATCTGGAGGCCACGGAACACCGGCATCGCACGCCGCTGTGCGTGGCGGTCGCCGACGGCGGTTCGGCGGATCTGGTGCGGGCGCTGGTGGAGGCGGGTGCCCGCATCGATGTCACCGACCACATGGAGCTCTCGCTGCACCAGTTGATCCGTAAGTACCGCCGCACGGATCTGCGGTTCCTCGGGGAACGGGTGGAGAAGGAGTACCCGGACATCGGGGCCGACTGGTGGGAGGAGTGGGAGGAGGAACGGGAGGACGACTTCGAGGGGAACGCCTTCGACGAGAACGCCTTCGACGCGGGCGGCTTCGACGAGAACGCCGCCCGCGCGGGCGGCTTCGACGAGGAGGGTGAGGAACGATGAGCCCGATCACCCACGACGCACCGGGACGGACGCCCCGGTCGCCGTCCCCCTCCGCCGTACCGGATCCGCTGGACGCCGCCGACGCGCTCAACCGCAGGATCCGGGCGTCGCGCACGGAGACCGCGGCCCATCCCCAACTTGAGGCGCTGGCACTGGCCGTGACGGCCAATCAGCCGGTGTTGTTGTGGGGCGAGCCGGGGATCGGCAAGTCGGCCGGCATGGAGCAGCTCGCCGCCGGGCTCGGTCTCGGGCTGGAGACGGTCATCGCCAGTGTCCACGAGCCGTCCGACTTCGCCGGGCTGCCGGTCGTCGGTGACGATCCGGCCGTGACCGGGGTGCCGATGGCTCCACCGGACTGGGCGGTCCGTCTCGCCCGCGCGGGCCGGGGGCTGTTGTTCTTCGACGAGTTGTCGTCCGCTCCCCCGGCGGTGCAGGCGGCGCTGCTGCGTGTCGTGCTCGAACGCCGGGTGGGCAGTCTGACGCTGCCGGAGCCGGTGCGCATCGTGGCCGCGGCGAACCCGCCGTCGAGCGCGGCGGACGGCTGGCACCTCAGCCCGCCGCTCGCCAACCGGTTCGTGCACCTGCAGTGGACGCACGACCCGCGCACCGTCGCACGCGGCATGGCCGGTACCTGGCCCGAGGCCACGATCCCGGTCGTCGACCCCGCCAAGGCCTCGGGGGCGGTGGCCCGGGCCCGCGGCGCGGTCTCCGGATTCCTCACCGCCCGTCCCGGCCTCGTCCACCACATCCCGGCCGACGCGGAGAACCGGGGACGGGCCTGGCCGTCGCCGCGGACCTGGGACATGGCGCTGCGGCTGCTCGCCACCGGGTACGCGACGGGGACCGGACGGGAGGCGCTCGCCGCCGCGCTGGCCGGGGCCGTGGGGGACGGCGCGGGCATCGAGCTGCTGTCGTACCTGGAGAACCTCGATCTGCCCGACCCGGACCGGGTGCTGGCGAACCCCGACGCGTTCGCCCTGCCCGAACGCGGCGACCGGCAGCTCGCCTTCCTCATCGCGATCGTCGCGGCGGTGCAGGGCGATCTGACCCGGCGGCGCTGGGAGGCGGGCTGGACGGTGCTGGCCAAGGCCGTGGACGCGGGCGTGCCCGATGTGGCGGCGCGGGCGGCGGTCGATCTGGCGTCGATGCGGGACACCGACTGGCCGGTGCCCGAGGGCATCGACGCGTTCGTGGAACTGCTCCAGTTGTCCGGCGCGCTGCCGGGGAACGGCTGAGGCGGGAACGGCCGTGCGGGAGGCGGGATCCGCCCCGGAACGACTCCGGCCGGACATGACCAAGCTGCTCGCCGCCCGCTACCGGGCGGCGGCCGAACGGCCCTATCTGGCGTCGGCGCTGTACGCGCTGTCGGTGGTGCCGAGCACCGAGGTGCCGACGATGGGCGTGGACCGGCACTGGCGCTGCTACGTGTCGCCCGCCTTCGTGGAGGCGACGCCGGTGGCGCAGCTCGCGGCGGTGTGGATGCACGAGGTGGCGCACCTGCTGCGCGATCACCACGGGCGGGCCGGGCTGCTGCCCGCCGCCGACCAGCGCGACCACCTCCGGCTCAACGTGGCGCAGGACTGCGAGATCAACGACGATCTGATCGCCGACGGGCAGCCGCTGCCGCCCGGCCGGATGGAGCCGGGGCTCTTCGGCCTGCCGACCGGGCAGCTCTTCGAGACGTATCTCCCGTCGCTGCCGTCGACCCCGCACGCGGCCGACTGCGGTTCGGGGGCGCACGGGCGGCCGACGCCCTGGGAACTGCCCGGGGACCGGGGGCCGTCGAGTCTCGGTCCGGTGGAGGCGGAGGCGTTGCGGCGGCTCACCGCCGAGGCCATGCGCGCCCACCGGCGCGGTCGCGGCACGCTCCCGGCGGGCTGGGAGCGGTGGGCGGACGAGATCCTGGAACCGACCGTCGACTGGCGGCAGGCGCTCGCGGGCGCCGTCCGCGAGGCGGCGGCGTGGGCGGCCGGGGCCATGGACTACACCTACCGGCGTCCATCCCGCCGCAGCGGGGCGCTGCGCGGTGTGGTGCTGCCCAGTCTGCGCCGGCCGCTGCCCCGGGTCGCCGTCGTGATCGACACCTCCGGTTCGATGGGGGACGACGAACTCGGCGCGGCGCTGGGCGAGGTCACCGGCGTGCTGCGGGAGGTGGGTGTCCGGGGCAACCGGGTCGCCGTGCTGGCCTGCGACGCCGATGTGCGGAGCGTGGCGCGGGTGACGTCGACGGAGCAGGTGGCGCTGGCCGGGGGCGGCGGCACCGACATGCGGGTGGGCATCGCAGCCGCGCTGGCGGAGCGGGACCGGCCGAACATCGTCGTGGTTCTCACCGACGGTTTCACCCCCTGGCCGGACGAGGCCCCCTCGTGCAGGCTGATCGCGGCGCTCATCGGCGCGGGCGCCCCGCAGCCCCCGCGGTGGGTGGAGACCGTGCGGGTGGTCACCTCCTGAGAGCCTGTCGGGTGGCCTTCCGCCCGGTCGGAGGCCACCCGACAGGCTCTGAACCGCACCCGGAGCCGGTGGCCGGCCCCGTCGCTCATCCGCCGAGCACGACGGTGCGCTGGGCGGAGAAGTCCCCCCACTTCCCGTCCGGCAGTTTCGCCCGGATCTTGAGCGAGTAGCGGGTGCCGCGCGGGTCGGTGACGGTGAGCCGGTAGGTCGCCCTGCCCTTGGGCGGGGTGGAGCCCCACACGATCGTGGTGGTCAGCCTGCCGTCCATGTAGAGCTGGTAGGCGGGGATCTCGCCGCCCGTGTCCGGCTGCTCCCAGTCCAGTTCGATGGCGTACTCCTTGCCCTGGGCCCGGTTGGTGACCCGCAGGTCGGTGGGGGCGGTGGAGGCGGGTGCGCCGGGCGCGGACGCGGTGGTGAGGTCTATGGAGTCGCTGTCCGGCGAGGAGTTGTCGGCGGCGTCGCGGGCCCGGACGGTGAAGGTGTAGACGGTGCCGGGCCGCAGCCCGGTCACGTGCGCCGTGGTCTCGGTGCCCGGCACGCTGTGGATCCGGGAGTCCTCCTGGTAGACGTCGTACGCGGTGACGCCGACGTCGTCGGTCGAGCCGCCCCAGGAGAGGTTCACCGCCCGGTCGCCGTCCGTCGTGCCGCGCAGTTTCACCGGGCGGGTCGGCGGTGCGTGGTCGGCGGGCGTCGCGACGGGGGTGGTGACGGTCACGGCGGTGCTCGGCGCGGAGAGGTTTCCGGCGGCGTCGCGGGCCCGGACGGTGAAGGTGTAGGTGGTCGAGGCGGTCAGGCCGTCGACGTCGGTCATCACCTTGGTCGCGGGCAGGGTCTTCACCTTCTCGCCCTTGCGGTAGACCTCGTAGCCGGTGACCGCCTTGTTGTCGGACGCCTGCTCCCACATGACGTGTACGGAGGTGGCGCTGCTCGCCTGGGCCGTCACGTGCCCCGGAACCGTGGGCGCGACGGTGTCCGCCTCGGGTGCGGAGTCGCAGCCGGTGAGCGCGGCCAGGAGCAGGGCGCCGGAGCAGGCCAACGCGGCGGTGATGTGGGGGCGTCGCACGGTCGTGCCTTCCCTTCGGCAGCAATGGTCCAGACCTGTATTGCATGGTGCGGGGCCTGCCGACAAGAGGCTGGATCGGAACGTTCCGCAATATGCCGGTGTGTGCCGACGGCCGGGCCGGCGATCGGTTGGTCCGGTGCGTGCGGTGACGTACGGTCGGCTGATGCTGTGCATACGTGGGATCGTGCTGCCGGAACGCGAGGAGCGGGTGTTCCGGATCGACGGCGGGGTGCTCCGTTCGGGCGGTCCGCCGGGCGGGCTCCGGGGCCGGGACGTGGAGATGATCGTGGACGGCGGGTGGCTGCTGCCCGGGCTCGTCGACGTGCACACGCATCCGGGGGCGCTGTCGACGGACGGCCCCTTCGACGAGGAGCTGCTGCGCGAGCAGTTGGGCGAGCACCGGGACGCCGGGGTGCTGGCCGTGCGCACCCCCGGCACCGCGGCGCGGATGCCCGCGTGGGTGGAGTCGGACCCCGGACTGCCGCGCGTGACGTCGGCGGGCCGGTGGCTGGCCACGCCCGGCCGTTTCTTCCCCGGGTTCGGACGCGATGTGGCCGAGGACGAACTGGTGCGGGCCGCAGTGGAGGAGGCGACGGCCTCGTCCGGGTGGTGCAAGGTGATCGGCGACTGGGCCCAGGACCAGCCCGCCGTGCCGCTGCCGCTGCTCACCTCGGTGGTGGAGGCGGTGCACGCGGTCGGCGGCAGGGTGGCGGTGCACTGCCAGACCCCGGACGGCTCCCGCAACGCGGTCCTGGCGGGGGCCGACAGCCTGGAGCACGGCATGCATCTGGACCCGACGCTGCTGGACCGGATGGCGGCGCAGGGCACCGCGTTCGTCCCGACGCTCGGCGCCTTCGGCTCGGGGGCGGACGCGATGCGGGCCCGGGAGCCGAGCGTGCGCCGCGACCGGTGGCTGGCGGGCTGGGACGGCATGCTCGGCAATGTGCGCGCCGCCCACGAGGCGGGCGTGACGGTGCTGGCGGGAACGGACTCCTTCCCGTGCGGAACGGTCGCGGGCGAGATGTCCTGGCTGGTGCGGGCGGGTCTGCCGGCCGAGGCGGCGCTGGGGGCGGCGTCCTGGACGGCCCGGTCCTGGCTGGGCCTGCCGGGCCTCGTGGACGGCGCGCCCGCCGATGTCGTCGCGTACGCCGCCGACCCGACCGCGGATCCCGCCGTTCTGGACCACCCGGCCCGGATCGTGCTGCGCGGACGCGTCGTGCGGTGAGCGCGGTCCTGCGGACACCGGAGCCGTCCGCGCTGTATGCATGGGCGCATGGAGACCACACCCACGGTTGATCTGGAACCCGCGGCCCGGCGGATCGTCGGCCTGCTCGGCGGCGTCGACGAGCCACGGCTCGACGGCCCCACGCCCTGCCCCGACTTCACGGTGCGCGACCTGCTCGCCCACCTGACCGTGCTGAGCAGGGGCTTTCGCGACGCGGCACGCAAGGAGTCCGGGCCGACGACCGGCGTCGCCCCGGACGACGCGCCCCCGGCGCTCGACGACGACTGGCGCGCCGTGCTGCCGTCGCTGCTGGACGAACTGGTGGCGGCCTGGCGCGATCCGGCAGCCCGGCAGGGGACGACGCGTGTCGGCGGCGTGGTGCTGCCCGCGCGGGAGGCCCACGTCGTCGCGCTGGAGGAACTTCTGGTCCACGGCTGGGATCTGGCCCGGTCCACCGGGCAGGACTACGCGCCGGACGAGGCGGG
Organism: Streptomyces sp. NPDC014734; assembly: GCF_043083325.1. Taxonomy (NCBI): domain Bacteria; kingdom Bacillati; phylum Actinomycetota; class Actinomycetes; order Kitasatosporales; family Streptomycetaceae; genus Streptomyces; species Streptomyces sp. NPDC014734. The sequence goes on along the minus strand of NZ_JBIBYN010000015.1, from coordinate 94,768 downwards.
TCTGCGCACCGCGCTGAACTGGCTGACCCCCGGCGACGCCCCGCGGCCCGAGCACATCTTCGCCCGGCCGGTGCCGGTCCCGGACGACGCGCCGCTGCTCGACCGGACCGTGGCCATGAGCGGCCGTCGCCCGGACTGGCGGCCGGAGCGCTGAGCGGGCGGCGCGCCGGCGGAGGAACCCCGGCCGCCCGTCCGGTACCCGCCAAACCCGTGACCGACAGGCGCGAGAGGCATCCGTCCGGCACGCCGCGCACGCCGGGGCGCACGTCATATGACCTGCGCTTTCGTTCCTTCCGGAAGGCGGCGGCGAAACCGTGACCCGGCGGTCGCCGGGTCCGTTGACGGCGGTGGACGGCCCGCGCCGACGCGGGCCGGAGAACGGAGGATCATTCGCATGATGAAGAAGATGACGCTGGCCGCCGCGGTCCTGGCCGCCGGACTCGGTCTGGCCTTCGGGCCCGCCGCCCAGGCCGCGCAGAGCCCCGCCGCCGCGCAGGCCGTCAAGGCTCCGGCCGCCGTCTGCACCGTCAACGACAACGGGGTGAACTTCCGCGGCGGACCGGGCAACGAGTTCCCCGTCCTGGGTCAGGTGAACAAGGGCCAGAACCTCAACTACCGCGGCAAGCAGGGCAACTGGGTCATGGGCGACCTGTGGGGCGGCCCCACCGGCGTCTGGGTCCACGTGGCGTACCTGAACTGCTGACGCCGAAACACCCGCTCGCCGGAGCACCGGAACACCGAAGGCCCCGCACCGCGCCCGCCGCGTGCTTGGGTTCTAACGGTCCTCGCAACACCCGCGATCTGTGGGAGTTGCGAGGACCGTGGGCGTTGGGCGTGGTGGTCTTTCGGGGTTGCGGGAGCATTTTCCTGCGCGGCTGGATGTCGTGGGGAACGTGACCGTGGTGGCGCGCGAGCTGGGGGTGAACCGGAACACTGCGTTCGGCTGGGCCTGGAAAGCCTGACGGGGCTCGGCTCGTCTGCCGCGCCGGTATCCCGGGCGGGGCGCGTACGAGCGGCTTCGGGCCGAGGGCGTCGCACGCCGGGTGGCTGCCCGGCAGGTCGGCGTGAACGAGCGCACGGCCAAGGACCGGGACTGGGGCGTCAAGAAGACCGGCACCACACGCACCTGCGCCGACGGCCGCCGTGTCGACTGCACCACCGGGACCGTCACGATGTGCGGTGTGACCACAGCACCGGAGGGCCTGACAGCCCTGGAGAAGCAGCTTCACCCGCGGTTCCTGACACTGGCCGAACGCGAACAGATCCGCGGTCTTCGCACGCTGGGCCGGTCGTTGCAGGCGATCGGACACGCCCTGGGGCGGTCGGCGAGCACGGTCAAGCGGGAGACCGACGCGAACTCGGACCGTGAGCACTACCAGCCCTACGCGGCCCACCGGACCGCGGCAGCGCGCAGGCCCCGGCCCAAGGACCGCAAGCTGCTGCGCGAAGGACGGTTGCACGTCTGCGCCAGTACTTCCCCAAAGGCACCGACCTGAGTGTCCACAGCCCCGAGAACCTCGAACACGTCACCCAGGAACTCAACGGCCCCCGCACAAGACGCTCGGCTGGCATACCCCCAGCCGAGCGTCTACGTGATCCACTCACCACCTGAAACCAGGCGGTGTTGCGACGACCACTGGAACCCAAGGCTCGCAGGGGGGCCTTTCGTGTGCCGTGGTCTCAGTTCTGGTCTCACTTGCCCCCGTGGCGGGCCCGCCAGCCCCGGCTTGGTCGCGGTCCGGCAGGCATCACACGCCACTGCCGCGTTGTGGCCGTATCGACGTATCAGCTAGAAACACCGAATACGCGGCCCGACCTCCCAAGGCGGGCATCCCAGTGCCGCCGCTGCCGCCGCCCGTTCCACGAAGTGATCCAGGTGGCGCGTCCACATCCGCGTGGACTTCCCGCCCGCCTCGGACGCGCACCGCTGCCCTCGATGGTGCGCGAGGCACTCCAGCGGCTGGGGGTTCCGTTCAGAGACGCTGGTCGTAATCTCCTGGAGCAGGCCCTGAGTCGTCCGACGGAACCCCGGTGCAGCCGCCCTCTGCGACCCTCGCGGAAATCTGGTGTTGGCCCAGCGCCACTCCCAGCGACTCCCATGCGCGGTGCCCGTATCGCCACCAGGTCGGCCCGTGCGGCCCGTACACCCGCAGTCGGTCGAGCGTGGTGACCAGGATGGGAATGACCTTGTTTCGCCTGACGGCCAGGCCGTCCAAGCCTGATGCGCTCGGCAACCAGTACCGCACGCTCAGCTCCCCCACCGCCTCCATTCGCTGACGCAGCCCCCGGGAGCCGAGGCCGGTGAAAACCACGGCCACGGGCGGGTGTTCGGCCCCCTCCATCCCACCCCATCGGGTCCGCCACAGCAGCGCTCGACGGCCGTCGGTGTCCTCGACCTCGCGCTGGAAGAAGCGCTGGTAGCGCTCGAACTTGGCGGCGACGGTGGCAGCCGTCTCGGTCCCGCAGTCAACCTCCACCAGCAACAACGGCACCTCTGCCTCCGGGGCATACAGGACCGCGTCGGCCCGGGGGCTGCCCACGCCCGGTCGGCTCCAGGAACCACTTGCGGGCAGCGGTACCTCGGTGCTCCACTCGGCTATTTCCCCCAGTTCCATCTTGCGGCGCTCCCCCGCCCCTGACTGGATGAAGGTGGTGATTGTCTCGTTCACCGCCAGCGCGTGCACGGCGCCGTGCCGGGCTGTGCCGGGCGCCGTCCCGCCCATCTCCTCAGCGCCCCGGCGCAGCAAGGAGGCCGCCGACGCCAGCCCGGCCGGAGTCAGTCCCCACAGTTTGTGTCCGTTGGAGGCGTGCCCCTCGGAGACGGTGAGTCCGTGCAGCTGGAGGTCGAGGGCGGCGTTGCGGTGGGATTTGTTGCTCTTGGCCGCAGGGCGAGTGAGCGCCCGGATCTGCTCGGCCGTGGCGACCTTGAGGACGCCCAGGACGCGCAGCACGTCTTGGCGCAGCCCGGCGGTCGAGCCGTACGGATACAACGTCTCGGTCATCGTCCCGTCCACTCACCCGATGATGAGGGCATCCTGGCTCTTCTCCTCGAACTCGGTGAGCTCCCGTCCCCGTACCTTCGGCAGGACGAACACCAGGACCAGACAGCCTGCGAACAGGACGCTCTGGAGCAGCAGGGTGCGTTGCACGGACTCGGCGAAGTCGGTGTGCAGGGCCCTGGCGCTTGCGGCCTGGACGGCCCGTTGCACGGTGGCGTCGGCGTGGGCCGAGGCGTCACGGCAGCTGGCCGGGACGGCGGTGGGGTCGGTCGCGGCGGCGCGGTCGTGAAAGCAGATGCGGAAGCCGTCGACGACGTCCTGCGCGGCCGGGCCCGTGATGTGCGCGGCGGCCAATTCAGCCCTGAGCCGGGGCACCTCATCGGCCGTGGCCGCATTCGCCTGGGAGCCGAGCAGCCCGAAGAAGAATGCGCCGAGGACCGCCACGCCGACGGAACTGCCGATCTGCTGCGCCGTAGTGAGCGTGCCCGAGGCCGAGCCCGCATCTGCGAGCGGGATCCGGGCGAGGATCAGGGTGACCAGTGGGGTGACGGTAAAGCCGAAGCCGAGTCCTGCGACGAGCAACGGGAGCACCACCTGCCGGGTCTCGAGATCGGTGCCCCACTCGTGGACGGCCCAGGCAATACCGAGCGTGCCGGCGATGAGGACGGTCAGCCCGATCTGCAGGGCGACGCGCCCGAGCTTCGGCGCGAGGGCGACAGAGACGCCCGAGCCGATGCCGGAGCCCAGGGCGTACGGCAGCACGGCGACGCCCGTGCGCAACGCGCTGTAGCCGAGCCCGGACTGCAGGTAGATGCTGAAGACAAGGAAGAATGGCAGGAACGCCCCGTAGAAGACGAGGATGAGCAGCAGTCCCGCGGTGAACCCCCGGTTGCGGAACAGGCCAGTGCGGATGAGGGGAGCGTGCCCTCGTCCCTCGCGGCGCCGCTCGTACCAGCCGAAGACTGCAAGGACGACGACTCCGGCAGCGGCCATGACGAACAGATAGGGGGGCCAGCCGAGTTCCCGGCCCTGGACCATGGGATAGACAAGGAGCACCAGCCCCGCGGTGACGAGCAGGACGCCCATAAGGTCCTGCTTGCCCGCCTCGGTGGCCCGGGACTCGGGGATGAAGCGGGCCGCGAGCACGATTGCGAGCAGGCCCACAGGGATGTTGACCAGAAAAATGGGGCGCCAGCTCCAGCCGAAGGCGTCGGCCTGGATGAGCAGTCCCCCGACGAGCGGCCCGGTGATGGCGGCGAGGCCAATGACTCCGCCGAGGATGCCGAAGGCCATGCCCCGGCGCTGCGGTGGGAAGGTGACCTGGATGACGGAGTAGACCTGCGGGTACATCAGCGCGGCGGCAAGCCCCTGGAGGAGACGTGCCGCAATGAGCGTCTCAGCATTCCCGGCGACCCCGCACAGCAGTGAGGCCAGGGTGAAGCCGGCCATACCCAGGATGAAGACGCGTTTGCGGCCGAGCCGGTCACCGAGTTTGCTGCCGGTGATGAGCAGGACGGCGAACGCCAGGGTGTATCCGGCGAGTACCCATTGGACCTGGGCGTAGCCGGCGTCCAGTCCGTTCTGGATGGACGCGACAGCGACGGTGACGATGCTGACGTCCACGAGTTGCATGAACGCGGCGGTCAGCACGATCGCCAGAATGAGCCAGGGGTGCCGGGTCCCCGGCCCATGCTGCGCCGTCCGTGCGGCCGATTTCTCCTCGACTTCGGACACGGGCTCTCCCTTGGGTGGGTACGAACGACACGGAGACTACTAACGTTAGAGATCCCTATCAACGTTAGATGCGTCGTTGGCGCCTCGCCAAGGGTGCTTTCCGGCCACCGCCAACATGGCGACGGCGGCCCCGAGCCGAGTGCTCGGAGCCGCCGTAGGTACCGCCGTGAATATGCAGCTGTGTTTCGACGAACGGGACGGTCAGGCCGCCTGGGCCTCCAGGACCCACTGCGGATGCAGCACCTCACGGGCCGAGACGAGCCGGAACCCGGTCTCCGCCAGCAGTGCGCGCCACTCCTTCAGCGTGTATTCGCACCCTCCGTTGTTGACCATCACCTCGATGTCCATGAGCTTGCTCCAATCGAAGCCGTCGCCCGCCCCCAGCACCGCCTCCACGATCAGCAATCGCTGTTCAGGGCGCCTCATCTCCTCACGGATCCGCTTGAGGGTCTGCCGGACCAGGGGCGACGTCAAGCAGTGCAGGGTGTTCTTCAGCAGGTACGCGTCGGCGTCGGCCGGCACGTCGTCCGGAAGCCGCCCGGCTACGGTCCGCAGCCGCGCCCCGACCTCGTCGTCAGCGTTCCGGTACTCCTCGAGCACATGCGGAAGATCCATCAACACACCGTTCATGTGCGGGTGTTCGGCGAGCAGGATGCGCAGCGCAGTGCCGTCGCCCCCACCCAGGTCTGCGACGGTTCCGAAGCCCGAAAGGTCATAGGCCGCGGCCAGTGCGCGCATCACGCCCTGGGTGAGCGGCGCCCAGGCGCCCTGGTAGGTCCGGGCGAGCTCGTCGTCCTGGGCCAGGTGGGCGTACATCGAATGCCCGTGGACCTTGTCGAAGACCGGCCCTTCCCGCCGGAGCGCCTGCATGATCCCGCCGAACGATGCCCACATGGGCTCCTCGCCCAGCAGCACGGCGAAGTCCCGCAGGCTCATGGGCACGTCAGTCCGCAAGAATTCGGCCATGTCGGTCAGCTCCCAGCGGTCCGGCTGCGTCTCGCGAAAGACACCGACCGAGGCCGCCGCCCGCAGACAGCGCCGTAATGGATCGATTCGTACGCCGAGCCGCTCCGCGAGCTGCATGGTGCTCGCCTCGCCCTCGGCGAGCCGGTCGGCGACGTTGAGCTTCGCGAGCACGTAGACGGGCTGGGCGATCCACTTGGCGGCGGCGATTCCCATCAGACGCAGGTGCGGGGGAAGCCGTTCCGAAGCGATCGGCAGGGGGTTGGGGGTGGCTGCTGCTCCTGGTGCCGTCATTGCGGCCTCCTTGCGTAGGGGTGAACAGACGGACGGCTCAGAAGCGCCGGTCCTCGCCGAGGGTGACGCGCAGATGGCGCGGGCCGCGCATGATGAGGTTGTGGCGCCAGGACAACTCCGCGTACGGGACGTCGAGGCGCATGTCGGGGAAGCGCTCCAGCAGCGCGGCAAGCAGGGTGCGCGCCTCCAGTCGGCCGAGGGCCGCGCCCAGGCAGTGGTGCGGCCCATGCCCGAAGGAGAGGTGAGGGACTCCGCCGCGGTGGATGTCGAGGGTGTCCGGGCCAGCGTACTTCTCCGGGTCACGGTTGGCGGCGGAGAGCACGACCAGAATGGGGTCGCCGGTCTCCAGCCGCTTGCCGCCGAGTTCGAGCGGTTCGGTCGCGAAGCGCCAGCTGCCAACCTTGACCGAGCCCTCCCAGCGCAACAGCTCCTCCACGGCCCCGTCCAGCAGCTCGGGGTGGGCGCGCAGCTCGGCAGCGACGTCCGGCCGGGACAACAGGACGGCCGTCGCATTGGTCATGAGGTAGCCGCTGCTCTCGTGCCCGGCAAAGAACAGCTGGTACGCCAGCGAGAACGTCTCCTCGGAAGTGATCGTCCCCGCGCTGCGGGCCTCGACCAGCATGGCCAGCAGCCCGTCGGGCGCGATCCGCTCCGGATGGTCAAGCAACTCCGCGAAGCACGTGGTGAGTCCGGAGATCACTCCGGCGAACCCCGCGTCGTCCTCGGCCTTGCCCTGGATGACGGTGTTGGCCAGCTCGGTCAGCAGCTCCCGGCCGGGCTCGGGGACGCCCATCAGCCCGGCGAGCACGCTGATGGTGAAGGGGACGACCAGAGTGGCGACGAGGTCGGTGTGGCCGGGCGCGGGCAGCTCGTCGATCAAGGCGTGGGCGATGCTGTCGACCTCGGGCGCCATGGAATGGAAACGGCGCGCGGTCAGCGCCCGCGACATCACGCGTCGTAGGCGGTGGTGTCGCTCGCCGTCGGCGGCGAGGAGGTGCTGCCCGAAGAAGGACTGTTTCTCTTCCATGGCGCCCGCCATGATCGCCTCGTGGACCGGCGGCTGGGCATGCCGGGCCTCCAGGCTGATCGCCGGGTGGTTGAGGGCCTGCCGGGCGAGATCGTGGCCGAGGACAAGCCATGCGTCGAGGCCGGGTCGTACGGTGATCCGCTGCAGGTCGCCCTCGTCGAGGAGGGCCCGGTAGGCCGGGTACGGATTGACCGCGTGTTCTTCGGCGAAGGGCTGGGGCAGAGCGTTCTTGAGCGTCAAGGGAACCTGCCGAGAGGGGAGATGTCGGGAAGACGGCACGCAGACCACACGCGCAGCGGTGAACGGCTTCACCCGCAAGAGGGTTGGGGCCTCTACCGGACCGGGACTACTGCTGGCCCAGTCCGGCGAGCAGGCAGTTCAGACCGAAGGTGAAACGCTCGTCCATACCGGGACGGGTCAGTTCATCCGCCAGGGCGTGGGCGTGCGGATACATGTCGGGGTCGAGGTCGTCGAGCTCGGCCCGCAGTTCGCTGAGGTACTGACGGGGTTCCACTCCGCGCGCGACGGCGGCGGAGAGCGGAGAGGTCTCCCACAGCACGAAGCCGTGCACGAAGACGAGGGTGTTGTAGAAGCCGAAAGCCGCGGAGCGGTCATCCACGCCGGCCCGGCGGATCCAGCCCAGCTGCTCCTCCAGGTGCCGCAGCATGCTGGGGCCCACCACGAACTTGCTGGTCAGGATGCGCGCCGCGTCCCGTCGGCTCAACAGGTAGCTGCGGAACCCGTAGGCGAACCGGGACAGGTGCGTCCGCCAGTCCTCCTCGTCCCCGTTGAGGGCGCCGTCGGTCCAGTCCTCGGGTGAGAACCCGGCGAAGAGTGCCTCCGCGAGAACGTCGATCAGGTCCAGCTTGTCCTTGACGTGCCAGTAGAGCGAGGCCGCCTGGATGCCCAGCTCGTCCGCGAGCTTGCGCATGGTGAGCGAGTCGAGGCCCTCCCGCTCGATGACCTGGAACGCGGCCTCGGCCAGGCTCTCCAGGGTCAGCGGGGCACGGGGCGGTCGCGCCGCCGGCTTCCGGGGACGCAGCTTCCGACCGGGTGGCAGGGCACCGGGAGCAGGCACGACGAGCTCTCCATCCCCTTGACGCCGGATCGCGTACGCGGGCCCCGACCCGGCTTCGTGCCGGGTGTGGACAGGCTTCCCACGTCGCTGACATTGCTGAGGAGGCAAACATTACCGGCCACTCAGGAACGAGAGAAGGCGCTGAGGTATTCGTAGGCGCCGCAGCTGCACATCTCACAAGCGCGACAGCACTTCGGAATGGAACAGGCGCAGATTGCGGCTCATGGCCTCGGCGCTCGGACTGCCGTAGTCGATCTGCAGCAACAGGGTGTCCAGGGACAGCGCGGCGGACAGTTCCTGAATCTTCTCCACGACCGTGTCCGGGCTTCCGATCAGCGCCGTGGAGGTGCTGCGCAGGTCCTCGTCGGTCAGTGCGCGGAAGGTGGTGCCCGCGTTGGAGTAGCCCGGGTATGCGGCGGACTGGACGCCGTCCCAGGAGGCCGCGGCCTCGCCCCACACGTCGAGGTAGGACTGGAGCAGCGGTTCTGCGGTCGTGAGGGCCTCCGCGTCGGTCTCGGCGACCATCATGGGGATGGACAGCGCGATGCGCGGCTCCCGGTCGGGGTGGTACTCCCGGTGGGTTTCCAGATAGACGCGGACCATGTCCTGGGTGTGCTCCAGTTCGCCCTTGCGGGGCGGGGAGGCGATCAGCAGCCCGAGCCCCTTCTCCCCGATCCAGGCAAAGCTCTGCCGGGAGCGGACGGCCGCGACCCATACGGGAGGGTGCGGGGTCTGCGTCACGGCAGGCAGCGAGTGCGCGTCCCGGTAGCTGAAGAAGGGCGTGTCCTCGGATGCCTCCTTCTGCGTCCACAGCCGCAGCACGGCCTCGACGGTGGCCGTGAAGCGATCGCGGCTCTCGTCCAACGGGATGCCGAGCGCCTCGAACTCGTACGGAAGCCAGGCCCGGGCGAAGCCGACGTCGAGCCTGCCGCCGCTGATGGCGTCGACCATGGCCGCGTGCGCCGCCAGCTGGACCGGGTGGTGGAAGGACGCCTGGACGCCACCCGTCATCAGCCGGATCCGGCGCGTCTGCGCGGCGACGGCGGTCAGGAACGTGAGCGGGCTGGGGCAGTAGCCGCCGTAGTCCTTCAGGTAGTGCTCGGTCATCTTCACGTAGTCGAAATCGAGTTCGTCGGCCAGCCGCGAGACCTCCAGCACATCCTCGAAGTAGCGGACGGGTGAGGTGTGTTCCGGCCGACAGTCCGGAAGCAGCGATATACCAAATTTCATGGTTCCTCCAATTTTTGTGCCAGACGGATGTGCGCGGTGTGCTTACGCGGATTCAGGCGACTGTGACGAGGAGGAAGGCGAGGTGAGCGGCGACGAGCGCCGGCAGAGCGTCCGTCGACCACAGCAGCCAAGAGTGTGCGAAGCCCACGCCCAGGGCTACGGCAACGGCGTCCGCCGCGCCCCGCTTGGAGCGCGGGTGCATCAGGGTCAGCGAGGCCAGCATGCCCAGGGCGAGGGCCGTGACGAGCCCCCAATGCGCCGCGCACGCGGCCCCGACGAGGGCCGCCCGGACGGTCTCGGCCACCAGCGCCGTCCCGACGAGCGTGGCCCACGGCAGCTGGTGGCCCTTCGGACGCAGTGGTGCCAGCGCCGGACCGTCTCCCAAGGGCAGCCAGTTGGCGTACGAGACCTGAACGCGTTCCAGCACACTCACCCCCGCTGTGCCCAGCAGCCCGGCCAGGGCCGCCTCCCCGACGCCCAGCGCGATGCCGGGTGGAATCAACAGGGCCCCGTCGGCACCGCCCAGCCCAGGCATCTGACGGGTCACCAGCAGGGCCAGGGGCACGGGCGCCAGCAGCAGCGCCCTGCGCGGCCCGGTGGCATTGGCCAGGCGCGGCCACAGGTACCACCCGCAGGCCGTGGCGGCAGCGAGCACCACTGCGGCACGGACCACCCACAGGAGCATCGTCATCGCTCCCCCGTGGTGCCGAGGGCCCGTTGGTAGCGCCAGTACTCCCAGTTGAACAACGTATGTGCCACCAATCCGGCGACGATCCCGCCGGACAGCAGGAACGCCGCGGTTGTCATGAACGAGAGCGGGAGTTTGGCCAGTGCCTGCGGCCATCCGAACGGCAGGTGCGTCAGACAGAAAGCCGCCATGGCAAGCACGATCAGTGCGGCCCCCGAGAGTCCTCCCAGGTCCAGCCCCAACCGCCCCAGCACGCCTCGGAAGACGGCTTCCTCCAGCACTGCCCCGGCCAGCAGCGCCCCCAGCCCGATCCGTGTCTCCCGGTCCCGCTCCTTCGCGGTCCAACGGTTGCCGCCGCGTGCCGACGATTCCGGTGCCTTCCGTACGGCGGTGCCCGGAGCCGAACGGCGGGCGGCGAGGCCCACCGGCCGGGCCCCGCCCGCCCGTAAGGGTGCGGTGGCACCTCGGGCCTGGTCGGTCGATGCCGTACGGGCCCGCGCGCGTGCAGCGAAATGCCGGGTGATCCTACGGTCGGCGATCTGCGAGGCTCGGCCGAGGGCCAAGCCCAGCGGAACACAGACGACAGCCCAGTACAGCGGGCCGTCGTGCACGATGCCGGGGCCCAGCAACAGCCCGCCGGCGACGGTCAGGACGCCGAGAACGAGCAGATACACCGTGAGGGTGGACAGCTTCGGCCAACGGTCTTCGAGCCAGCGTCCGTGCACCCGGGTAGCCAGCGGCATCGGCGCCAGTGACCACACCGCCAGGGTGGTGAGCAGGAACCGGTCCATGGCTCACGGGTAGGGGTGCGGGAGCCGGTGGGTGAAACCGCCGTACGCCGTGAAGCGCGGGTGCGCGACCGGCGGTGCGCTCGGCAGCGGAAGACTCAGCGTGTCCGGGGACCACGCCCGGATGACGGAGAAGCCGAGCTGGCGGATGTCCACCGACGTGAAGTCGGCACCGAAGAGCCGCTTGCCGCTGTTTCGGAAGGCATCGAGCAACGAGCGGCCGATCTCCCGTGCCGGACGTTGGTCGTCGGCAGGGAGGTCTCCGGCCCTGACGGCAGTGTGCCGGGCGAAACGCTCCTCGACGGTGCGCGCGCCCTCGACACCCGCGTAGTACGCGACGTTCTGGTCCAGGTCGAAGATCTGGCCTAGGCGGTCGCGCAGCGGTACCTCGGCGCCGGTGCCGAGCCTGTCCTCGACGGCGGACCAGCCGGCGAGCGTCTGGACACCCACGGTCTCCAGCAGGGCCCGGTACATAGAACGCACCAGGGAGGGGCCGCTGCCGAGACCGACGCTGATCGCCGGGCTGATTCCCTCGGGCTTGCGCAGGATGCACGCCACGTTGAACCCGGGCAGGTCCGGGCTCGGCAGCAGATGGAACTCGGGCTCCAGGCCGCCGCGCAGCCGCCTGGTGATGACGTTCTGGAGCAGCGCGGTACGCGCGTCGGGTTCGATGCGCAGGCTGGACGTGGCGCTGTGCCAGTGTCCGACGGCGGCGTCGACCTGGACGATCTCGTACAGGGCCGACAGGAAGGCAGCCTCCGGCGCGGTGTGGGCCGCGGTGCCGGTGGTCACCGCGGGCAGCGTCCAGGGTTCACCCGGGCCGGGCAGATTGCCGAGCAGGAAGTGATGGGCGGGCACGTACTGCTCACTGCTGTCGAGCAGCGAGGGGACCTTCACCCACTCCATGGGCATGGCGGGTGAGAACGCCTGGAAGGGGAAGCCGTCGGCGGCCAACTGGTCGGGGACGAACAGCTGGAACACGCCCGTGTCGACAACGGGTTCGCCGCGCGCCAGCAGCTCCTCGTGGGAGGCGCGGACGACCGGGAAGCGGCCCTCGACGCACGCGGAGAAGCCCGCGTAGCGTTCGAGCGTCTCGCCGAGGATGCGGATTCGTGCCTCGAACGGCACGGTGCCGTAGCCGCCGATGTGGTAAGCGCCCGGTTTGGCCGACTCGCGCCCGAACCACTGGTGCACTCCGGTGAGTTCGGCGCCCTCCACGAAAAGGTGGGGGTGCGTGGGCGCCTTGTTGAGGCTGCCGGAGGAGGTCATGATCCCGCACAGCGCACCCTGCATGCGGCGGTGGATCTCACGTGCGCGGGCGTCCTCATCGCCCAGCACCCGGAGGTCCGCGCCCCGGAACTCGGTCGTCGTCTCACTCACCGGCCCACGTCCTGACGTCGAAGTACAGGTGGGTGTCGTCGCGGCCGGCGAGCGAGGAACAGCCCCGGCAGCCCGGCAGCTTGAGCACATCGCTCCAGGCGATCTCCATGGTGGGCACGTAGATGCCCAGGACCTTGCCGACGCTGAAGGTACTGCCCGCGGCGAGGAGGTTGATGGCTTCCAGCGCGGCATGGCCAACGAGGGTGGTACGCATCGCGCTGAGCAGCGCGGGTTCGCCGGTACGGACCTGGCCCGTTGCGAGGGCCTCCTTGTAGCGCTGGTACGAGGCGCTCTCCCGGATGTTCATCCCGACGCGGGTCTCGAAGCACTCGTAACAGGCGGACCGGCCAGGAATCACGGTGGGGCCGATGAACAGGAACGGGCCGTCGACCCCGGTGTGGAGCCAGGGGACCCCGAGTTCTTGGGTAACGCGGTTGATGAGCTGGGACCGGAACGGGTTGACGACGGCGTCGACGGTCACGAGCACCGAGCCGCGCAGCTCCTCGACACTGCGAACCAGTTCGGCCAGCCTGAGTCCATCGTTGAGGGTGTCGGCTCCGGCCCGGGACAGCGCCTGGGCGACGGGGCTCTGCGTGCCGAGGACCTCAGCCTTCACATCACCCGCCTCGGAAATCGAGGCGGCGAGGTGCTCGGCCAGGACAGGGTCGCCAAGAACGAATACTCGCTTGTACGAGGTTGTGCCGGCGTCTGCCGTACGCAGCGGGCCGATCGTCTCCAGGTAGGCGTCCAGAGCACTGTGCGGGCTCCACTCCAGGGCGTCCAGGGTGGCCAGGTGGTCGACGACCGCCTCGACCTCGGCGCGCGGGACCCCGACCTGGGAAGCCAGTTCGCGGTGGGACAGCGAGCCGTCGAGGCCACGCACCAGTGCGTACAGCTTTCCCGAGGCGCGCTCGTCGGTCAGGGTGAAGGAACGGTGGTTCCACACGCCCGTTCTGATCTCGACCACGTCCGGGCTGTGCCCGATGACGGAATAGGAGCGCCTGAGGCGCGACTCGCCATATTTCTTGTGTTCCACTGACACGGAAAGCTCCTCAATCGGCACGTGAAATCAACCGTGACGGCCGTAACAACAAAAGATATTTGGTCAGGACGACACATGCCCCAGGACGATCAGGTGGACGGTGGTACGGAAGAGACCGTCGAGCCCCAGGGCATCGTCCATGTCGTCGTCATAGAAGCTGGAACTGTCCAGGCTGCCCAAACCGAGCGCAGTGGCCGCCAGATGGATGTTCTGGCTGATGCCGCCTGCTTCGTGGAAAACAAAACGCATTCCGCGCGGGCCGTATTTACGCATAGCCCGCCACGGTTGGGCAACCAGCAGGGCAAATCCTGCACCCAGCCGCAGTTCCGCGCTTCCGCTCTCCATCACGGCGGCCGTTGCGGCGTCCAGCACGTCCGCGCCACCGTGCATCGCCAGGGAATCCTCGTGCGGCAGATAGCGGTAGATACCGGGTGCCAACCCAGATATGTTCCGGGCTCCGATCCAGATCTCGATCGGATAGAGTCCGCCGCCGCTGGGAACGGTGCGCAGGCGCAGCGATACCTCGCTGCCAGATTCCAGGACGGTGTCGATCTCGGCGGTTTCCGAATTGGCATAGCGCAGGACTGTGGCGAGGTCATCGAGGGAGACCGGGAGGCCCGCGAAATCCCGGACGCTGCGGCGGCCGGCCACTGCGTCGGTCAGAGATGCCTCGGGCTCGCTGCCCGCCGGGAGTGCCAGGCGTGAGGCCTCGGTGGCCTCCCTCCCAAGCTGGGACAGGGCGACCGCCACCGGGTCGGTGAAGTAGTGCGTGACGGACAGCTGGGTGTCCCGGTCGTGCCGCCGGTTTCTGCCGGCCAGCAGGAATTCCTCGGCGACGCGCGGCAGCGCCGTCTGACTCAGGTTATCAAATCGCGCCTCATGGGTCCGAAGACCGATGGACTCAAATCCAACGGAAAGGCTGCGGCATTCTGTGGTGACCAGCGCATTCCGTATTTCATCGAGTGTTAACAGTGGACTCTCCGACACGGGTTCAACCCTCCAGTACCTTGTCGATTCCGTGACGGGTGGCCGGGACGCGAGGTCCCGGCCACCCTTCACGTGCCCGGAGTTTCCTCCGCGCTCAGGTGATTACCGGCGGGCGATGGCCGCGGTGCAGCAGCACGCACCGGGGACCAGAACGGCCTCGGTGCGGTTGGCGCCGAAAAGCGCGACCTGCTGGGTCTGGTTCCGCGTCTCGGCAGTCACAGTGGAACGGATCTGCATTTATCTCACCTTTCTAAGAACTTTTTCGAGCAGCCCAGAAAGAAGGGGGAGGCAAATTACTTAGATCACTCAAAGGTAAGCCTCCAGGGCCCTGCCGCATATCCTTTACGGCGACTGCTGAACTCATCTAACTATCGTAGTTTGTGGGCGTCAACCCAGCTTAGGCAGCCATCGCTCACTCTCCCAAAGAGTGGAATCCGAGCGTTTCTCGATCACCCGAACGCCTCATCAGCGCCTTTCCTTAACCGACAACACGAAACGGAATCTTCACAAAGTGACCCAGGTCACACCGATAGCGCCTCAGGGGTGTCGGTGTACCGGCCAAACGGCCCGAAAGCGCCCACAAAGCAGATCGCTTGGGACACATGCACTTGCGACACTCGCTGGATCCCACTGGCAGTCAGGCAGCGGAACCGATTCCCCGCCTCCCGCCGCAGCGCCGGTAGTCGCCCTGCTGTCGGCCTCTCGCACGCACGGAAATATCTGGCACCACCTGCGCGAACAGCGGCCCGGGAGGGGAGTTGAGCGGTAGTGGGAATGGAAGTCCGCGCGCGAGCGGGGCATGGGAGCGATTGCGTGCGCTGTGGATCACCCTCACCAGTAACCGCACCGGGCAGCGGGCTCCGACCAGTCGGTCGGAGCCCGCTTCAGTTCCGCGTCGGGCAGGGTCGCCACGGCGGCTCGGCTACCACTCGTCCGCGTCTCCGTACTTCCCCGGGTTCTGTGCGCGGTCCTCAGCCTGTACGCACGCCTCGGCGAAGGCGGCCTCCCCGGCCGCCTTGTCCGTACCGCGCGCGTTGGCCTCGACCTCCTGGCCCGCACCGGGGAGCCGGACCGTGCGCCAGACCGATGGGCGGTTGGTGTAGGCGTCGGTCTCCAATTCCCATGCCGGCACCGACCACTGTTCGGGGAGCGCAGCAACTCACGCTCTCCGCTGGGGAGGAACAGGGCACGTGCGTGAAAAACGACGATCCGCTCGGGCATCCGATCGCGGACCGCGCGCACGCCCCCGGGGCCGTTGCGCTCCCAGCGCCCGCGGTCCCACTCCTCGACCTCGGCTGTTCGGTCCGGCCAGTCCTCGCTCCACTGGGCAACGACCTCGTCAGCATGCTCCCTCTGAAGGAAGGGTACGCGCCGCTCGCCGAGGCGGGCGACGTGGACCATCAGCTCAGCAGGGACAGGGCTCTGGCCGGCGCCAGGCACGACGCCTCCGGCCACCTGGGCGGGGTCGTTGCCCCAGAGGAGGCCGCCGATCTTGTCGGCAGTGTCCTTCAGGACGCGGCTGGTCAGGTGCTGGTAGCGGCGGCGCATCCGCGCTGACTTGCCTGGCTCCCAGCCCATGATGGCGTCGACGACCGCGTCCGGGACGCCGAGGATCAACAGGACGGTGGCCACGGTGTGGCGGGCGTCGTGGAGACGGCCGTCGCGGACCTCAGCAGCTCCCTCCACTTGTGGTAATCGGTGTTGGGGTTCAGGGGCTCGCCGACCGGCGAGGTGAAGACGTAGCCCTTCTCGGTCCACAGGTCGCGGGCGAGTGCTCGCTCACGGGCCTGCGCCTCCTTGTGGCGGCGGAGGATGTGCATCAACTCGTCTGGGGTGCCGATGGGCCTCTGACCAGCGCGGGACTTCGCACTCTTGGTCTCTCGCCTGGTGTTGATCTTCTGGGGACCGCAGCGGTCGCCGCAGCCGTGCTTACGAGTTGGTGCGTGATAGTGGGTGAGGCGTTGGGTTGTTCGCAAAAGATCCCAAACTGGGGATCATCGGGTTCCGGTTCGCGGACGAGTGAGGTCGTCCTCATGGATGGCACCCGCGTCCGCACCCGCACCCGCACCCGCACCCGCCGCCACGGAACCGCCAACCGATCCAACTACAGCGGCAAGCACAAGCTGAAGGTCATGAGCTTGGCCACCACCGGCCGGGCAAAGGAGACCGCCAGGAAGATGAACAGCCCGACAATCACGTTTAGAAGTCATCTCATTTGGGCGACTCGGCATTCTGTGAGTCATGGTGGGGATCGTTGAGCGGCTGGTGCCGGATGAGTTGTGGGAGTTGTTCCAGCGGGTGGTGCCGGAGGCGCCGTCGCGGCCGCAGGGCGGTGGTCGGCGTCGGCACGGCGACCGGGAGGTGCTGGCCGCGATCGCCTTCGTGGCCACGTCGGGTTGCACCTGGCAGCAGCTGCCTTCGGCGTCGTTCGGCCCGTCCGGAGCGACCGCCCACCGGCGGTTCTCGGAGTGGTCGAAGGTCAGGGTGTGGGCCAAGCTCCACCGCCTGGTACTGGACGAACTCGGTGCCCGCGGCAAGCTGGACTGGTCGAGGTGCGCGATCGACTCGGTGAACATGCGGGCTCTGAAAAGGGGGACCTGACAGGTCCGAATCCTGTCGACCGGGGTAAGTACGGGTCGAAGATCCATCTGATCACCGAACGGACCGGTCTGCCTATATCTGTCGCAATCTCCGGTGCCAACGTCCACGACAGTCAAGCCCTTATCCCGCTCGTGACAGGCATACCGCCCATCCGCTCCCGCCGAGGCCCCCGTCGACGCCGGCCCGGCAAGCTCCACGCCGACAAGGGCTACGACTACCGTCACCTGCGGCAATGGCTATGCCGACGCGGGATCCGGCACCGCATCGCTCGCAAAGGCATCGAGACCTCACAACGACTCGGCCGACACCGCTGGACCATCGAACGCACCATGTCCTGGCTCGCCGGCTGCCGACGACTCCACCGCCGCTACGAACGCAAGGCCGACCACTTCCTGGCCTTCACCAGCATCGCCTGCACCCTCATTTGCTACCGCAGACTCGCCAAATGAGATGACTTCTTAGTACTGCAACGACACTCCGTGACTCGATGCCGTCTTCGTCGTTGCTCGTTTCGTGGTGGACGAGATAGCTGATGGTTGGTCAGATGTGTCCTGTGACTTCGTGGCGCGGTTCGCGGGACGCTTCGGGCGGGTGGAGTCGAGGCGGCGGATGGTGTCCTACCTGCGGGGATTGCTCAGCGAGGCGGAACGGAAGAACAGCTGGACCCTGGCCGAGGCTGACGGCGACGATGGTCCCCAGGGGATGCAGCGGCTGCTGAACCACTACCTGTGGGACGCCGATGCCCTGCGGGACGACGTCCGTGACGCGGTCGTGGAGCAGATCGGAGATCCCGACCGGGGAATTCTGATCCTCGACGAGACGGGTTTCCTGAAGAAGGGCATCAAGTCGGCGGGGGTAGCCCGGCAGTGCTCGGGAACGGCCGGCCGAATCGAGAATTCCCAGATTGGGGTGTTCCTGGCCTATGGATCCGACCGGGGGCGGGCACTGATCGACCGCGAGCTGTATCTCCCGAAGGACTGGATATCGGACAGCGAACGGTGCCGGGCTGCCGGCATCGGCGACGATGTCGAGTTCGCCACCAAGCCGGACATGGCCCTGCGTATGCTGAAACGCGCCGTGGAATCAGGGATCCCGTTCGGGTGGGTGACTGCTGATGAGGTCTACGGCCAGACGAGCCGGATCCGGCTATGGCTGGAAGAACATGACATCCCTCATGTCCTCGCGGTCCCGAAATCGCAGATGGTCATGACTATGGAATTCTTCGGCCAGGCCCGCGCGCACAAGCTGGTCAGCGAGCTCCCCAGTGACGCATGGACCCGTGTGAGCTGCGGCGACGGCGCCCACGGACCGCGTGAATACGACTGGGCGGCAGCCCCGATCCGGCCCTGGCGGCGGGAAGGCTGGGACCACTGGTTACTGGCACGACGCAGCCTCACGGATCCTACGGATATCGCCTACTACATCTGCTTCTCCCCGACAGGGACTCCATTGGAAGAACTCGCGCGGACAGCGGGGTCCCGGTGGATGGTCGAGGAGTGTTTCCAGACGGCGAAGAACGAAACCGGTCTCGATCACTACCAGGTCCGCGGTTACACCGCGTGGTACCGGCACATAACTCTCTCCATGGCCGCCCTTGCCTTCCTCGCCCTCCTGCGAGCCGAGGCAAAAAAAGGGGCCCGGACACCGGCAGCGATCAATCCCTCATTCCCATGACCATGAACGAGGCCCGGCGGCTCTTCAACCGCATCTCGTCACCCCTCCGCCACCACGCCCAACACGTACTCGCATGGTCACGATGGCGAAGACGAAGCCAAGCACGAGCCCGCATCAGCCATTACCAACGCAGAGGACATCACGGAGTGTCGTTGCAGTACTAAGGCGAAGGTCATCACCGGCGACGGCCCCAGGACCTGTTTCGAGGCCAGGCGGAAGCGGAGAGGCAGGCCAGATCTGGTAGCACGATTCGGCGGGATCATCCTGCGGCAAGACCGGCGGGCGGTCATCACTGACGCCGGCCCGGTCCGGGTCCGCGTCCCCCGCAAGGAACTGCTCGCGAGGAATGCGAACTCTGCGAGACCGGCACCACGGTGGCAGTCCACCAGGTCGCCGGACTCAACGAACTCGGGAAACCGGGACCGGACCAGCCAGCGTGGGCCGTCATCATGGCGAGGAAACGACGCAAGACGCTCATAGTCTGCGTGCCGTGCCATGACTGGATCCACGCAAACCCGGTCACACGCGCGGAATAAATCGTTGGAAAGCCCGGTGCCTGGAAAGCGGGCACGCCGGGTTTGGTGGGAGGCTGCCTGGAAAAGGCCCGAGATCATCGAAATGAACACGGGACCTCGCCAGGCAGCCCACCCTACCCGGAGTAACGACCGGTCATGAAGTCCGGGAAAGCCGGAATGAGGGCAAAGGGGCACAGGTGTTGACTGAACTACAGGGATGGTGAGGTACGCGTAATGCAGAACGCCGAAGCCATACTGGAGATCATCCGTGATCGCGGTAAAAGGGGATTGCCACTGGAGCGGTTGTATCGATGCTTGTTCAATCCGGAACTGTATCTGCGCGCTTACCGGGCGGATTTATCGCAACGACGGCGCAATGACCCACGGTTCTACGGCTGAGACCGTGGACGGCATGAGCATGGGAAAGATCCAGGAGATCATTGATGCACTCCGTTCGGAGCGCTATCGATGGACGCCAGTACGGCGCGTTTATATTCAAAAGAAGGGATCAAACGCCAAGCGTCCGCTTGGATTACCCTCGTGGTCGGATAAGCTGTTGCACGAAGTAATGCGCTCTCTATTGGATGCGTACTACGATCCGCAATTCAGTGATTCCTCTCATGGTTTCCGCACGGGGCGGGGGTGCCACACTGCTTTACAGGAGATCCATCCGACGTGGTGTGGCACAGTGTGGTTCGTTGAGGGAGACATCTCTCAGTGTTTCGATCGGCTGGACCATGGGATCCTCCATGGAATCCTGGCTGAGAAGATTCACGACAACCGATTCCTGCGGTTGGTCGACGGGCTACTACAGGCCGGATATCTAGAGGACTGGCGCTATCATGCCAATGCGCGCAGAGTGGCAGCCCCGTGCTGGTGAGATACGCAGACGATTTTGTCGCGATGTGCACCAGCCGTGAGCAGGCCGAACAGGTCGAGGAACGGCTGGCCGCATGGCTGACGCCCAGGGGCCTCACCTTCCACGAGGACAAGACTCGCATCGTCCACGCGGAGAGCGGGTTCGACTTCCTGGGGTTCAACGTCCGCCGCTATCACGGCAAGCTGCTGATCAAGCCGAGCACAGCGGCCCAACGACGGATCCGGGAACGGCTGAGCGCCGAGATGCTGGCCCTGCGAGGGGCCAACGCAGGAGCGGTGCTCAAGAAGATCAACCCGATCGTGTGGGGTTGGTCGGCCTACTACCGGACGGTGGTGTCCAGCGAGGTCTTCACCACGCTGGACAATCACATGTGGAAGCTCACTTACAAGTGGGCCAAGCACAGCCACCCGAACAAGCCGAAGCACTGGGTATCCGACAAGTACTTCGGCCGGTTCAACAAGGCCAGGAAGGACCGGTGGGTGTTCGGCGACCGCGACAGCGGCGCCTACCTGCTCAAGTTCTCCTGGACGAAGATCGTCCGGCACCAGCTGGTCAAGGGCAGGGCGTCCCCGGACGACCCGGCGCTTGAGTCGTACTGGGCCGAGCGGCGTCGCAGGGGACCACCTCCACCGGTCGACGGCATCACCGTGCGCTTGCTCCAGGCGCAGCAAGGTCGCTGTTCGATCTGCGGAGGACTCCTGTTGCACGCCGACCACCCACCGCGAAGCCCCAGGAATGGGAAGCGTGACGGGTCGTCGTCAGGAAGGCGATCTCCAAGCAGTATGTCGCGTTCCCTGGCGGTGTCTCACCGGGCAATCAACGGCTCCGTCTCCTTCACACCCTCTGTCAACGGCGGATGGGAGCCGCCGGGCCGACGAATCCTGCACCTTCTCCTGACCGCGAGCCCTTGGGGCTTGCTTGAGCCGTGTGCGGTGAACAGCTGCTTGCACGGTTCTGAGGGGGCGGGGACGCAGCAATGCGTCCCCGCTACCCGACTGACCATCGGTGCCAACAGCCGCTCCGCGATCGCCACCCCGGTCGAACGAAGCACCCGCTACACCATGCTGGTCCACCTGCCGGGCGGAGCTCACGACGCCGAGACCGTCCGCGACGGCCTCGGCGCCACCATCCAGACACTGCCCGCGCATCTACGTGGCTCCCTCACCTGGGACCAGGGCAGCGAGCTGGCACGTCACAAGCAGTTCACCATGGCCACCGGCATGCCCGTCCACTTCTGCGACCCCGCCTCACCCTGGCAACGCGGCTCCAACGAGAACACCAACGGACTTCTGCGCCAGTACTTCCCCAAAGGCACCGACCTGAGTGTCCACAGCCCCGAGAACCTCGAACACGTCACCCAGGAACTCAACGGCCGCCCACACAGGACGCTCGGCCGGCACACCCCGGCCGAGCGTCTACGTGATCCACTCACCACCTGAAAACAGGCGGTGTTGCGGCGACCACTGGAACCCAAGGTGGTGCGGGGCCTTCGGCGTCCCGCCGCGGACGCCGCGGCCCTCGCCCCTCCGGTTCCTTGTGCGGCAGGGGTGTACGGCACCCGATCACTCTGATAGGAAAGCTTCCTAACAGACCGACAGAACGATGAAACCCTCTTGGAGGACTGGTGCACGCTCCCCACAAGCGCACCGCACGACGCGCCCCCCGCTCCGTGCGCATCGCGGTCATCGCGGCAGGGTTGGCCCTCACGGCGGTCCCCGTGGCCGCCCACGCCGGAGCCCCCACACACCCGGCGGCCGAGCAGCGGACGGCGGCGGACGCCGCGCGGGCCGCCGCCGCGACCGGGCTCGACGACCCGGCGAAGAAGGAGATCGCCATGAAGCTGGTCTCCAGCGCGGAGAACTCCTCGCTGGACTGGAAGGCCCAGTACAGGTACATCGAGGACATCGACGACGGCCGCGGCTACACCGCGGGCATCATCGGGTTCTGTTCCGGCACCGGAGACATGCTGGATCTCGTCGAGTCGTACACCGCGCGCAAACCGGGCAACGTCCTCGCGAAGTACCTCCCCGCGCTGCGCAAGGTCAACGGCTCCGACTCGCACGAGGGTCTCGACCCGAACTTCACCAAGGACTGGGTGAAGGCGGCGTCGGACACCGTGTTCCAGCAGGCGCAGAACGACGAGCGGGACCGGGTGTACTTCGACCCCGCCGTGAAGCGGGGCAAGGCGGACGGCATCGGCACGCTCGGCCAGTTCGCGTACTACGACGCCATCGTCATGCACGGGGACGGCGACGACAGCACCGGCTTCGGAGCCATCCGCAAGCGCGCCCTCGCCAAGGCGAAGCCGCCGGCCCAGGGCGGCGACGAGGTCGCGTACCTCAACGCCTTCCTGGACGCCCGGGTGTGGGCGATGAAGCAGGAGGAGGCCCACTCGGACACCAGCCGGGTGGACACCGCCCAGCGGGTGTTCCTCAAGAAGGGGAATCTGAACCTGGATCCGCCGCTGGACTGGAAGGTGTACGGCGACAGCTACCACATCGGCTGATCCGTCCGGCGCACTGGCGCGGCGCGTACGGCGGCCCGGGAGGGGCCGTCGTACGCGCCGCGCCGTCGTCCCGAAGGACGTGGCCCGCCGGTACGCGCGGTCAGTGCGCCGTGGCCGGGGCGGCGGCCGACCGGCTCCGCTCCGGGGCGTTGGCCCCGTCCCCGTCGGGGAGTTCCCGCTCCGGCCCACGGCCGAGGTGGTTGAAGGCCAGGTTCAGCACGATCGCCACGACGCACCCGGTGGAGATGCCGGAGTCGAGCACGACGAGCAGGTCCTTGGGGAAGGCGTGGTAGAAGTCCGGCGCGGCGATCGGGATCAGGCCGATACCGAGGGCCGCGGCCACGATGAGCGCGTTCTCGCCCTTCTCCATCGCGGCGGTCGCCAGCGTCTGGATGCCGCTCGCGGCGACCGACCCGAAGAGCACGATCCCGGCGCCGCCGAGAACGGGCAGCGGGACGAGCGCGATGACGGACGCGGCGACGGGCATCAGCCCGAGCAGGATCAGGATGCCGCCGCCCGCGGCCACCACGAAGCGGCTGCGCACCTTGGTCATGGCCACCAGGCCGATGTTCTGGGCGAAGGCGCTGCACATGAAGCCGTTGAAGAGCGGGCTGATCGCGCTGCCCAGGGTGTCGGCGCGCAGTCCGCCCTCGATGGTCCGCTCGTCGGCCGGGCGGTCGACGATCCGGCCGAGGGCCAGCATGTCCGCGGTGGACTCGGTCATGCAGACCAGCATCACGATGCACATGGAGACGATCGCGGCGATCTCGAACCGCGGCGCCCCGAAGTGGAACGGCGTCGGGAAGCCGAACAGTCCGGCGTCCCCGAGGGCCCCGAAGTCGGTGATCCCGACCGGAATCGCGATCAGGGTGCCGACGACCAGGCCGAGCAGGATGGCGATCTGCTGGAGGAAGCCGCGCAGCAGCCTGCGCAGGGCGAGGACGATCACCATGGTGACGGCGGCCATGGTGATGTTGGTCGTCGAACCGTAGTCGGTGGCCTCGGCGTTGCCGCCCTGCGACCAGTTGAAGGCGACCGGCAGGAGCGAGACGCCGATCAGGGTGATCACGGTGCCGGTGACGACGGGTGGGAAGAAGCGGACCAGCTTGCAGAAGTAGGGAGCGAGCAGGAAGCCGAGGAGACCGGCGACGACGATCGCGCCGAAGATGACGGCGATGCCGTCGTGTCCGCGGTCCTTGCCGATCGCCACCATCGGTGTGACACCGGCGAACGAGACACCGTTGACGAACGGCAGCCGGGCACCGATGCGCCAGACGCCGAGGGTCTGGAGCAGGGTGGCCAGTCCCGCGGTGAAGAGGCTCGCCCCCATCAGGAAGGCGGTCTCCTTGGCGTCGAGGCCCACGGCGGGGCCCACGATCATCGGCGGGGCGACCACGCCCGCGTACATCGCGGCCACGTGCTGCAGGCCGCTGGTGAACAGCTTCAGCGGGGGGAGCGTCCCGTCGACCGGATGCCTCCGTTCGGCGGGAGCCGCTTCCGGTACGGGGGTGGGGGTGGCGTCGGATGCTGCGACTGCGTCGTTGCGAAACCTGGGCTTGGCTGCCACGGCGGTTCCTCCGGTCGGTTACACGTCTGCGGTGACGTGGGTGTCAGGGAGGTGGTGCGAGTGGTGCGTCGGTGCAGGTGGGGGGCAGGTGGGCAGTTCGTGCGGCAGCTGGTGCGGGCAGCCTTCCTCGCCGGTGCGGGGCGCGCACGTGTGTGCGCCCCGCACCGGTTGTCACGGACCCCTCTCGGGTCCGCGACGGTCGGCCGAGGGCCGTCCCCCTCGGCCGACCTGTCCTGGGGGGGCCGGGGGTCAGGCCCCGGCGGCGATCCGCGCGAGGCGGCGGGCCTCGTCACGGGTGGCACGGGCGATGGCGTCCTCGTCCGCGGTGGTCAGGCGGCCGTTCTCGACGACCGGCCGGCCGTCGACGAGGGAGAGGGTGACCGGGGCGGGGGCCCCGAGGACGAGCGCGGTGACCGGGTCGGCGATGGAGGCGTGGGCGAGGGTGTCCAGCTTCCAGAGCACCAGGTCGGCGAGCTTTCCGGGCTCCAGCGAACCGATCTGGTCGGCGCGGCCGAGGACCCGGGCGCCGCCGTGGGTTCCCAGACGCAGCGCCTGACGGACGTTCAGCGCCTTTTCGCGGTGGGCGCCGAGGCGGTTGACGAGAAGGGTGTTGCGCAGTTCGGTGTGGAGTTCTCCGGACTCGTTGGAGGCGGTGCCGTCGACGCCGAGGCCGACCGGGACACCGGCGGCGAGCAGGTCGGGTACCCGGGCGATGCCGGCGGCGAGCCGGGCGTTGGACGAGGGGCAGTGCGCGACACCGGTTCCGGTGCGGGCGAAGGCGGTGATGTCGGAGTCGTTCATGTGGACGCAGTGCGCCATCCACACGTCGTCGCCGAGCCATCCGGTGGAGGCGAAGTAGTCGGTCGGCCCCATGCCGAAGAGTTCGTGGCAGAACTTCTCCTCCTCCACGGTCTCCGAGCCGTGGGTGTGCATGCGCACCCCCTTGCGGCGGGCCAGTTCGGCGCCCTCGCGCAGGAGTCCGGTGGAGATGGAGAAGGGGGAGCACGGCGCGACGGCGATCTGGGTCATCGCGCCGAACGAGGCGTCGTGGTGGGCGTCGACGGTGGCCTCGGTCGCGGAGAGCGCGTCGTCCAGGGTCTCCACGGCGAAGTCCGGGGGCAGTCCGCCGTCCTTCTGGCCGCGGTCCATGGAGCCCCGGGCGAGGGTGAACCGTACGCCCATGTCACGGGCGGCCCCGATGATGGCACCGGACAGGTCGCCCGATCCCCGCGGGTACACGTAGTGGTGGTCCATGGCGGTGGTGACACCGCCCCGGGCCATCATGGCGAGCGAGCCCCGCGCGGCGGCGCGGACCATCGGTTCGTCGATCCGCGCCCACGTCGGATACAGCGCGACCAGCCAGTCGAACAGGTTGTGGTCGGTGGCGAGGCCGCGGGTGATCCACTGGTAGAAGTGGTGGTGGGTGTTCACCAGGCCGGGGGTGGCCAGGTGCCCGGTCCCGTCGACGCGGCGCACGACGTTCTCCAGGCCCGCGGGGGCCCGGCCCGCGCCGACCGACTCGATGCGGTTGCCCGCGACGACGACGTGCCCCGAGGCGTACTCGGTGTCGTCGGCGTCGACGGTCGCGATCGCGCAGTTCTCGATGACGAGGCGTTCCACGTGCTCGGGGGCTGCCGATGCTGCCATGACGTCTCCTTCTCTTTCCGGCGGTACGGGCACGGCAGGACCCCAGGAGGATTTGAGTGCCACGGCCGGGCTGCCGTGGGTGCCGAGAGGGTGGAGGAACAGGTGGGGCGGGAGCGCGACGAGCGCTCCGGCGCCGCGCCGGGGCGCGGCGGGGACGAGCCGTTCGGGGCGGAGCCTCTCGTCCGCCGGACGGGACGGGGCCTTCGCCGCTGCGGCCCCGGACAACGGCTGTGCCATGGGGGTTCCCTCCGGCCCGGCCGGTCCCCGCCCGGCCCGGTGCGGGCGGGGACCGGCGCGGCGCCGCGTCAGAGGTTGGTCAGGTCGACCGGGATCCGCGGTTCGGTGCCGTCCCGCAGCACGGTGGCCTCGATCAGGCCGTACGGGCGGTCCGCCGCGAAGTAGACCTCGTTGTCGTTCTTGAGGCCGAACGGCTCCAGGTCCACGAGGAAGTGGTGCTTGTTCGGCAGCGAGAAGCGGATCTCGTCGATCTCGCTGCGGCTGTTGATGATGCGCGAACCCATCTGGTACAGGGTCTGCTGGAGGGAGAGGGAGTACGTCTCGGCGAAGGCCTGGAGCATGTGCTTGCGGGTCTGCTCGTAGGACTTCTCCCAGTTCGGCATCCGCGTCTCGTCGCCGGTCCAGTTGAACCGCCATCTGGCGGACACCTCGGTCGCGAGGATGCGGTCGTACGCCTCCTTGAGCGTCGTGTACTGGTCCTTGACGTAGCCCCAGAACTCGGAGTGGGTGGAGTTCATCACGACGAGGTCCTTGAGCCCCGAGACGATCTGCCACTTCTCGCCGTCGAAGGTGATCTGGGTGGTGCGTGTCTCCTGTCCCCTGCGCACGAAGGAGTGCTTGACCTCGTCGGCGCCGATGAACCGCGAGTTGGCGTCCGAGGTGGCGATGCGCTCCCAGGCGTACTCCTCGATCCGGATGCGCGCCACCTGGATCGGCTCCTGCGAGGTCACGAAGTGACGGGCGAGGTGGATGCCGAACTGCTCGGCCGATTCGATGCCGTGTTCCTTGGCGAACGCGTACACCGTGTTCTTGGTGGTGTCGGTCGGCAGGACGTGGGCGTTGGAACCGGAGTAGTGGACGTCCTCCATGTCGCCGGAGAGGGCGACGGAGACGTTCAGGTCCTTGATGTGGTGGGTGTCGCCGTCCCGGGTGATCCTGACGACGCGGTTCTCCGCTTTGCCGTACTGGTTCTGGCCGAGGATCACAGGGCGGGGGCGGGCGGAATCGGCGGTCATGTCGGTGCTAGCTCCCTCGGTAAACGGAGTAGCCGAACGGGTTGAGCAGCAGCGGCACGTGGTAGTGCTCGCCCGGGGTGACGGCGAAGGTGATCGCCACCTCGGGAAAGAACGCGCCGCTGTCCCTTGCGCGGGGGGCGTCCTGCTGCGCCTCGGCTTGCCTCGTGCTGGCGAAGTACGTCCCGGTGTCGAAGTCGAGCCGTACGTGGGTGGTGCCTTCCGGCGGTGCCGGCAGGTCCTTGCAGCGCCCGTCCGCGTCGGTGGTGGAGCCGCCGAGCGCGGTCCACGGGGCGCCTTCGCCGCCGCGGGCGGCGATCCGGACGGCGACGGCCGCGGCGGGGCGGCCGATGCTGGTGTCCAGGATGTGGGTGGACACCGATGCGGTGGCGGAGGTGCTCACGGCCTTCACTCTCTTTCCGTTGCGAGCCGTTGTGCCGTCACGCGTCCTCCGTCAGGAGACGGGCGAGCCGGATGCGGTTGATCCTGCCGAGTTCGGTGCGCACGTGCTCGCGCTCCCGCTCCGGCGAGTTCCCGATCCGGGACCTCACCGCGTCGCGCATCTGTTCACCGGTGGCTCCGGTGGCGCAGATCAGGAAGACGTGTCCGAACCGTTCCTGGTAGGCCAGGTTCAGTTCGAGCAGCTCGGCCCTGAGTTCCTCGGAGGCGTCGGCCATCCCCCGCTGTTCGCGGGAGGAGGTCGGATCGCCGGGGGTCGGGCGGCCGATCGGCGGGTGTGCCGTCATCGCCTCGGCCAGGTCCGGGGCGGTCAGCGCGGCCGTCGCCGTGTCGCTCGCGGAGAAGAGGTCCTCCGCGGTGGCGTACGGACGCCGGGAGAGGATCGCTCTCCCCCAGGCGGCGCTCGCGCACACCTCGCGCAGCACGGCCGCCGCCTCGTCGTCCGCCAGGGTGTCGAACCGGGCGAGGCCCGGTGTGGAGCTCGAAGTCACGGGAGCCTCCGTGGCTGTTCTCGCGGTGCTGTGCGGCACTCCGCGTCGGTCGGGCTGCGCATAGCTAACGCCCTCCACAACATCACGTCAACACTTTGTTGAAATTCCGCGAACGCGGAGGGCCGCCGCCCGGCACTCCGGACGACGGCCCCGCACCGCCTCGGCACCCCTCCCGCACCGGCGGCCCCAACTACCCTTCCTTGGCCGCGTTTTCCCTGTTGAGGTAGTTGTAGACGGTGAAGCGGCTGACGCCCAGCGCGCCCGCGACCGTCTCCACTCCGTGCCGTACGGAGAACGCGCCACGCGCCTCCAGGCTCCGCACCACCGACTGCTTGGTCCTGCGGTCGAGCTCGGCGAGCGGCATGCCGTGCCGCCGCTCCATGGCGGTCAGGATGTGGTCGAGCGATTCCGAGAGCTGGGGCAGCCGGACGGCGACGACCTCCTCACCCTCCCAGGTCAGCACCACGTCGTCGCCGCATGCCTGTTCGGGGCCGAGCAGTTCGGCGCCCATGGCGTCGACGAGCGGCTTGACCGCCGCGACGAGGGGGTGGTCAGCCGGTTCGGTCACTTCGCGTCCTCCCCGACCACGTTGACCTGGAGCGACACCCGAGTGGCGCCCGACGCGAGGGCGTTGCGCAGCAGGCTGTCCACCGCGGCGAGCACCCGGTCCGCGCCGCCCTCGGCCGTGTTCCCGAAGGGCCCGACGTCCACGGCGTCCAGTTCGGCCGACTGGATGACCTCGCGGGCCACGACCGCGTGGGCGGGCGCCTCGTCGAGATCGAAGGGCTCGGTGGTGAATTCCACTCTCAAGCGCACTGTGCCTCCCACATGCGTTCGCCGCGTCCGAGTGGCCCGCGGCCAGGGGCCCGACCCTAACGGCCCCCGCCGCCTCCCGGACGGCGGGGGCCGCGGCCGGTGGCGGCGCGCGCTCAGTGGTGCGACGGCACCGGCGCCCGGTACGGCAGGACGCAGACGGCGGTCGGGAACGGGAAGGCGTCACCGGCGCGGGTCAGGCCGCCGTCGCCCGCGTCGACCCGGAAGACCGTCACGGTGCTCGACCGCTGGTTCGCCGCGAAGAGCAGCTTCCCGTCCGGCGAGAGGGCGACCTGCCGGGGGAAGTCGCCTCCGACCGGCACGGTGTCGAGCAGCCGCAGCGCGGCCCCGTCGCCCTCGACCGCGTAGCGCGTCAGGCTGTTGTGCCCCCGGTTGGCGAGGTAGGCGTACCGGCCGTCGCCGGTGACCGCGAACTGCGCGGGGTAGCTGGTGCCGCCGCCGGTCCCGGTGGACAGCGGGGCGCCCGGGGAGAGGGCGCCGGTGGCGGGGTCGTAACCGCAGACGACGGCCGTGTTGTCGAGTTCGCAGGCGAGGTACGCGAACCGGCCGCCGGGGTGGAAGGTGAGGTGGCGCGGCCCGGAGCCGGGGCGCAGCGAGGCGCGGGAGACCTCGGTGAGCCTGCCGCGTTCCTGGTCGAGGCGGTAGGTGTAGACGGTGTCGTTGCCAAGGTCCGTGGCGAGGATGTGCTCGCCGTCGGGGGCGGTGACGATCTGGTGGGCGTGCGGCCCGCTCTGGCCGGGGCCGGGCGGCGGCGCGGTGTGGGAGACCAGGTCCGTGCGCTCCCCCGGCGAGCCGTCGTCGCCGATGGGGTGCACCGCGACGCTGCCCGAGGTGTAGTTCGCGGTGAGCAGCCAGCGCCCGGTGGGGTGGACGGAGAGGTGGGTGGGTCCGGCCCCGCCGGTGGAGCGGGTGCCCAGCACCCGGTGCCCGCCGTCCGGGGACAGGGCGACGGCGGTCACGCCCCCGTTCTCCTGCTCGTCGACGGCGTAGACGGTGCCGCCCGAGGGGTGGAGTGCCAGGTACGAGGGGTTGTCGACCCCGGTGATCACGGGACCAGCGGAGATCGCCCCGGTGGTGGCGTCGTAGGCGGCCGTGCCGATGCCCGTGCCACCGCCTCTGGCGGAGGTGTAGGTGCCGAGCAGCAGCAGGTCGGCCGGCTGACGGGGGCCGGCCGCGGGGACGGGCTCCGGCGCGTGGGGCGCGGTCCGGGACCGGGTGGGGGCCGCGGACAGGGCGGCGCCGGCGAGCAGGGCGCCGAGGACGGTACGCCGACTGGTGGCGTGGTTCATGCGGGGCACCTCGTGCGGGGTCGAGAGCGGGGGGACGTTGCGCACGGGCGGGCCGCGCGGCGAGTGGCGGGAGCCGGGCCGACCGCATCGGACGCATCGCCGCCACCCTGTCCCGCCCGGTTCCCCTTCGGCAACCGGCCGATTCCCGCCCAAGGGCCGCCCAATCCGCTCGAAGGCTCCGGCCCGAATTCCGCGCACCCCCTTGACAGTCACCGACCCCCCGGGCAATCTTCCAGCTTGTAGAAACCAACTTCCGCAATACGGAAGGGATGCCGAAACCCTCATGGGCTATCCGGACCAGCGCTTCGATGTGAACCTTTCGATCCTCTTCACGGAACTCCCGCTCCTGGAGCGTCCCGCGGCAGCCGCCGCGGCCGGCTTCACCGCGGTCGAGCTGTGGTGGCCCTGGATCGAGACCCCCACCCCACCGCGGGCCGAGCTCGACGCCCTCGGGAAGGCGCTCGACGACGCGGGCACGCGCCTGGTGGGGCTGAACTTCTACGCCGGGCGGCTGCCCGGCCCCGACCGCGGCGCGCTCTCCGTCCCCGGCGCGGAGTCGGACCGCTTCCGCGCCAACATCGAGGTGGCGGCCGACTTCGCCGCCTCGGTCGGCTGCCGGGCGCTGAACGCGCTGTACGGCAACCGCGTCGACGGCGTCGACCCGGCCGCGCAGGACGAACTCGCCCTGGAGAACCTGGTGGCGGCGGCCCGCGCCGCCGACCGGATCGGGGCGGTGCTGCTGATCGAGACCCTCAACGCGCCGGAGTCGCCGCGCTATCCGCTGGTGAGCGCCCCGGCGGGGATCGCGGTCGTCGACCGGGTGAACGCGGCGACCGGGCTCGGCAACGCGAAGTTCCTGCTGGACCTCTACCACCTGTCGATGAACGGCGAGGACCTGAGCGAGGTCATCGCGACGTACGCCGCGAGGACCGGCCACGTCCAGATCGCCGACAACCCGGGGCGCGGCGCGCCCGGCACCGGCTCGCTCCCGCTGGAACGGCTGCTCGACGAGCTGACGAAGGCCGGTTACGACGGCTGGGTCGGCCTGGAGTACAAGCCGGGCGACCGGCCGAGCGCCGAGGCCTTCGAGTGGCTGCCGGCCACCGCGCGGGCCGCCCGCCGAGAGCCTGCCGGGCGGCCTTCGGCCGGTCAGCGGTCACCCGACGGGCTCTGAGGCGGCGGACTCCCCTCGTACACGCGCTCACGACCCGGGGAGCAGGAGAGGGGCGGGTTCGCGACGCCCTGCGACCGCGCCTCCCGCGCTGTCGCCGGTTGCGAGGTTCCCCACGTTCCCGGCTTCGCCCGCACGGGAGGCCCCCTTCGCCCTCGCCCCCTGCTCCACCCCGGGCTCCTGGCCGCATGACACCGCTCGCCGCTCCATCCCTCTCCCGCCCCCAGCTCATTACCGAAAGGCACCCTCATGAGCAGCACCCTCCCCAAGGTCGCGTGGATCGGGCTCGGCATCATGGGCTCGCCCATGTCCGAGAACCTCATCGGGGCCGGATACGACGTCACCGGTCACACCCTGGAGCAGGAGAAGATCGACCGCCTGGTCACGGCCGGCGGCCGGGGCGCGGGCTCGATCGCCGAGGCGGTCCGGGACGCCGACGTGATCATCACGATGGTGCCCGCCTCCCCGCAGGTCGAGGCCGTCGCCTACGGACCCGACGGCATCCTGGAGAACGCGCGGCGCGGCGCGCTGCTGATCGACATGTCGTCGATCACCCCGCAGACCTCCGTGGAACTGGCGGGAAACGCCGCCGAGAAGGGCATCCGGGTGCTGGACGCCCCGGTGTCCGGCGGCGAGGCCGGAGCGATCGAGGCAGTTCTGTCGATCATGGTCGGCGGGGAGCAGTCCGACTTCGACGCGGCCCGGCCGCTCTTCGAGGCGCTCGGCAGGACCGTCGTGCGGTGCGGGCCGCACGGCTCCGGCCAGACGGTGAAGGCCGCCAACCAGTTGATCGTCGCGGTCAACATCCAGGCGTGCGCCGAGGCGGTCGTCTTCCTGGAGAAGTCCGGCGTCGACCTCGCCGCCGCCCTGGACGTGCTCAACGGCGGACTCGCCGGTTCGACGGTACTGACGCGCAAGAAGGACAACTTCGTCAAGCGGGACTTCACCCCGGGCTTCCGGATCGACCTGCACCACAAGGACATGGGCATCGTCACCGACGCCGCCCGCGACGTCGGCGCCGCGCTGCCGGTCGGCGCCGTGGTCGCCCAGCTCGTCTCCTCGCTGCGCGCCCAGGGCGACGGCGGTCTGGACCACTCGGCGCTGCTGCGTTCGGTGGAGCGCCTGTCCGGCCCGTCCGCCGCGGTCTGAGACCGCTCCCGCCCCGGCCGCCCCGCACCCCTCGCCGAGGGCGGCTCCCCGAAACTTCCGGACGGCGTCGGCGCCGACACCTGTCCTGTCGCGCCCAGGCGTCGACGCCGTCCGGAACACCGGACACCCGATTTCAACAAACTGTTGACCTCCGGTTCGCGGCGTATCTACGCTCCTGGAACCCCGAACCGTCGCAGTTCCGCACCTCAGCAGATCCCGTACGGAAGGTCGCCCCGACACCATGACGCAGCGTGTGCTTACGACCGAGTCAGGCGCCCCGGTCGCCGACAACCAGAACTCCGCCACCGCGGGTGCCGGCGGCCCGCTCCTCCTCCAGGACCAGCATCTGCTGGAGAAGCTGGCCCGCTTCAACCGTGAGCGCATCCCGGAGCGCGTGGTCCACGCCCGCGGCTCCGGCGCTCACGGCTACTTCGAAGTCACCGACGACGTCACGGAGTTCACCCACGCCGACTTCCTGTCCTCGGTGGGCAGGCGGACCGAGACGTTCATCCGCTTCTCGACCGTCGCCGACTCCCTCGGCGGCGCGGACGCGGTGCGCG
The DNA here is from genome assembly GCF_043083325.1 of Streptomyces sp. NPDC014734. Classification (NCBI taxonomy): domain Bacteria; kingdom Bacillati; phylum Actinomycetota; class Actinomycetes; order Kitasatosporales; family Streptomycetaceae; genus Streptomyces; species Streptomyces sp. NPDC014734. The sequence continues at coordinate 61,965 of NZ_JBIBYN010000015.1, read as the reverse complement.
ACCCGCGCGGCTTCGCCCTCAAGTTCTACACGGACGAGGGAAATTACGACCTGGTCGGCAACAACACCCCGGTGTTCTTCATCAAGGACCCGATCAAGTTCCCCGACTTCATCCACTCGCAGAAGCGCGACCCGTTCACGGGACGTCAGGAGCCGGACAACGTCTGGGACTTCTGGGCCCACGCCCCGGAGGCGACGCACCAGGTCACCTGGCTGATGGGCGACCGCGGCATCCCCGCCTCGTACCGCCACATGAACGGGTACGGCTCGCACACCTACCAGTGGACGAACGCGGCGGGCGAGGCGTTCTTCGTCAAGTACCACTTCAAGACCAACCAGGGGATCCGCTGTCTGTCCGCCGAGCAGGCGGCCGAACTGGCGGGCAAGGACGCCACGTCGCACCAGACGGACCTGCTCCAGGCCATCGAGCGCGGAGTCAACCCGTCCTGGACGCTGTACGTGCAGGTCATGACGGCCGCCGAGGCCGCGGACTACCGCTTCAACCCGTTCGACCTGACCAAGGTCTGGCCGCACGGCGACCACCCGCTGCGGCGGGTGGGCCGGCTGGTCCTCGACCGCAACCCGGAGAACGTCTTCGCCGAGGTCGAACAGGCCGCGTTCTCGCCGAACAACTTCGTGCCGGGCATCGGCCCGTCCCCGGACAAGATGCTCCAGGGCCGGCTGTTCGCGTACGCGGACGCGCACCGCTACCGGCTGGGCGTCAACCACACCCGGCTCCCGGTGAACGCGCCGCGCACCCCGGTCGTCGACAACTACGGCCGCGACGGGCTGCACGCCACCCGCAACGGCACCCGCCACGACAAGAACTACGAGCCCAACTCCTACGCGGGCCCCGCCCAGACGGACCGGGCGCTCTCCGCCCCGCTCGCGATCCACGGCTGGACCGGCACCCACGCGGCGCCCGCCCACATCAAGGACGACGACTTCTTCCAGGCGGGCGAGTTGTACCGGCTGATGTCCGAGGAGGAGAAGGGCCGCCTGGTCGCCAATATCGCCGGGGGCCTGTCCCGGGTCACCCGGGAGGACGTGATCGAGAAGAACCTCGCCCACTTCCGCGCCGCCGACGCCGACTACGGCCGACGCGTGGAGGAGGCCGTCCGCGCCCTGCGCGAGGACTGAGAGCCCACCGAGCCCTGTGCGCGGCGCGTACCCGGATGAGGGGTGGTACGCGACGCGGACAGGACGAGGTCGCGGCGGCGTGCGACGCCAGTGCGGTGGCGGGGCCTGCGGGGTCCGTTCCCCGATCCGAGGGGGACGACCGCCGCCGGTCCGGGCCGCCGCCGCGACCCTCGATCCCTCCGCCTCACCACCCGCGCCGGGGCGCGGAGTACGGACCTGGTCCCGTGCTCCGCGCCCCTTCGTCGTGTGCGGGCCCGTCGCCGGGGCGGCACACGGGGCGGCCCGTGCCCCGGACCGGGGAGCACGGGCCGCCCCTGGGGGCCGACGTCTCAGGACACCGCGAGCGGACGGATCGCGGTGGGCGCGTGGCCGGACTCGGTGGCGAGGTCCTCGAACTCGTTGACCGACGCGATGTCCGTGCCGCTCATCGCGATGTTCGTCACGCGCTCCAGGATCGCCTCGACCACCACCGGCACCCGGAACTCGGCGGCAAGCCTCTTCGCCTCCTCGAACGCCGGCAGCAGCCGGTCCGGCTCGGTGACCCGGATCGCCTTGCAGCCGAGCCCCTCGACGACCTTGACGTGGTCGACGCCGTACCCGCCGATCTCCGGCGAGTTGAGGTTCTCGAACTCCAGATTGACCTGGAAGTCGATGTCGAAGGCGCGCTGGGCCTGACGGATCAGCCCCAGGTAGGAGTTGTTCACCAGGACGTGGACGTACGGAATGCGGTGCTGCGCGCCGACGGCGAGTTCCTCCAGCATGAACTGGAAGTCGTAGTCGCCGCAGAGCGCGACGACGGAGCCGTCCGGATCGGCGGTGGCGACGCCCAGCGCGGCCGGGACGGTCCAGCCGAGCGGGCCCGCCTGGCCGCAGTTGATCCAGTGGCGCGGCCGGTACACGTGCAGCAGCTGCGCACCGGCGATCTGCGAGAGGCCGATCGTGGTGACGTAGCGGGTCTCGGGGCCGAAGGCCCGGTTCATCTCCTCGTACACCCGCTGCGGCTTCAGCGGCACGTCGTCGAAGTGCGTGCGGCGCTGGAGGGTGGCCCGGCGTTCCTGGGTGGACGCCGCCCACTGCGAGCGGTCCCTGAGCCTCCCGGCCGCCTTCAGCTCGCCCGCCACCCGGACGAGGAGTTCCAGCGCGGGCCGGGCGTCGGAGGCGATGCCGAGGTCGGGGGCGAAGATCCTGCCGAGCTGGGTGGGCTCGATGTCCACGTGCACGAAGGTGCGGCCGCGGGTGTACACGTCCAGCTTCCCGGTGTGGCGGTTGGCCCAGCGGTTGCCGATGCCGAGGACGAAGTCGGACTCCAGGAAGTTCGCGTTGCCGTATCGGTGCGAGGTCTGCAGACCGACCATCCCGGCGTTCAGTTCGTGGTCGTCGGGGAGGACGCCCCAGCCCATCAGCGTCGGCACCACCGGAACGCCCGTCAGCTCGGCGAACTCGACGAGGAGTTCACAGGCGTCGGCGTTGATGACGCCCCCGCCCGCGACGATCAGCGGACGCTCGGACGCGTTGAGCATCTGGACGGCCCGCTCGATCTGCTTGCGCGACGCCGCGGGCCGGTGCACCGGCAGCGGCTCGTACAGGTCGGGGTCGAACTCGATCTCGGTGAGCTGGACGTCGATGGGCAGGTCGACCAGGACCGGGCCGGGGCGGCCGGACCGCATCAGGTGGAACGCCCGCTGGAACACCCCCGGGACCTGGGCGGCCTCGAGCACGGTCGTGGCGGACTTGGTGACGGGCGCCGCGATCGAGGCGATGTCGACCGCCTGGAAGTCCTCCTTGTGGAGCACCGCGGTCGGAGCCTGGCCGGTGATGCAGAGGATCGGGATCGAGTCGGCGGAGGCGGAGTACAGACCGGTGATCATGTCGGTGCCGGCCGGTCCCGACGTGCCGACGCAGACGCCGATGTTCCCCGGGCGAGCCCGGGTGTAGCCCTCCGCCATGTGCGAGGCGCCCTCGACATGGCGGGCGAGCGTGTGGCGGACCCCGCCGGAGGCCTTGAGGGCCGCGTAGAAGGGGTTGATCGCCGCGCCCGGCACACCGAACGCGTGGCTGACGCCTTCTCGTTTGAGGATTTCGACTGCCGCTCGGGCAGCGGTCATTCGAGGCATTGAGTGCTCCTGCTCGGACCGGGTGGAGTCGGGCTCTGTCGCGCCACCTGAGAGCACCAATTCCGCATGGACCACTTCCGCACTATTTCCGTATCGCGGAAAATGGATTCTGTTATACGGAAGTCAATTTAAGGTGCTGCCGAACGGTCGTCAAGGGACGCCGAGCGGGCGGCGGCCGTCGGCACGTGGACGCGCGAAGTACGCCGAACCGCCTCCGGGGCACGCGCGCGTGATGGAGCATGGGCCCCGGAGCGATGCCCCCGCCGCCGCGCCCGCGGGCCCGGACGGCGAGACGCCCGGGGGAAAGTGGGGCGGGGACGAGGGAGGACAGGGTGGAGTCGGTACCGGTGCGCTGCCCGGTCTGCCATGCCGCGCACACGTACGGCACGCAGGCCTACCCGTGCCCCTGCGGAGCGCCGACCGCCCCGCCGGTCCTGCGCGGCGCTCCGGTCGTACCGCTCACCCACCGCACCTGGGACGACGACTGGGTGGCCGTGCGCTGCGGCGCCTGCGGCCGTCTCGACCAGTGGCCGCGGCCGGAGTTGTGCTGCCCCTGCGGGACGGTGCTGCGGATACCGGTCGCCCCGGCACCGACGCCCCTCGGCGATCCCGGGGCCGCCGACGGCACCCGGGTGTCCCCCGGACCGCCGCCGCACACCGCGGCGGCGCCCCGGCCCGCCTTCCGCCCCCGACCGGTCCGCACCGCACACGACGCCGTCACGAACGCCGCCGGATACCTGCGCCTGCTGGGCTACCACGACGCGTCCCGGCCGGGCGGCGCCTCCCCCGCCCGGATCGATCTGCGGGCCGACGGCCTGATCGCCCGGGTGGACACCGGCGGTCGGCCGACCGCGCTGCGCGACGTCGAATGCCTGTGGCTGAACGCCCTGTCCGCCTCCGTCGCGTGCGTGTTCTTCTCTCTCCCCGGATACGCGCCGGACGCCGGGGAACGGGCGGACGGACTCGGCGTCCCGCTCTTCGTGATGGACGGCACGGGAACACCCCGGCCGGTCAACGGGCCGGCGGACGAACTCGTCGACGCCAACGCCTGACACCGGCAGGCCCCGGGGGCGGGGCCCCCGTCCGCCCGGGGTTCCGCGGCGGACGCCATACTGGCCCCATGCGCATCCGTACCGCCCGCCGCCCCGATCTCCCCCTCCTGCAGGACATCGAGCGGGACGCCGGCGAGCCCTTCCGCGCGCTGGGCATGGCAGCCATAGCGGACGACGACCCGCCCCCGCTCGACCTGCTGGAACGCTACCGGCGGGCGGGCCGCGCCTGGGTGGCCACGGACCCCGCCGACCGCCCGGTCGGCTATCTGATCGCCGACCCGGTCGACGGCGCGGCCCACATCGAGCAGGTCTCCGTCCATCCGTCCGCCGCCCGGCGCGGGATCGGCTCCGGGCTCATCGACCATCTCGCCGGATGGGCGGAGCGTCAGGAGCTGACGGCGCTCACCCTGACGACATTTCGCCACGTCCCCTGGAACGCCCCGTACTACGCCCGGCTCGGCTTCCGCGCGCTCGACGACGCGGAACTCACCGACGGCCTGCGGAAGATCAGGGCGGAGGAGGCGGAACACGGCCTGGACCGCTGGCCGAGGGTCTGCATGCGACGCGAACTCCCGCACACCCGGGAGGACCGCGCCCCGGCGTAACCGGCCGGTCGCACCGAGTGCGATCGGTCACGTTCAGGCCATGGGAGCGCATATGTTCGGTGCATTGTCGGTGGCGGGCCCTAAAGTGGTGCACATGGTCTTAACTCCACGGCACACGCCACCCACCGTCGCCGCGCGCCCGCCCCGGTCGGCCCGCCCGTCCGCCGCCGCGGCGAACGAGGCGATACGGGCCCTGGTCGACGCGCGGGCCGGGCAGGACTGGTCCTCCGTGGAGTCCGCCGCCTACGAGGTACTCCTGATCGAGTGGGCGGCGGCGACCCGGGGCAGGGCGGGCGACATCATCGAGGCCGCCTGACCGCACCCGGGCCGCGGGCCCCGCGCTACGCGCCGTAGCCCTCCCGCAGTTCGATCTTCCGGACCTTCCCGCTGACCGTCATCGGGAAGGCCTCCAGGATCCGGAGCCGGCGCGGGATCTTGTAGTGCGCCAACTGCTCCCGGCAGTGGTCCGTCACCTCGTCCAGGGTCGGCGGGGCGGCCGGGTCCCTGGGGATGACACAGGCCAGGACCTCCTCGCCGTAGGTGTCGTCCGGCACCCCCACCACCTGCACGTCCGCGATCTTCGGGTGGCCGTGCAGGAATTCCTCGACCTCGCGCGGATAGACGTTCTCGCCGCCCCGGATGATCACGTCCTTGATCCGGCCGACGATCTCCACGTAGCCGTCCGCGCGCATCACCGCGAGGTCCCCGGTGTGCATCCACCGGCCGGCGTCTATCACCTGCGCGGTGCGCTCGGGATCCTCCCAGTAGCCGAGCATCACGCTGTAGCCGCGGGTGCAGAGTTCGCCCGCGGCGCCGCGCTCCAGGGTCACCCCGGTGACCGGGTCGACGACCTTGACCTCCAGGTGCGGCATCACGCGGCCGACCGTGCCGGTGCGGCGTTCCAGGTCGTCGTCGCGGCGGGTCTGGGTGGAGACCGGTGAGGTCTCCGTCATGCCGTAGCAGATGGAGACCTCGTCCATGTGCATCTCGGCGACGACCCGCTTCATCACCTCGACCGGGCAGGGCGATCCGGCCATGATGCCGGTGCGCAGCGAGGACAGGTCGTACGCGGCGAAGTCGGGGAGGTTCAGCTCCGCGATGAACATCGTGGGGACGCCGTAGAGCGAGGTGCACCGCTCCTGCTGGACGGCGGCGAGCACGGCCGCCGGTTCGAAGGCGGGCGCAGGGATGACGATGCAGGCACCGTGCGAGGTGATCCCGAGATTGCCCATGACCATACCGAAACAGTGGTAGAAGGGCACCGGCAGACAGACCCGGTCCTGCTCGGTGTAGGCGATCAGCTCCCCCACGAAGTAGCCGTTGTTGAGAATGCTGTGGTGGGAGAGCGTGGCGCCCTTGGGGAAGCCGGTGGTACCGGAGGTGTACTGGATGTTGATCGGGTCGTCGCAGGACAGCCCGGCCTCCCGGTCGGCGAGCTGGGCCGACGTCACGGAGGGTGCCACGGACAGCAGTTCGTCCCAGGACGGGTCGCCGATGTAGTGCACGGCGCGCAGCGCGGGGCAGTCGGCGCGGACCGCACCGACCAGAGCCCGGTAGTCGCTGGTCCGGTGCGAGAGCGAGGAGATCAGGAGCGAGATCCCGGCCTGCTGGAGCACGTACCCCAGCTCGTGCGCCCGGTAGGCGGGGTTGATGTTGACCATGACGGCGCCGATCCGGGCGGTGGCGTACTGCGTGAGCACCCACTCGGGGCAGTTGACCGCCCAGATCCCGACCCGGTCGCCCTTGGCGATACCGGACCCCATCAGCGCACGGGCCAGTTCGTCGACGGCGGCGCCGAACTCGGCGTACGTCCAGCGCCGTCCCGAGGCGACGTCGACGAGCGCCTCGCGGTCGCCGAACGCCTCGACGGCGCGGTCGAGGTTGCGTCCGATCGTGTCGCCGAGCAGCGGCGTGGTGCCGGTGCCGTGGGCGTAGGAGAGTTCGGTCATCGCAGGTCCCCCTCGTCGTACTCGGTGCCGGCGCCCCGGGCGGTGTGCTCGCGCAGCTCGATGCGGCGGATCTTGCCGGAGACGGTCTTGGGCAGGTCGGCGAACTCCAGCTTGCGGACCCGCTTGTACGGGGCGAGGACCGACCGGGAGTGGTCGAACAGCACCTTCGCGGTGTCGGGGCCGGGCTCCCAGCCCTCCGCGAGCACGACGTACGCCTTCGGCACCGCGAGCCGCACCGGATCGGGGGCCGGGACGACCGCGGCCTCGGCGACCGCCTCGTGCTCCAGCAGGGCGCTCTCCAGCTCGAACGGGGAGATCTTGTAGTCGGACGCCTTGAAGACGTCGTCGGCCCGGCCGACGTAGGTGATGTAGCCGTCCGCGTCGCGGGAGCCGATGTCGCCGGTGCGGTAGTAGCCGCCCGCCATCGCCTCCGCGGTGCGGTCCGGGTCTCCGTGGTAGGCGGTCATCAGGCCCACCGGGCGGTCGGACAGGTCGAGGGAGATCTCGCCCTCGGCGGCGCCGGGCTCGCCGGTCACCGGGTCGAGGAGCTCGATCCTGAAGCCCGGACTGGGCCGCCCCATCGACCCGGCCTTCAGGAGCTGGCCCGGTGTGTTGGCGACCTGGACGGCGGTCTCGGTCTGGCCGAAGCCGTCGCGGATGGTGACGCCCCAGACGCGCCGCACCGTCTCGATGACCTCCGGGTTCAGCGGTTCCCCGGCCGCCACGACCTCGCGCGGCGGGTTCTTCAGCTGGGAGAGGTCGGCCTGGATGAGCATCCGCCAGACGGTGGGCGGGGCGCAGAAGCTGGTGACCCCGGAACGGTCCATCTCGGCCATCAGCCGGGCGGCGTCGAAACGGGTGTAGTTGAAGATGAAGACGGTCGCCTCGGCGCTCCAGGGCGCGAAGAGGTTCGACCAGGCGTGCTTGGCCCAGCCGGGCGAGGAGATGTTGAGATGCACGTCCCCGGGCTTGAGGCCGATCCAGTACATCGTCGACAGGTGGCCCACCGGGTAGGAGACGTGGGTGTGCTCGACGAGCTTGGGGCTGGCGGTCGTGCCGGAGGTGAAGTAGAGCATCAACGGCTCGTCGGCGTCCGTCTCCCGGTCCGCCTCGAAGGTCTGCGGCTGGTCGTCGGCGCCGGTGTACGACCGCCAGCCGGGCACGTCCGCGCCGACGGCGATCCGGGTGTAGGCGCCGGGCACCTCGGCGAACTTGGCGGTGTCGGCGTCGCGCACCAGGATGTGCCGGACCCGGCCGCGCTCCACCCGGTCCCGCAGGTCGACCGGGCCGAGGAGCGGGGTGGCTGGGATGACGACGGCGCGCAGCTTCATCGCGGCGAGCGCGGTCTCCCACAGCTCGACCTGGTTGCCGAGCATGACGAGGATCCGGTCGCCGGCCCGCACGCCCTGTGCGCGCAGCCAGTTCGCTGCCTGGTTGGAGCGCGCGGACATCCGGGCGAAGGACACCTCGGTGCGGGTCCCGTCCTCCTCCACGATGTGCAGGGCGGTGCGGTCGTTGTTCTCCGCGATGACGTCGAACCAGTCGAGCGCCCAGTTGAAGTGGTCGGTCCGGGGCCAGCGAAAGCCCTCGTAGGCCGCTTGGTAGTCCTCGCGGTGCCGCAGCAGAAAGTCCCGGGCGGCCCGGAACGTTTCCGTCGCGTTGGTTGCCGACATGTGCCCTCCTCATTGCGGACCGGACCGGTCGCTTAACATCATGTAAACAGTGACCCAGGTCTCACCACCCCCGAACGGGGGTGCGCCGAGCGGGGCCGCCGAGCCCTTGGGGCCGGGCAGAGAGGCGTCAGCGTGCCGGAACCCGTCGATGCGGTCGAGATGCAGTCAGCCCTGTTGCGGCTGCGCCGGACCAGTGGACTGCCCGTGGCCTTCGGCGGGCTCCTCTCGGACGCCCGCCATGCCCGGATCGCCGAACTGAACGGTGCGCAGACCGCTGTTCTGCGCGGGCTCGTCATCTCGGCGGGCAGCGGCCTGGGCGGGAAGTCGATCGCGCTGTCCCGCCCGTGCGCCGTGACCGACTACCGTTCCTCGCGCCACATCAGCCACGAGTACGACATGGCGGTCGCGGCGGAGGGGCTGCGCTCGGTGGTCGCGGTGCCCGTCGTCGTGCGGCGCAAGGTGCGCGGTCTGCTGTACGGGGCCCTGCGCGAACCGCTCGCGCTCGGGGACCGCATGTTCGACGCCGCGGTCGCGGCGGCCCGTGACGTGGAACAGGCGCTGGTCGTCCGGGACGAGGTGCAGCAGCTCCTCGCGGTCACCCGGGAACGGGCGACGGACCCCGGGGCCACCGCGCCGGAGGCGTGGGAGGACGTCCGGGAGGCCCATCGGGAGCTGCGCACCCTGGTCCCGAAGGTCGTCGATCCGGCGCTGCGCGAGGAGTTGCTCGCGGTGTGCGGGCGGCTCGCCGCGGCGGCCGGCGGCCGGGGGCCGGTGCCCGGCGGGATACGCCTGGCCCCGCGCGAACTCGACGTGCTGGCCTGTGTGGCGGCGGGCACGACCAACGCGGTGGCGGCGGAACGGCTGGGGCTGAGGCCGGAGACGGTGAAGGGGTACCTGCGCGCGGCGATGCGCAAACTGGGGGCGCACACCCGGCTGGAGGCGGTGGTGGCGGCGCGGCGTGCGGGGCTGCTGCCCTGAACGAGCCCGCCGGGGCCCGCCCGGGGAAGGGCGCCCGCCGTGGCGCTTCGCTCACCGGTCGAAGTCGATGAACTCCGCGAACCGGATGTCGTGTCCGCCCGCCGCGCCGCTCCCCGTCGTCATCGTGGCGAGCATCCGCCGGGCCTCCTCCGTCACGGCGTCGCGGTCGGCCGGGCTCAGCGCGCCGAGCGGCTGCACGGTGAGCGTCGTCGCCGTCGGCCCCGCGCCGACGCCGTCCGCTACGGTTCCGGGACCGCCGAACCGCCAGATCGCCGCGAGGAACCCGTCGACAAGGACCGTTCCGTAGGACTGGTTGCCGTTCCCGTTGCGGCCCCGGTACCGGGGCGGGATGACTCGCGTGCGGTCGGCGTGGCCCAGCAGCACGTTGTCGAACTCGGGGAGGAAGCGCGGCGGGGCGGGGACGTCCGGGCCGGGGCGCGGGGCGTCCGGCAGGTCGAAGAGTTCGACACCGTTCTCGTCGCGGAAGGTCATGAGGCGCGGCCTCAGCCGTTCGAAGACCTCCCGCAACCTGGTGAGTCCGGCCCAGGCCTGCATGTCCTGCACGGAGGCGGGTCCGAAGGCTCCGAGGTAGCGCAGCACCGCGGCGTCGGGCGCGGGAACCGGCTCCGCCGGTCTGCCCAGCCAGTGCTCGACGGTGGTGAGCGCGACCCGGCCGCTCCTCCCCCACACTCCGCGCGGGGTGACCTGGACCAGCGGCAGCAGACAGCGGGCGGCCACGCCCAGCGCCTGCGGGTCGGCGGAGGGCCACTCGGCGAGCAGTGCCTCGCGGATCTCCTTCGGGGTACGGGGCCGCTCCTCGACGAGTTCCCTGGCCACGGCGGCGAGCCGGGTCGTGTCCACCCCGACGAGCCCCTTGCGGAACGTCCTGAGCTCGCGGTCGCGGGCGGCCTGGACGAGCGGGCGCAGACAGAGCGCGTCGGCCGCGGTGTGCAGGTGAATGGTGGAACGCAGGGTGACGATCCGGACCACGTCGCGGGACTCCATCAGTGCGGCGAGCCCGGCGGGGTCGAAACCGTCCAGGCGGGCGCGGAGCTGGTAGTACGGCGGTTTGGTGTTCTGCGCCTGGAGGCCGACCAGGTGCTCGACCGCGGCCTGCGCGGACATCCGGCTGCGGCGCAGCAGCAGCTGGCGTGCCAGCGTGGCGCGACCGAGTTCCCGCGGGCCGAGAACCCGGGGTGCGGCAGTGGTCTTCGTCGTGGTCATGGACGGCACGCTACGGGGACTCGCGGACAGCTTCGGTCCGCGAGGACGGTCGCACCCGTGCCCCGGCCCACCGTGCGGCCCCGGGGCCTCCGGCCCGGCGGTGCCCGGTTCCCTCCTCCCGGCCCCTGGGGCCCGGCCGCCGGGCGGCTCCCGGGTCCGGTCCGGTACGGCCGCGGATCGCGTGAATCCGCACGACCCGCCGTGCCCCCGGGCCGCAGGACCCGGGATCGCGGCCCCGCGACCCTCATCATGGGCGGGTGATCAGTGTCCTGTTCGCCGTCCTGACCGCGTTCAGCAACGGCGCGGCCTCCGTGCTGCAGCGCCGCGCCGCCCGTGACGCCCCCGCCAGCGAGGCGATGCGCCTCTCGCTGATCGGGCACCTGTTGCGCCAGCGGGTGTGGCTGGCCGGGATCTGCATGGTGATCGTCGCGGCCGTCTGCCAGGCAGTGGCACTGGCCACCGGGCCGATCGCCGTGGTCCAGCCGATCTTCGTGATCGAACTGCCGATCACACTGCTGCTGGCGGGGTTCGCCATGCGGGTGCGGCTGCCCAGGTCGCTCTGGTACGCGGTGGCGGCCATGACGCTGGGGCTGGCCCTGGGCATGGCGTCGGCGGCGCCGGGCGGCGGCGGCACCTCCGTGCGGGGCGCCGTCTGGGTGCCGACGCTGATCCTCACCGGAGTCTTCGAGGCCGTGCTGATCGGCGCGGCCCTCGGCACCCGGGGCAATGCCCGGGGCGCGCTGCTCGGTCTCGCCGCCGCGTGCGGGTACGCCCTGACGGCCGCGCTCATGAAGGACGCGATGGCGCGGCTGGAGGGGGGCGGCGGAGCGGTGGCGCTGCTGACGTCCTGGCAGTTGTACGCCACCGCCGCGGCCGGGGTGGGGGCTCTGTTCCTGCTCCAGAACGCCCTGCAGGCGGGCATGCTGGTCGCGGTCCAGCCACCGTTGACACTGGGGGACGCGCTGATCAGCGTCCTGTACGGGGTGACGCTCTTCGGCGAGCACCTGCGCACCGGGTGGTGGCTGGTGCCGGAACTGGTCGCGATCGCCCTGATCGCGCTGGGCACCGTCCATCTGGCCCGCTCCCCGCTGGCCTCCGGAACCGCGCCGCCGCCCCCGCGCGGGCTCCGTTGAACCGGCCGGGCGACTCGCGGACCGGGTCGCGCCCCCACAACCGCACAGGCTATTCTCCGGTCGAGCCATGTGTGGCGACGGGCAAGGGGCCCGGTTTCTTTTTCTTGGGGGTTGGTGTGGTTTCTGGTCGCGTGGTGCGCTTCGACAGCACACGAGGATACGGTTTCATCGCGCCGGATCATGGCGGTGAGGACGTCTTTCTCCACGTGAACGACATGTTGATCCCGGAGTCCTACGTGCATGCGGGCACGGCGGTGGAGTTCGAGATCGAGGACGGTGACCGCGGACTCAAGGCGTCGTCCGTCAGACTCGCCGAAGGGGCCGACGGCAAGCCGCTGACCCCGCCGCGGTCCGCGGCCGGACACGCCTCCGGTTCGACGGATGACGACACCCTGTGCGACGTGCTCAGCGCGGCCGCGTACACCAAGGAGGTGACCGAGATCCTGCTGGACTCCGCCCCGTCGCTGACGGGTACGCAGATCCTGCAGGTCCGGGGCGCGTTGCTGCAGTTCGCGAAGAACCACGGGTGGACCGAGGGCTGACAGGCACGACACGGGCCCGTCCGGAGAAGGACCTTCCGGGCGGGCTCTCGGCATGTCAGCCGCTCGGTTCGCGCACCACCAGTGGCGTTCCGAGTACCTGATGGCCACCGCTGGCCAGCATGCGCACCTCTCCCCGGTCACTGATCTCGGCGCGGACGATGCCGGTCTCGTCCTCGTAGATGGGGTATCCGCCCGCGCCCGACTGCGTCGTGCGCCGGACGGTCACCGTGTCGTCCTCCACGGCGAACGCCTGAAACACCAGCTCGTAGCTCTCCGGGTAGTCCATGGCGGTTCTCCCGAGTGCCGATGGCGGCAGGGCGTCGTTCACCCGCCGCTTCCATCGTCCCTCGGTCCGGCCGTCCGCGCCCGGGGGACGTTCCACCGCTGCGGACTCGCGCCCGGTCCACTTCAGGCCGTTATCCTGAACCCATACAGGCGCTTCGATCACTTCGGCGCACCTATCGCAGGTAAACCGCATGTACGACCCGTTTCACCCGAGTCGCGTGCCCGGCACGCACGGCCGGGATCCCCGGAACCGGGAAGGGACAGACCATGAAGGATGCCGAGATGGGGGATGACGTCTACCAGCCCCAGCAGCCGGAGGCATCCGACCTCACCGAGCAGCTCGGCATCGAGGACATCCTCGACAACCGCGGGCTGACCGACCTGCTCGACGAGGGCTATTCGCCGCCCGAGCGGCCGTGGGCGGTGGAGGACCGGGGCACCACGGCGGCCGAGCAGCACCGCGGCGAGCCGTTGGAGGGCCGGCTGGCGCGGGAGCTCCCCGATGTCACCGCGGCCGACGGCGACGCCCTGGGCGACCTTTCCGACGGTGACGGCGAGCTCCGGGACGCGGAGGTGGGTACGGTGCGTGCCGGCCGTCTCACCCGGCAGCTCGACATCGACGAGCCGGACACGCTGGCGGCCGAGGACGTCGGCATCGACGGAGCGGCCGCGTCGGCCGAGGAGGCGGCCGTGCACGTGGTCCCCGACAACGAGGTGTGACGGACCGGCCCCGGCACCCTCGATCCCACGGGCCGCGCACCCCTGATCCCACGGGCCACGGGCCGCGGGCCACACCCCCGGGCTCACGGGCAGCAGCGGCCCCGGCACCGGGGCCTTCCGGGCAGCAGCTCCGCCCATGACCTCACAGGTAATCGACGCACCGCCCACCGCGGGAGATCGTGTTTCCCACCGGCGCACACGAATCCCGGCCCGAAGGCCGGGACGCCACGAGAGGACAACACGATGACCGCACACAAGGACGCCGTCAGCCGTTACTTCGACGCCTGGAACGCGGCCCCCGAGGACCTGGAGAAGGCGGTGGCGGCCGCCTTCACCGAGACCGCCGCGTACACCGACCCGTTGGCCGACGTGCGCGGTCACCGGGAGCTCGCGGCCGCGATCACCGGGGCCCACCAGCAGTTCCCCGGCTTCGTGTTCCGGCCGCTCGGCGCCCCCGACGGGCATCACGACCTGGTGCGCTTCGGCTGGGAACTCGTCTCCCCCGACGGCTCGGCGCCCGTCGCCGGGTCGGATGTGATCGCCCTCGCCGCCGACGGACGCATCGCCACCGTCAGCGGCTTCCTCGACCGGGTTCCCACCGTCTGACCGGTGGCCCGGGCCGGGCGTCCGGGCCGTCGAAACCCACGTGGTGACCGACGGCCCGGCGCAGCGCCCGGAGCGGCCGGCCCGACGACCCGGGCGGCCTCGCTCCTCCCGGACGGCGCTCCCCCGCTCCGCTCCCGCGCTCCCGGCGGCGGCCGTACTCCGTCGCGATGTACGGAATTCACTTCTGATGTCTTGTCAAGGCTGGTTCTACGCGCATAGCTTTTGCCCTCACCAGACTTCGGGAGCAGTCCACCGTGCACATATCCAGACCCCGTTCCGTCCTGCTGGCCGGCGCCGTCGCCGTGACGCTGTCGGCCACCGCGCTGCCCGCCGCCTTCGCGGCTCCGTCCTCGACCGCCGTGATCTCCGAGGTGTACGGCGGCGGAGGCAACTCGGGTGCCCCGCTCACCCGTGACTTCGTCGAACTCGCCAACGCCGGTACCGCCGCGTACGACCTGTCGGGCTTCAGCGTGCAGTACCTGCCCGCCGCCCCCTCGGCCGGATCGCTGTGGCAGGTGTCCGCGCTGACCGGCTCGCTCGCCCCCGGTGGCCGTTACCTGGTCGCCCAGGCCGCGGGTACCGGCACCGCCGCCGCCCTGCCGACCCCGGACGCCACCGGCACGGTCGCGATGTCGGCCACCGGCGGCACCGTCGCGCTGGTCTCCGGCACCACCCCGCTGACCTGCAAGACGGCCGCCGACTGCGCGGCCGACACCCGGATCGTGGACCTCGTCGGCTACGGCTCCGCCGTCGTCCGCGAGGGCGGCGGCCCGGCCGCCGGGGCGTCGAACACCGCCTCGGTGGCGCGCGCGGCGTCCCTCGCCGACACCGACGACAACGCCGCGGACTTCGCCGCGGGCGCGCCGACGCCGGTCAATTCGGCCGGTGAGACCTCGGGCGGCGAGGGGCCGCCGGACCCCGGCGGCCCGACCGAGCCCGGCACCGTCCGCATCCACGACATCCAGGGCACCACCCGGGTGTCGCCGCTGGACGGCCGCCAGGTGACCGGAGTTCCGGGCATCGTCACCGGCGTCCGGTCCACCGGTTCGCGCGGCTTCTGGATCCAGGATCCCTCGCCGGACGCGGACCCCCGCACCAGCGAGGCGGTGTTCGTCTTCACCGGCTCCACCGCGCCCCAGGTCGCCGTGGGCGACTCGGTACTGGTCAGCGGCAAGGTGGACGAGTACTACCCGTCGACGACCAGCCAGTCGGTCACGGAGATCACCGCCCCGAGGACGACGGTCCTGTCGTCGGGCAACCCGCTGCCCGAGGCGGTGGTGCTCGACGCGGCCTCGGTGCCGGACGCCTACGTGCCCTCGGCGGACGGCGGCTCGATCGACACGCTCCCGCTCCAGCCGTCGGTGTACGCCCTCGACCTGTACGAGTCGCTCGAAGGCACCCGCGTCCGCGTCACCGACACCCGGGTGACGGGCGCCACGAACACGTACGGCGAGATCTGGGTGACCGTCAAGCCGGACGAGAACCGGACCCGGCGCGGCGGCACGCTGTACGCCTCGTACGACGACCAGAACACCGGCCGCATCAAGGTGATGTCGCTCGACGCGAACCGGCCGGTCCCGACCGCGAACGTCGGCGACGTGCTGTCCGGCACCACCACCGGCGTCATGGACTACGCGTCGTACGGCGGCTACAGCCTCCAGGCCACCGAGCTCGGCACCCGCACCGACAAGCACCTGCGGCGCGAGGTCACCCGGAAGCAGAAGGGCGGCGAACTCGCGGTCGCCACGTACAACGTGGAGAACCTCGACGCGCTGGACGAGCAGGCGAAGTTCGACACGCTCGCACAGGGCGTCGCCGTCAACCTCTCCTCCCCGGACGTCGTGTCGCTGGAGGAGATCCAGGACGACAACGGCGCGGTGAACGACGGCACGGTCGGTTCCGAGGCCACGCTGAAGCGGTTCACCGACGCGATCGTGGCCGCGGGCGGCCCCCGGTACGCGTGGCGGTACATCGCCCCCGAGAACAACAAGGACGGCGGCGAGCCCGGCGGCAACATCCGCAACGTCTTCCTCTTCAATCCCAAGAGGGTCGACTTCGTGGACCGCGCGGGCGGCGACGCGACGACGGCCGTCTCCGCGGTGCGGACGAAGAAGGGCGTCACCCTCTCGGTGTCGCCCGGCCGGATCGCCCCGAACAGCGATGCCTGGGCCGACAGCCGCAAGCCGCTCGTCGGTGAGTTCCGCTTCCGCGGCAAGCCGGTCTTCGTGATCGGCAACCACTTCGCGTCCAAGGGCGGCGACCAGCCCCTGCACGGCCGCTACCAGGAGCCGCGGCGGAGCTCGGAGACCAAGCGGGTGCAGCAGGCGACGGAGGTCAACACCTTCGTCAAGTCGCTGCTGGCGGCGGACGACTCGGCCCGCGTCATCACGCTCGGCGACCTGAACGACTTCGCGTTCTCCCCGACGGTGAACGCGCTGACCAGCGGCAAGGTGCTCAAGCCGCTGATCGGCACGCTGCCGGCGAACGAGCGGTACAGCTATGTGTACGACGGCAACTCGCAGACGCTGGACCACATCCTGACGAGCCCCGGAATCCGCCGCTTCGACTACGACGTCGTGCACATCAACGCCGAGTTCGCCGATCAGGCGAGCGACCACGACCCGCAGATCGTGCGCGTGGACGTCGGCCCCCGGCATCCCGATCACGGCCACGGCCGGCCCGGACACGGGCGGCACTGATCCCGGGGACGTGTGAACGTCCCCTGTCATGGCGGGGGCGGCCGGCCGCCGGGTGCCCCCGCCCCTCATGGCCCGGCGGTCACGCCCGCCCCACCGGACTGGAGCCGCGTACCGGCTGGTGCGGGAGGGCCGCCAGTCCCGGCGCCTGTTCCAGCGGCCGGTCGGTGAAGAAGCGGGCGACGAGATCGGCGACGTCGTCCGGGCGTTCCAGGACCACCCAGTGGTCGGACTCCCCGATCGTGACGAACCTGCTGCCCTCGATCGTGGCGGCGAAGGCGCGCTGCCGCTCGGGCGACGTGACCGTGTCGTGCTCGCCCGCGAAGACGAGGGCGGGCACGCCGGTCAGACCGCCCGAGAAGTCCGGCCGGTGCTCCAGCGGACGCAGCAGCGACCGGGCGGCGTGCGGCGAGTGGGTCAGGGCGTGCAGGAAGGAACGCCGCACGTAGCGCTGGGCCAAGTCCCGCCGGTGGACCCGCCGTTCCCGGTCCTGACACATCAGTGCCGCGGCGGCCAGTGCGGCGAGCCCCGCCATGTCGTCGGCCGCGAGCCGGTCCACGGCCCGGCGCCAGTCGTCCCGCTGGCCGTCGCTGATGTGCGAGGGCACCCCGCCGAGGATCAGCCGGGCGACCCGGCCGGGTCGGTGCCGGGCGCAGCCGAAGGCGATCGAGGTGCCGTAGGAGAACCCGAACAGGTTGACCCTCGGTACGCCGAGGTCGTCGATGATCCCGGTGACGGCCTCGCGCAGGAGACCGTCGTCCGACCCCGCCGGGAGCGGATCCGCGTCGCCCATGCCGGGCAGGTCGGCGGTGACGACGGAGGCGAACGGACCCAGGTGGTCGTCCATCTGGGGCCAGCCGTGGATGCCCTGGAGCGCGCCGCCGAGGACGACGACCGGCTCGGTGCACGGGGCGGGCTGCGCGAGGACGCGGTAGCGGTAGCGCAACCCGCGCACCGACAGGGTCCGGATGATCTCCTCGGCCATGACGGCTCCTCGTTTCCGGGTCAGGCCCTGGTGAGGACGAGTGCGGCGTTGTGACCGCCGAATCCGAGCGAGGTCTTGACCGCCGCGTCGAACGCCGCGGCCCGGGCCTCCTTGCGCACCACGTCGACCGGGATGCCGGGGTCGGGGGCGTCGAGGTTCGCGGTGGGGGGCACGAGCTGCCGCTCCAGCGCCAGCACGGTGAGCGCGGTCTCGATCCCCCCGGCGGCGCCGAGGGTGTGTCCGGTCATCGCCTTCGTGGAGGTGATCAGGGGGTGCTCGCCGAGGACCCGGCGCAGCATGGTCCCCTCGATGAGGTCGTTGGAGACGGTCGAGGTGCCGTGGGCGTTGACATGGCCGATGTCGGTGGCGTCGACTCCCGCGTCCGCGAGGGCGGTGCGCAGCGCGCGTTCGATGCCGCGCCCCTCGGGGTCCGGGGCGACGGCGGAGTGGGCGTCGCTGGAGGCCCCGTATCCGGCGACGTGCGCGCGGACGGTGGCGCCGCGGGCCCGGGCGTGCTCCGGGCGTTCCAGTACGAGGAGTCCGGCGCCCTCGCCGATGACGAAGCCGTCCCGGTGGGTGTCGAACGGGCGGCAGGCGGCCCCGGGGTCGTCGCGCCGGGTGGAGACCGCCTTCAACTGGCAGGCGCTGGCGAACAGCAGACGGGAGCAGACCGATTCCGCGCCGCCCGCGACGGCGATGTCGCAGGCGCCGGAGCGGAGCATCTGGTGGGCGGTGCCGATGGCGACCGTGCCGGAGGAGCACGCGGTGGAGACGGCCTGGCTCGGGCCGAGGGCGCCGAGGTCGGTGGCGACGCTGCTGGCCGCGCCGTTGACGACGGTGAGCGGGGCGAGCTTCGGGGAGACGCGGCGCGCCCCGCGCTCGGTGAGGAGGGTGTGCTGTTCGTCGTAGAACGGAAGCCCGCCGTGCGCGGAACCGATGATCACGGCGACCCGTGCGCCGTCCCAGGCCGAGGGGTCGAGACCGGCGTCCGCGACGGCCTCGCGGGCGGCGAGGACGGCGAGTTGGGAGAAGCGGTCCATCAGCCGGACGACGGCGATCCCGAGCCCGGCCCGGGTGTCGAGACCGCTGATGGTGTACATGAAGTCGCAGGGCAGGCCTTCGAGTTCGGGCCTGCGCAGGACATTCGGCGCGGTGTCGGCCCCGGTGACCGTGCGCCAGGTGGCGTCGGCCCCGGTGCCCGCCGCGGTGACCAGGCCGATCCCGGTGACGGCGGCGGCGAACGGGGCGGGGGGCCCCGGACGGGCCGTCACGCGGCGGCCTTCCGGTGCACGACGGCCACGAGTTCGGCGACGGTGTCGCGCGAGGTGAGCGGTACGTCGTCCAGGTCGATGCCCAGTCGTTCCTCGATGAGGAGCCGTAGTTCCTCCAGCGCCAGGGAGTCCAGGCTGAGTTGACGGAGCGCCATCTCGGGACGGATGGCCCGGGGGTCGGTTCCGAAGTTGGCGACCAGCAAGGTGTTGATCTCTTCCGCGGTGCTCATACGGCACTCCTGCGCTCTCGTACGCGGTGACGCCCTGCCGCGTGAGGGGTGAGTGCCATTCGGGGACGCCGGCCGGTCCGGAGGAACCCTTTATACGCCTTCGTGAAGGAGGTTCCGTTCCGCGTTCCCCCGTGCGGAGGGCTGTCGTCCAGGCGTGCGATTCCTGCGGCCCCGGAGGGGCGACACGCAGGAGGGAACAGGGGCGTACGGGTCACCGTCGAAGGCCGACCGGCCCCTTTCCCCAGGCCGTCCCGCGCGCACCCGCCCGTCCGTCCCGATGGCCGGACTCCCCCCTGCCATCGGCCGGATTTCGCCCGTAGACTCCGCGATCATGACGACACATATACCGACGGATGCCGCCGGAACCGGTGAACCCGCGCTCTTTCCGACCATGTCCACCATGCGCGCCATGCGCCGCCTGAAGCCGGATCCGGTGCCCGACGAGACGCTGGAACGACTCGTGCAGGCCGCGGTGTGGGGGCCGAGCGGCGGCAACATGCAGTGTTACGAGTACGTGCTGGTGACGGACCGTGAGGTGATGGCCCGTCTCGCGCCCCTGTGGAAGCGGTGCGTGGACGCGTACCTGGCGACCACCGGGAAGTACGCGCCCGAGGGCATGGACGACGCGGCGTACGGGCGGATGGTCGCCGCGATCGAGTACCAGCGCGACCATTTCGCCGACACCCCGGCACTGATCATCCCGTGTTACCGGTTCCCGGAGCCCCGGCTGGACGAGGAGGGGATGCAGGCGTCCGCGCGGGCACTCGGCCCGGCCGGGACCGAGCACATGATGAACACCCAGACCCGGTTCCAGGCCCTCGCGGAGGGGTCGTGCGTCTACCCCGGCGTGCAGAACATCCTGCTGGCCGCGCGGGCGCTGGGGCTCGCCGCGAACATCACCATCTGGCACCTGATGCTGGAGCAGGAGTGGAAGGAGGCGCTCGGCATCCCCGAGGACATGCACACCTTCGCGGCGATTCCGGTCGGCCGGCCGCAGGGCAACTTCGGCCCGGTGCGGCGCCGCCCGGTGGCGGACGTCATCCACCGCGACCGCTGGTAGCGGCACCCGCCCGGCCCCGGTCGCCCACCGGGGCCGGGGACCGGGTACGGGGCGACGGCCGCGCCCCCGGTTCACCGGGGGGGGGCGCACGAGCGCCCGGCGCCGCCCCGCGCGCAATCCGACGGTCCGTCAATGGCATTCGGGTGAAGGAGCGTTGGGACGCGGCCACAAGATTGTCATGGCCTGAACACATCGATACGCTGAACGCGCTCCGGCCCCTCGGCCCACCCCACTCGGGCCCCGGGGCCGTTCACCTCTCCCCCACACAGAGCAGGAGCAGGCATGCCCCGACGAGCAGCCGTCCGCACCAGGGCCCGCGCGTCCGCCCTGGCGGCCCTCACCGCCACCGTCCTCGCCGCGACCGGCACCCCGGCCCTCGCCGCCCCCGACGACGACCGTCCGATGAACCGGGCGTTCGCGCGGGCGGCCGAACGGTTCGACGTGCCGCGTGATCTGCTCGCCGCCGTCGGCTACGGCGAGACCCACCTCGACGGCCACGCGGGGCGTCCCAGCCAGGCGAACGGGTACGGGGTGATGCACCTCGTCAGCAATCCCGTGAACCGGACGCTGGAGCGGGCCGCCGCGCTCACCGGCGCGTCCCCCGCGGGCCTGCGCACCGACACCGCGGCCAACATCATGGGCGGCGCGGCCGTGCTGCGCGGCTACGCGGACAAACTCGGTCTGGACGCCCGGGACCGCGACGACCTCGACGCCTGGTACCCGGTCGTCGCCCGGTACAGCGGAGCCCGGGGGGCGACCGCCGCCCTCTACGCCGACACGGTCTACACCTTCCTCGCCGACGGCCTGGACGCCGTCGTCCCCGGCGGGGAGAAGGTCTCGGTGACCGGTCGTCCGGTCGCGCCGCAGAAAGGCGCGACCGCCTCGGCCGAGGTGCGTGCCCAGAGCCCCGACTACCCGTCGGCGCTGTGGGTCCCGGCCCACACGAACAACTACGCCGTCGGCCGTTCGGCGAAGATCGACAAGGTGATCGTGCACGTCACGCAGGGCTCGTACGCGGGCTCGATCAACTGGTTCCAGAACCCCGCCTCGGAGGTCAGCGCGCACTACGTGGTGCGCTCGTCGGACGGCGAGATCACCCAGACGGTGCGCGACAGCGATACGGCATACCACGCGCGCAGCGCCAACGCCTCGGCTCTCGGCATCGAGCACGAGGGGTTCGTCGACGACCCGTCGTGGTTCACCGACGCGATGTACCGCTCGTCGGCGGCGCTGACCCGCTATCTGTGCGACCGGTACGGCATCCCGAAGGACCGGGCACACATCATCGGGCACAGCGAGGCCCCCGGCAACGACCACACCGACCCCGGCCCGCACTGGGACTGGGCGCGCTACATGGAGCTGGTCGGCGGGACCGACGGCGGCGGCACCCCGGCCGACGGGCTGAGTTTCGCCGCGTACGCCACCCAGCGCAGCGGCTCCGCCGGACCGCAGGTGTCGGCGGTGCAGCGGCTGCTGGGCGAGCAGGGGCATTCCGCGGGCGCGGTGGACGGCGATTTCGGCCCGGCCACGCAGCAGGCGGTCACCGCGTACCAGGCGGCCCACGGGCTGGAGGCGGACGGCGTCGTGGGGGCGAGGACCTGGACCGCGCTGCTGTCGGCCGGTGCGACGCCGCCGCTGGAGCAGGGCGCCTCGGGCGACGGGGTGAAGCGGCTCCAGCGCGCGCTGACCGCGGCCCTCGGATCGACGGTCGCCGTCGACGGGAGTTTCGGCCCGGCGACGGTGACGGCGGTGCGCGGCTACCAGACGAACCGCGGACTGGACCCCGACGGCGTCGTGGGGCCCGCCACCTGGGCCGCGCTCCAGGCCGGCCGCTGACGGCGGGGCCGCCTCGCCGGGACGGGCCGGTGGGGGACGGCGCCGATCACGCGCCGCCCCGCCCCGCCCCCGCCGCACCGCCTCCGCCGTCGTACCGGCCGGCACACCCCTCGGCCGGTACGACGGGCGCCGCCCGGCACCGTCACTTTTCGGTAACCTGGCCGAAACCCTTGACGTTTCTCCCGGCTCGTTCTTAACCTCACTGAACTGCGTAGTTGGCAGTTCCGGCAATTCACGTGCTGCGGCGCTTTCCGCAGTGTTTTGGCAGGCATAGACACAGACCACCTGTCGGTGGTTTCGTCATGCCTGTTTTTTCGTGCTCCCCGTGCCACCGATGGGTCTTCCTCGAAGGCGGATTCATGGCACAACGTCCGAGCGTCAAAGGCGTCGGCGACGTCGTTGCGCTCATCGATGGGCTGGGAAAGATCACCGGCCGGGCTCGGATCATCTGGTTCCTCGTGTTCGGCGGGCTGTTCCTCGACGCCTACTCGAACGCGGCGCTGAGCGCCGGTCTGGGGCCGATGACGACCCAGATGGAGCTCACCAGCACCCAGGTCTCGATCCTCACGGCCACCGCTCCGGCCCTGGCGATCATCTTCAACCCCGTCGGCGGCTGGCTCGCCACCCGCATCGGCCGTGTTCCCCCGCTGCTCATCGCCAAGGTGTTCGCGATCGCGGGCGCCCTGCTCGCCGCGTTCGCCGGTGACTTCACCGTCGTCTGGCTCGGCCGGGTCCTGGTGGGCGTCGCGTACGGCATCGACTTCGCGGTCGCCATGGCGCTGCTCGCCGAGTACACGCCCGCGAAGCTGGGCGGCCGGCTGAACCTGTGGCAGGCGGTCTGGTACGTCGCCACCACCAGCAACCTCGCGCTGGCCCTGGTCTTCTTCAACCTGGACGTCGGCGCCGACATCTGGCGCTGGTCGGTCGGCTCGGCCTCGGTCGTCGCCGTCGCGCTGCTGATCGGCCAGGCGCTGATGCTCAAGGAGAGCCCCACCTGGCTGGCCAGCAAGGGACGGCTCGACGAGTCGGTGGCCAACCTGGACCGGATCTACGGGATCAAGGCCGTCGCCGGCAGGCCCGACGAGGCGACCCGCGCCGCCACCGAGGCTCCCGCCATCGGGTTCCGCCAGGCCGGGCTCCTGTTCAAGGGCGAGTACCTGCCGCGCACCATCCTCTCCTCGGTGATCTCGCTCGGACAGTCGATGCAGTACTTCGCGGTCGGCTGGTACCTGCCGCTGATCAGCCTGACGATCTTCGGCGAGAGCTTCGAGAAGGCCACCATCGGCTCGATGGTGTTCAACGCCTTCGGTATCGCCGGCGGGCTGCTGTCCGCGTACTTCGGCCGCCGCCTCGGACTGCGGCTCAGCTCCGCGGCCGGTTTCGCCGGGGTCTTCGTCGCCCTGGTGGCGATGGGACTCACCTTCGAGAAGGTTCCCACCGCGGTGGCGTTCCTGCTGCCGGTGCTGTTCATCCTCTGCCACTCGGCGGGCCCCGGCGCCAACGGCAAGTCGATCGCCGCGCTCTCCTACAGCAGTGATGTCCGCGCGCTCGGCACCGGTGTCACCGGGATGGTCGGCAGCTTCGGCAGTGTCGTCGGACTGTATGTGTTCCCGCAGATCAAGGACTCGCTCGGACTCGCCGACACCTTCCTGGTGCTCTCCGTCGTGCCGCTGCTCGGTCTCCTCACCTGTCTGGTGATCAAGTGGGACCCGACGAAGGCCGCCTCGCCCGACGAGGTCGCCGGGCAGGACCACGACGCCGCCACGCCGTCCGCGTCGTCCGCGACCGCGCGCTGACCCGCCGTCCGGCCTGCCGCACCCCACCCACCCCCGTCCCTCCGTACGGCCTCGCTCGCGAGGGCTCGCATTGAAAGGGCTGCAATGACGCAGACGTTCCCCGGCGCCGCCCCACGGCGCGGTGTGCTGTCCATCGACGAGGGCACCACGGGCACCCGGGCCGGAGTCGTCCTCGACTCGGGCGCCGCCCACGAGGTGTTCTACCGCTCGATCAAGGTCAGCCATCCGGACGACCTCTCGGTCGAGCAGGACCCGATGGAGATCTGGACCGCCACCGTCGAGGTGGCGCGCCGGGCCGTCGGCCGGGCCCGCGAGGAGGGCATCGAGATCACCGCGGTCGCGCTGTCCACACAGCGGGCCACGGCGATGCTGTGGGACCGGGTCACCGGGCGGCCGCTGCTGCCCGCGGTGGTGTGGCAGGACCGGCGGTACGCGCACGAGCTCACCGCGTACGAGGAGGAGTGGGACGCCGCCCTGCTGTCCCGGCAGGGCCGGCCGGTCGGCGCCCGCGCCCCGTTCCTCTGGGCCGCCCGGCAGATCGCCGCGCACCCGGAGGTGGCCGCGGCGCACCGGGCCGGACGGCTCCTCTTCGGCACCGTCGACACCTGGCTGATCTGGCGCCTGACCGGCGGCGCCGTACACGCCACCACCCCGACCAACGCCGCCTCCAGCGGGGGCTACCTGCTGGAGCGGCACGCCTGGGACGAGGAGTGGATCGGCCACCTCGGCTTCCCCCTCGACCTGCTGCCCGAGCTCCGTTCCGACGACGCCGGGTTCGGCACCACCGACCCGGCCGCCCTCGGTATCGCCGTCCCGTTGGCCGCCTCCATGGGCGACCAGCACGCCGCGCTCGTCGCGCTCGGCGGTCTCGCCGCCGGGCAGGGCATGTGCGTGTACGGCACCGGCGCCTTCGTCGACGCGGCGACCGGCACCACGCCCGCCCTGCCCCGGCCGGACATCTCCGGGGTGCTCGCCCAGCCCGGCCGGCGGCAGGGCGACACCAGCCACTACAGCCTGGAGGCGTACACCTCCACCGCGGGTTCGGCGCTGCGCTGGCTCTGCGACGACCTGGGTCTGTTCGCATCGCCGAAGGAGCTCGGTGAGGAGGCGGGCCGGGTCCCCACCCGGCCGGGCCGCACCCCGCGTTTCGTCCCGGCGCTCGCCGGGGTCCGTACGCCGGTCTGGCACCCGGAGGCCACCGCCTCCCTCACCGGGCTCACCCTCGCCACCACCCGCGCCGACCTCGCCCGCGCCGTGCTCGACGGGATCGCGCACTCGGTGTGCGACCTGATCGACGGCGTCGCCGACACCATGGGCACCCCGTTCACCCGGCTCCGGGTCGGCGGCGGCGTCTCCGGCAGCGACCCGCTGATGCGGATCCAGGCCGACCTGACCGGCCTGCCGCTGGAACGGGTCTCCGACTCCGCCACCGCGAGCCTGCGCGGTACCGCCTACCTGGCCGGGGTCGCGCAGGGCCTGTGGTCCTCGCTGGAGGAGGTCGTCGAGGCGCAGCCGCACGGCCAGGTCTTCGAACCGTCGATCACGGCCGCCGAACGCACCGGACAGCGCGCCGCCTGGCGCGACGTGCTGATCGCCCACCTGAACGATCCCGCGCTGCTCCCCCTGCGGGAGGGCGCCCCCGAACCTCACACCCCCCACTGACGGCCCCGGCCGTCGCACCGGCGGCCCGCACACGATGACGCGGCCGCCAACCGAAACACCAGGAGTTGATGTTGTGATCACCATGCCCGCCCGGAAACCGCGGCGCAACGCCGCGGCGACCCGCCGGACGCCCCTGCTGCTCGACCGGGCGGCCCTCAAGCGCCGGCTGGCCGACGACACGTACGACGTGCTCGTCATCGGTGGTGGCATCACCGGGGCGTACGCCGTGCTCGACGCCGCCTCGCGCGGTCTGCGCGCGGCCCTGATCGAGAAGGACGACTTCGCCTCCGGCACCTCGTCGAAGTCGTCGAAGATGGTCCACGGCGGCCTGCGCTACATCGAGCAGGGCAACGTCAACCTGGTCCGCCACTCGCTCCTGGAACGCCACCGCTTCCGGAAGAACGCCCCGCACCTGGTGCACCGGCTGCCGTTCCTCTTCCCGATCCTGGAGAAGGAGGGCGTCTTCGACGCCCGCCTCGCCAAGGGCTTCGAGGGCCTGCTGTGGACGTACGACCTGGTCGGCGGCTGGCGGATCGGCAAGCTGCACCAGCGGCTCACCGTTCCCGAGGTCCTCGCCCAGGCGCCGACGCTGCGCGCCGAGAACCTCAAGGGCGGGCTGATGTACTTCGACGCCCGCACCGACGACGCCCGTCTCGTCCTCACCATCGTCCGTACCGCCGCCGCGCTCGGCGCGACGGTTCTCAACGGGGCGAAGGCCGAGGGCCTGCTGATGCAGATGGGCAAGGTGTCCGGCGCCCGGGTCTCGGCGGACGGCGACACCATCGACATCCGCGCCCGCGCCGTCGTCAACGCCACCGGCGTGTGGACCGACGAGCTGGACGCGAAGGCCGACGACGGCCACAAGCCGCAGGTGCGGCCCGCCAAGGGCGTCCACATCGTGGTGCCGTGGGACAAGGTCCGGATCAACTGCACGGTCACCGTGCCGATCCCCGGCCGGGCCCGCCGCGCGACCTGCACCCGCTGGGGCAACAGCGTCGTGCTGGGCACCACCGACGAGGACTACCAGGGCTCCCCGGACGACGTGCACTGCACCCGCGAGGAGATGGACTTCCTGCTGGAGGGCGCCAACACCGCCTTCGAGGGGAAGCTCACCCCGGACGACGTGGTCGGCTCCATCGGCGGCCTGCGCCCGCTGGTCGGCGGCAAGGAGGGCGCCACCCTCGACATGCGCCGCGACCACCACATCACCATCGGCCGCACCGGCATGGTGACGGTGACCGGCGGCAAGCTCACCACCAGCCGGCACATGGGCGAACTCGTCATCGACAAGGTGATGACGGTCCTCGGCCGCAAGGGGAAGAGCCGTACCGGCGACCTCCCGCTGCTGGGCGGCGCCGGTTACGACTCCGAGGCCGTCGCCGCGTCCGGCGGCATCGCCGCGCACCTCGGCGAGCGCTTCGGCACCGAGGCCCGGTTCGTCGGCGACCTCATCCAGGAGGACCCGTCGCTCGCCGCTCCGGTCGTCGCGGGACTCCCCTACACCGGGGCGGAGGTCGTGTACGCGGCCCGCGCCGAGCTCGCCCGTTCGGTCGACGACGTCCTCTCCCGCCGCACCCGTGCCCGGCTGTTCGCCCGGGACGCGTCCGTGGAGGCGGCCGAGGCCGTCGGCGCGATCCTCGGCCGGGAACTGAACCTCACTCAGACGCAGGTCGAACGCTCGGTCGCCGAGTACCTCGCAGCCGTCCGTCACGAAAAGTCCGTACTCCTCGAAGGGGCAGCAGCATGATCAGCCGTCAGACCATCACCCACCCGTTCAACCGGGGCAACTACACCGTCGGCGCCCCCAGCTTCGCCAAGTGGGCGCAGAACACCCCGATCGGCGACGGCGAGGCCGCGCTCCAGGTGGACCCGGTCGAGGTCCCGGAGTCCGTGGTGGAGGCGCTGCGCGAGGTCGCTCACGCGGTCCACACCTCCCGCGACGAGGTCGTCACCCGGACCCGCGACTGGTGGGCCGGTTCGATGATCGGCGAGACCGAGGGCCGTCCCGCGACCCCGGACGCCGTGGTCGTCGAGGCCGCCGACGCCGACCAGGTCGCCGCCGTGCTGCGGATCTGCCACGAGGCCGGTGTCCCGGTCACCCCGTCCGCCGGCCGCTCCAACGTCACCGGCGCGGCGCTGCCCGTCTTCGGCGGCGTCGTCCTGGACGTGTGCGGACTGAACGAGATCACCGGCTTCGACGCCGAGTCGAACCTCGTGGACGTCCAGGCCGGCATGTTCGGCGACCTCTTCGAGAAGCAGCTCCAGGAGGAGTACGGCGTCACCACCGGCCACTGGCCGTCCGCGTTCGCCGTCTCCACCGTCGGCGGCTGGATCGCCTGCCGGGGCGCCGGCCAGCTCTCCACCCGGTACGGCAAGATCGAGGACATGGTCGTCGGCGTTGACGTCGTGCACGCGGACGGCACCCGCGCCACCTACGGCGACTACGCCCGCGCCGCGGTCGGCCCGGACCTGCGCCAGTTGTTCGTCGGCTCCGAGGGCACCCTCGGCGTCATCGTCTCGGCCCGGCTGCGGGTCCACCCGCTGCCGGAGTACGCCTCCGCCGCCGCGTACGGCTTCGCGACCTTCGCCCAGGGCCTGGAGGCCTGCCGCCGGATCATGCAGCGCGGCGCCACCCCGGCCGTCCTGCGCCTGTACGACGCCCTGGAGTCGGGCACCCACTTCGGCCACCCGGAGACCAACCTCCTGCTGATCGCGGACGAGGGCGACCCGGCGATCGTGGACGCCTCGATCGCGGTCGCCAGGGAGGTCTGCGAGGAGTACGGCCCCGAGCTGGACAGCCGGGCCGTCTTCGAGCGCTGGCTGGACGAGCGGATGCTGGTCGGCAAGTCCGCCGACGGCTTCAAGCCCGGCCCGGGCTTCGTCGCCGACACCCTGGAGATGGCTGCGTCCTGGACCGACCTCCCGGTGATCTACAACGAGGTGGTCGCCGCGATCCAGGCGGTGGACGGCACCCTGGCCGCCTCGGCCCACCAGTCGCACGCCTACACCGACGGCGCCTGCGTCTACTTCTCGCTGCGCGGGAACGTGGCGCCCGAGGCGCGCCGCGACTGGTACCGCGCGGTGTGGGACGCCGCCAACGCCGTGCTCATCAAGCACGCGGCGGCGCTCAGCCACCACCACGGCTGCGGTCTGCTGCGCGGCCCCTACCTGGAGGAAGCCCTCGGGGCCGGCTTCGCGACGTTCGTCGCGGTGAAGAAGGCCCTGGACCCGGCGGGCATCCTCAACCCTGGCAAACTGGGCCTTCCCAGCCGATTCGGTACGTCCCCGCTGAGCTGACCCGGCCTCGGCGCCACGAACCCCTCCTTCCCAGGCAGGCCCTTGCCATGACCCCTTCCCCGTCCCGGTCCGTCGCCCCGCTCGACCCCCGGCTCGCCTCCGCGCTCGCCGAGGTCCCGGTGGTCGCGTCGGTCGTCGGCACCCAGCCGCTGCGGCAGTTCCTCACCGCACCGGCCAGGGTGTGCATCGTCGCGTCGCTCGCGGTGGGGCAACTGCCCCAGGTCGTGCCGGCGCTGGGCCGGGCGGGGAAGACCGTGTTCGTGAACGTGGACAGCAGCCCCGGTCTGGCCCAGGACCGGGGCGCGCTGGAGTTCATCAAGAACATGGGCGCCCACGGCGTGGTCAGCACCCGGCTCTCCCTCATAGAGAAGGGCAGGCCGCTCGGCCTGCTGACGATGATGAAGGTGTTCGTCACCGACCGGTCCAATCTGCGCCGCTCCACGGACGCGATCTCGCGCGGGGCGCCGGACCTGGTCGAAGTCATGCCCGCCCCGATCGTCGCCCGGATGAGCGCGCAGGCACAGCGCGCGATGTCCCCGTCGGTCGCCGCGGGCTTCGTGGAGACCCCCGCGGACGTGGCGCTGGCCCTGGCCCTCGGGTCCGTCGCCGCCGCCACGTCCGACCCCCGCCTCTGGAGCCTGCGCCGCGACCAGCTTCCGCCGGTCCCGCCCGCCGCGCTCAAGAGGCCCGCCGCACCACCCCAGGAGTAAGTCCCCATGTCCTACGTCGTCGTCGCCCGCTACCGCACCAGGGAGGGCGAGGAGAACACCGTCCTCCCCCTGCTCGACACCATGGCCGCCGCCTCCCGCCAGGAGCCGGGCAACCTCGCCTACCGCGTCCACCAGGGCGTCGAGGACCCGCGGGCGATCGTGCTCTACGAGGAGTACACCTGCGAGGCCGACTTCACCGCGCACTGCGCCACGCCCCACTTCCAGGAGATCGTGCTCGGCAAGGTCGTCCCGCTGCTGGAGAGCCGTGACGTGCTGCGCTGCGCCCCGCGTCCCGAGGCGCGGGCATGAGGACCCGTGCGGTGGTGCTGCGCGGAGTGTCGACCGCCCGCCCCTACTCCGCGACCCGCCCGGTCGAGGTGGAGGAGCTGGAGCTCGGCGCACCGCGCGAGGGCGAGGTGCTGGTCCGGATCGCGGCGGCCTCGCTCTGCCACTCGGACCTGTCGGTGGTCAACGGCGACCGGGTCCGTCCGCTGCCGATGGCACTGGGCCACGAGGCCGTCGGGGTCGTGCGGGAGACCGGGCCGGGCGTCGGCCGGGTGCGTCCCGGTGACCACGTGGCCCTGGTCTTCGTGCCGAGCTGCGGCTTCTGCGCCGACTGCGCGGCAGGCAGGCCCGCGCTGTGCGCGCAGGCCGCCGCGGCGAACGGCTCGGGCGGTCTGCTGCACGGCCCGTCGCTGCTGACCGACGCCTCCGGCGAGCCGGTCCACCACCAGCTGGGCGTCTCCGCGTTCTCCGAGCACGCGGTGCTCGCCCAGGAGTCGGTGGTGCCGATCCCGAAGGACATCCCGTTCGCGGTGGCGTCGATGTTCGGCTGCGCGGTCCTCACCGGTGCCGGGGCCGTCATCAACACGGCGGCCCTGCGCCCCGGCCAGTCGGCCGTGGTCTACGGCCTGGGCGGGGTGGGACTCTCCGCGGTGCTGGGCGCCCGCGCGGCCGGGGCGTACCCGGTCGTCGCCGTCGACCCGGTCGCGGAGAAGCGGGAGCTGGCCCTGCGGCTGGGCGCGACCCATGCCTTCGCCCCCGGCGAGGCGGTCGGGGCGGTCCGCGAGCTCACCTCCGGCGGCGCCGAGGTGGCGGTCGAGGCGGTGGGCAGCCCGAAGGTGATGGCCGAATGCCTGACGGCCGTCGCCCGGGGCGGCAAGGTCGTCTCGGTGGGTCTGCCCGCACCCGACCGGGTGCTGGAGGTCCCGGCGCTGGCGTTCGCGGGCGAGGGCAAGTCCCTGCTGGGCTCGTACATGGGCGACGCGGTCCCGCGCCGCGACATCCCCCGGTTCCTGGACCTGTGGCGGGCCGGTCTGATGCCGGTGGAGCGGATGCACACCGGCACCCTGCCGCTGACCGGCATCAACGCGGCGATGGAGGAGCTGGCCTCGGGCCGGGCGATCCGTCAGGTCATCGACACCTCGGGGATGCTGGACGTCTGACCCGGACGGCCCGACGGCCCCCGTCCGTGCGCGGAGGGGGCCGTCGGGCCGCGCCGTTCGCGCACCGGTTCAGCCGTCCCGGCCGTCGGTGCCGGGAGCCACGCGCCGCGGGGCCGCCTCGCGGCGGGCGATGCGCCATCCCCGTTCGCCGCGCACGACCACGTCGTCGTAGGTCACGCTGCCGCAACTGCCGTCGGCCCGCACGCCGATCCCCTTGGACCGGGCCAGCACCCGTCCGTCGTCCAGGCCGGTGAGGACGATGTTGGTGACGTGGTGGCCGATCGGACCGCGCCCGCCCATCGCCCCCGCCGCGTCCCGCACGGCCTCGACCCCCCGCATCTCGCCATGGCCCAGGGCCGAGGCGTCGTAGACGACATCGGCGGTGAACACCTCGTCCAGACGGCCGGGTTCGCCGTCGTCGAGCAGGTGCCCGTGCAGGCCGATCAGTTCGGTGATGGCCATCCGGTCCTCGGCTGCAAGCATCATCGCCGGCCCTTTCGTCGGTTCGTCGGCTCTCGCGACAGTCCGGCAGTTATACGGCGCGCGTCCCCCGAAGGCACCGCCGGGACGGCGGGGACGCGCGGTCGCGGCAGGTGGAGTTCAGTCCGACGGAGCAGTCGGCCGCCGGTTCCCGGCGGTTCCGCTCAGCCCGCCGGGTGCGGATCGCGGCGGTCGCGCCACACCAGTGTGTATCGCCAGAACAGCCGGCGCCGGAGACGGGCCCCCGGCAGCACCCGGCGCGCCTCGCGGACGGTCTCCGGGAACGTCGTCGAGGCCGGGCGGGTGCGGGCCGTCATCGAAGCCGGGCGGGGCGAGGGGCGCCCCTTGTTCCTGATCCAGCCCGTTGCCGCGTTCAGCGGTACGGAGACGAGGGCCAGCAGGAAGTCCACCCGGGTCGACTCCCGGGCGAGGCCCACCACCACGAGGGTCCCGCCGGGTGCCAGCCGCTCCCGGAAGGCGGTGAGCGCGTCGGTGAGCGGCAGGTGGTGGAGGACGGCGACGCAGGTGATCGCGTCGTACGGGCCGTACGGCGCCCCGTCCGGTGCCTCGGCGACGGCGAATGTCACCGGGCCGTCGGGGCCGGTGAGTTCACGGGCCCGGGCCACGATCTCCGGGTCGGCGTCGATGCCGTCCACCGCCCTCGCCCGGGTGGCCAGGAGCCGGGCCAGGTCCCCGCTGCCGGACCCGACGTCCAGGGCCCGGTCGCAGCGGGCGGGGAGCTGCCGCAGGATCCACCGGTGGAAGTGGGCGTTGTGGTCCCAGGGATGGGCCGCGTTGAAACGGTCGAGTGCCCGAAGGAGCCGGTGCGCGGGCCCGGGGCGGTCGTGGGGGCCGGGCGTACCGGGGGAGGACGACATGGGCGCAGACCCTATCGGAGGCCCGGCCGCGGCCTCCGGCGGACCGGGCACGTCCCCCGGGTCGATGCCGGTTCGGGGCCCTGCTAGATTTCCAGGCATGTTCCTCCCCTGTGTGTAGGACCCCGTGACGGACGCACCCCCGCCGAGCCGGGTGCGTCGCTCCGGTGTCCCCGCATGCCCGCAGCGCCGCACTTCGCGCTGCCCTCACGAGGAACGTCCTCATGCTTTCGCCCACTCCGGCGCCTTCGCGCGCCCCTTCCTACGTCGCGGTCCTGCGCACCCCGCAGGCCGCCCGCGCCTTCGGTGCCGTCCTGCTGGGGCGGCTGTCGTACGGTACGGCTCCGCTCGCCCTGATGCTGGCGGTGAAGGACACCACCGGCTCCTACTCCGCGGCCGGCGCGGTCATGGCCCTGTTCGGGGCGACCAGTGTCTTCCTCTCCCCCGCCCGTGCCGCGCTGATCGACCGGTACGGACCGCGCCGGGCGCTGCCGCCGATGGCGGCCGCGTACGCGGCACTGCTCACCGCCCTCACGTACGCCACCTGGGGGCCGGGGGCCTCTTCGTCGCTGCTGGGGGCACTCGCCGTGGCGGCGGGCGCCTGCACTCCGCCGCTGGGGCCGGTGATGCGGACCCTGTGGAGCGAACTGCTCCCGGACCGGGAGCTGTTGCGGCGCGCCTACAGTCTGGACGGCGTCGCCGAGGAACTCATGTTCGTCACCGGCCCGTTGCTGGTCGGGGTGTTGATCCGGTACACCGTTCCGGCGGCGGGTGTGGCGGTCGGCGCCGGGCTCGTGCTGGTGGGCGTCCTCGCCCTGGTGTCCTCCCCCGCGCTGCGGGCCATCGGCACGCCCGCCCGGTCCTCGTCGTCGGGGAAGACCACCGGATGGCGGCTGCTGGGGGTGGCGGGGCTGCGGCACGCCGCGCTGGTTGCCGCGGCCGTCGGGCTGTGCCTGGGGGCGCTGGATCTGCTGGTGGTGGCGTTCACCGAGCAGCACGGGCGGGGCGGTGCGGTGGCCTGGGTGCTGGCCGCGCTCTCCGCGGGCAGCGCGGTCGGCGGGCTGGCGTACGGTGCCGTCCGCTGGCGCGGGTCGAACCGCTCGCGGCTGCCGGTCCCGGCCGTCGGGCTGGGGGCGGCGATGGTCCTGGCGGGGCTGTCGCCCGGGGTGTACGCGCTGGTCGCGGTGGTCGCGGTCGCGGGGGTCTTCGTCGCCCCGGCGCTGACCACGGCGTATCTCGTCGCCGACGAGTCGGTGGACCCCGCCGTGCGCACGCAGGCCGGTGCGTGGGTCAACACGGCCGTCAACGCGGGTACGTCCGTCGGCACCGCGGTGGTGGGACTGCTGGTGGACCGGTTGTCACCCGCCGTCTGCTTCGCGCTCGCGGCGGTGCCGGCGCTGCTGTGCGCGGCCGTGGTGGCGCGCGGTGCGGTCGAGCGGTCACGGCGCTAAGGGCTGTCCCGCGGTGTGCTGTCGGGGCCCGGTCTTCCTCCCGGGCTCCGGCAGCACACCGTGCGGGGCACCCGGGGCCGGTCGGCCGCCGGGCGTCCCGCGCTTCCCGTGTCCCCGGACCAAATCGCCGCCCGGGGCGGGGACGGAACGCGCGGGCCACGGGCCCGGACCGGGCCGGCAGGCCCTCAGGCCGCCGCCCAGTCGTCCCAGACGGCCGTGAGTTCCGCCTCGACCGCCGGAGCCACGGTGTCCAGCAGCCGGACCTGGGCTCCCGGTCCGGCCAGTTCGGTGCGGTACGGATGTGACGGGCCCGCGGGGGCGGAGCCGAGCGAGGTGACAGCGCCGATGATCCGGTGGGGCCCCAGGACGCCGGGGAGCTCACGGACCTCCGGGTCCGTCAGGTCCAGGTCCTCGACCAGCAGCTCGCGCCCGTCGTACGTGACCCGGGTGGTGGCCCGCACGCTGCCGCCGCGCTCGCCCGAGCGCCCCAGGACCAGGGTGTCCCGCCACAGCATGCGCGCACCCGCCGCCAGGACCACGTCCATGGAACGGACCACCCGGGCACCGTCGCAGACCACGAACGGCTTCCCGTCCCAGTGCAGTTCACCGCCCTCGGCGATGTCGACCCGGGCCCGCCACGTCGACGCGCCGCCGCGGTGGTGGTAGGCGACGAGGCCTGACGGTTCGACGAGTTCCAGGCGCGCCCCCGGCCCGACCGAGACCCGCAGCCGCAGTTCGTCGCCCGCGAGGAGCCCGGCCCGGGTCCCGACCAGGGCGATCCGCACCCGGTCGGGGGCGGGCACCAGTGGGCGGGGCGCGAGGAAGGCTCCGGGGCTCAGGTCACGGACGAGGTGACGGCCCGTGGGATCCCGTTCCACGGCGACGACCGTGGGGTCGGCCGGTTCGGTCGCGGTCGTCGTGACGCCGGTCACGAGTCGTGGCTGTGGCTGTGCGGTGCCATCGGTCCCGGGTCGGTGGGCACGAGGGTGCCGGCACGGTGACGGGCCAGCACGGACCGTACCCAGTCGGCGAGTTCGGCGATCGACGCCGGGTCGTGCTTGGAGAGCGCGAGGACCGGCAGGCCGCCCCGGGCGCCGCGGGCGTCGGCGACCATGGCCTCCACGTCGACCTCGACGTGGGGCGCCAGGTCGGTCTTGTTGACGATCAGGAGGTCGGCGCCGGTGATGCCGGGGCCGCCCTTGCGCGCGACGTCGCCGCCGCCCGCCACGTCGATGCAGAACAGCTGGGCATCGGCGAGCGCGGGGCTGAACGTCGCGGTGAGGTTGTCGCCGCCGCTCTCCACGAGCACCAGGTCGAGCGGGCCGAACTCCTCCTCCAGGTCCTCGACGGCGTCGAGGTTGGCGCTGACGTCGTCACGGATCGCGGTGTGCGGGCAGGCACCGGTCTCCACCGCGCGGATGCGTGCGGTCGGCAGGACACCGGCCGAACGGAGGAAGCGGGCGTCCTCGTCGGTGTAGATGTCGTTGGTGACGACGGCCATGGCGAGTTCACCGGCGAGTTCCCGGCACAGGGTGGCGAGGATCGAGCTCTTGCCGGTGCCGACGGGCCCGGCGACCCCGAGCCTCAGGGCGCGCGGCGCACCGGACGGGTACGGGGAGCGCCGGTCGTGGTCGTGGTGGGGGTGCTGGTGGGTGTGCCGCTGGTCAGGCAAGGAAGAGTCTCCGTTCTCGTCGTGCGTGTTCGAGGGCCCACTGTTCGGTGAGCGGGGGTGTACGGGCGGGCAGTTCGTCCGGGCTCCGTACGGCGAGGGCCTCGTCCACCGCGGCCGCGGCGTCCGGCTCGGCGGCCAGGATCCAGGCGACGGTGTCGAGGGGGTCACCGGGCAGCAGTTTGAGTGCCGCCGAGGTGATGGTCTGGAGTTCGTCGTAGACGACACCGCGGGCGAGGTCCTCCTCGGACACCCGCATCACGGCTCCGAGCGCGCCGAGCGTGACCGGCCGCAGCGGGCGCGGGCGCATCACGGCCAGGGCCGTGACCGCCGGGTGGTCCGGGGCGAGCCGTCGCGCGAGGCGGTGCACGCCGCGGCCGAGGGTCGCCGACGCCTCGCGCAGGGGTGCGGCGGGGGTCCGGGCGGCGAGGGCGCGTTGCACCGGTCCGTAGTCCACCGGGTCCCCTCCGGCGGCCCGCAGGGCGAGCACGGCGGCTGCGGCCTCGGTGACGGCGGCGGTGCTCAGCCGGGCCCTCAGCAGGGCGGGGACGTGGTCGCGGGTGAGGCCCGCGGCGACGGCCGGTTCGAGTCCGGCGCTGTAGGTGTACGCGCCGACCGGGAGGCGTCCGTCGCCGAGCAGCAGAGGTGCGAGTCCGGCCATCAGAACATGGCGTACCGCTGGGCCAGCGGCAGTTCGGTGGCGGGCGCGGGTTCGACGAGTTCCCCGTCGATCCGGATGGCGAAGGTCTCCGGGTCGACGTCGATCTCCGGC
Organism: Streptomyces sp. NPDC014734; assembly: GCF_043083325.1. Classification (NCBI taxonomy): domain Bacteria; kingdom Bacillati; phylum Actinomycetota; class Actinomycetes; order Kitasatosporales; family Streptomycetaceae; genus Streptomyces; species Streptomyces sp. NPDC014734. The sequence goes on along the minus strand of NZ_JBIBYN010000015.1, from coordinate 25,710 downwards.
AGCGCCGTGTTGTTCGGCAGATCCGCCTTGGTGAGGTGGCGGGTGGGCCGTACCGCCACCAACTCCCTTTCCAGTCCGAGTCGTTCGGCGAGTCCGTCCTCCAGGGCGGCCGGGGCGACGAAGCTGACGGAGAGGTGCGGGGCGGCGCCCGCGGCGGCGGTGGGACGCAGCAGCACGGGCTGGGTGGTGGGGATCGCGGCGTTGGCGTCGCCGAGGGGTGCGTACACCACCATGCCGCCCTTGATCACGGCGGCGGGACGGATGCCGAAGAAGGCGGGGTCCCACAGCACCAGGTCGGCGAGCTTGCCGGGTTCGACGGAGCCGACGACGTGGTCGATGCCGTGCGCGACGGCGGGGCAGATCGTGTACTTGGCGACGTAGCGGCGGGCGCGTTCGTTGTCGGCGGGCAGTTCGCCGCCGCGGTCGCCGAAGCGCTGCTTCATGGTGTGGGCGACCTGCCAGGTGCGGCAGATCACCTCGCCGATGCGGCCCATGGCCTGGGCGTCGGAGGAGGTGATGGAGAGGGCGCCGATGTCGTGCAGGACGTCCTCGGCGGCGATGGTGGTGGCGCGGATGCGGGACTCGGCGAAGGCGAGGTCCTCGGGGACGCGCGGGTTGAGGTGGTGGCAGACCATCAGCATGTCGAGGTGTTCGGCGACGGTGTTGACGGTGTGCGGGAGGGTGGGGTTGGTCGACGCCGGGAGGATGTGGGGGTGGGAGGCGACCGTGATGATGTCGGGTGCGTGGCCGCCGCCCGCGCCCTCCGCGTGGAAGACGTGGATGCCGCGTCCGGCGATGGCGTCGAGGGTGCCCTCGACGTAGCCGACCTCGTTGAGGCTGTCGGCGTGCAGGGCGACCTGGAGGCCGTAGGCGTCGGCCGCCTTCAGCGCGGCGTCGATGGCGGCGGGGGTGGCGCCCCAGTCCTCGTGGACCTTGTAGCCCCCGGCGCCGGCGAGCGCCGCCTCGCGCAGCGCCTCCTCGCCGACGGTGGAGCCCTTGCCGAACAGCATGATGTTGAGCGGGACGCGGTCCAGGGAGCGGTGCATCATCGCGAGGTGCCGGGCACCGGGGGTGACGGTGGTGGCCTTGGATCCCTCGGTGGCGCCGGTGCCGCCGCCGATGACGGTGGTGGTGCCGGTGGCGAGGGCCTCGTGCAGTGTCTCCGGCATCAGGAAGTGGACGTGGGTGTCGATGGCCCCGGCGGTGAGGATCCGGCCCTCGCCGGAGACCACGTCGGTGCCGGGCCCGATCACCAGGTCGGGGTGGACGCCGTCGCTGATGTCGGGGTTGCCGGATCGTCCGAGGGCCACGATGCGGCCGTCCCGTACGCCGACGTCGGTCTTGACGATGCCCCAGTGGTCGAGGACCACGACGTTGGTGATGACGAGGTCGAGGGCGCCGTCGGCGCGCGAGGTGGTGGCCTGGCCCATGGATTCGCGGATGGACTTGCCGCCGCCGAAGACTGACTCGTCGCCGCCGAAGCAGCGGTCCTCCTCGACCTCGATCCACAGGTCGGTGTCGGCGAGGCGGACCCGGTCACCGGTGGTGGGCCCGTAGAGCGACGCGTAGGCCGCCCGGGTTATTTCTGCCATGTCACATGTCATCCATTCGTGCGGTCCGAGTGCCGGGCACCACGATGCCGGGCACCTCCCGACGGCCGCCCAGTTCGACGAGGAAGACCTCGGCGCCCACCCCGGGCTCGAAGCGCAGGGACGTCCCGGAGGGAATATCGAGCCGGAATCCCTCGGTCAGGGACCTCTCGAAAGAAAGTGCCGGATTCGCGTCGGGAAAATGCAGATGCGATCCGATCTGAATGGGACGGTCGCCCTCATTCACCACCGTCACCTGAATCCGGGCACGCGTGTCGTTGATTTTCAGTACGCCGGAACCGGTCCGGATCTCACCCGGGATCACGGGATCGGCGAGGTGATCGTGACGAGCTTGCGCCCGTCCGGGAAGGTCGCCTCGACCTGGACGTCATGAAGCATCTCGGGGACACCTTCCAGCACGTCAGCGCGGGTGAGGACAGTACGGCCCTCAGTCATCAGGTCACTGACGAGGGCGCCCTCGCGGGCGCGTTCCATCGCCCAGCAGGAAAGCAGCGCGACGGCCTCCGGGTAATTGAGCAGCACGCCGCGCCCGCGGCGGTCGCGGGCGACCATTCCGGCGACGCTCAGCAGCAATTTCTCCGTGTCGGACGGAGTGAGAAACATGGGAAACCTCCGCGGCCGGCAGTCCCCGGAATTCCCGGAATCGCTTCGGCCACGTTCCTCTTATAAGCCTCCGGGTGCCGCCGTGGCAACTCGCACCGCACCGCGATAAGTCCCTTTCTCTCCTTATCGCCCACCATATACGGGCAAAGCAGACAAATTTTGGTCATCGGGAGACAGTGCGGAACGGCGGTGAGCAGGACGGAGAGGTGGCCCCGCCCCCTACCGACGGAGGGCACGGGGCCACCTCAAGGGCACACCTCAGCAGGTCACTTCAGGCCGAATGCCCGAATGATCTCCTGGTCGACGCCGAGCCCGCCGGCCGCCTCGGCGTGCGCCTTCAGCGACACGGACGAACCCGCCCTCTTCGGAGTGGTGAACCGGGCGGTCCAGGAACCGGCCCCGTCCTGACGCAGCGGTACGGCGCTCCAGGTCTTCCCGTCGTCGTAGCTGACCGACAGCGACGCCTTCTTCGCCTTCACCGCACCGTCCAGCCATTCCTGCGTGCCGGCAGAGAGCCCGATCTCGGCCGGCCTGCCGGCCTTCACGTCACCGGCGAGGTCGGTGTCGACCCGGTAGTCGAGCTGGAGCAGCGGGATGTCCGCCTGGGACGGTCCGTTCTCGTCCATGGCGCCCGAGACGAAGTTCCACTCGGTGTGGGTACGGGTGGAGGTCTTCCACACGTCGCCGTCCCGGGTGGCGTCGAGCACGAAGCGGTACGGCAGCCTCTCCGGCGAGAGGTCCCAGGCGTATCCGGCCCGGCCCGCGACCTTCTTGATCAGGGTGTCGCCCTGGTAGAAGGCGGTGGAGGTGGTGTCGTACTCGCCCTGCGGCATGGCGCCGGAGTTCCCCGCGCCCGCGTCCGTCCACGGGGTGAAGTTGAACTGGACGTCGTCGTACACGGACCGGAACGGACCCCAGTAGCCGGTGCCCAGGCGCGGGCGGGCGACCGGTGCGAACCAGTCGGTGCGGTAGGTGCGGCCCGCCGTGTAGTCCAGCTCACCGCTGCGCATCTCCAGCACGGCCTCCCCGCCGTCCGCGCCGAGGACCGAGTGGTTCTCGTACCAGAACGAGGCGCCCGGGAGCGGGGTGACCCACTCGTCGCGGGTGCCGGGGAACTTCTCGTACTCCTCGAAGCCGATGCCCGGGCCGTAGTCCGGGATGTCGTAGCGGTATCCGCCGCCGAGGACGTCCCGGTGGCCGTAGAAGGTGTTCTCCACCTTCGCCAGCGCGCGGGCCTTCGGGGCGAACTCCAGCGAGCGGTCCGGGATCGTGCCGTCGTGGCGGTCCACCAGGTCGTAGACGTAACGGGCGAACTTGCGCTGCTCGACCGTCAGCTTCTTGCCGCGCCGGGCGGTCCGGATGAGCTCCTCGCCCGCCAGGCGCTGGACCGAGGCGACCGGGATGGCGGTCTCGGTGCCGTACGGGGCGTAGCCCTCCAGCAGGACGCCGTCGCCGTCGTTGACGACGAACAGCGCGTCGGCGCCCGCGGCCACCGCGTTCGCGGCCCGGTCCTCGGGCGCGACCGCGTCGCTGCGGCGGATCACGACGGCCTTGCCCCGGACGTTCAGGCCCTTGTAGTCGGCCGCGGCGCCGTTGCCCGCGAAGACGCCGGTGAGCTTCTTCCGGCTGCTCCCGGCGACGGGCGAACCGCCCTGGACGGCGGCCGGCACATCACGGCCGTCGGCCGTCAGGGCGAGGAGCTTCTCGCCCTGACGCCAGCGGGTCAGGAAGGAGAAGGAGCCCTGGGTGACCTTCTTGGTGGGGCTCGCCCACAGCTGGTCGTAGATCAGCGGGATCTGGTAGGCGTCGCGCTGGACGGTGCCGTCCGGCGCGGTGCGCGCCATGTCGTAGCGCAGTTGCCGGGTCTCGGTCTCCTTCGGCGTCCGCACGGCGACCTTGCGGGCCCTGGAGGCGTCGAGGGTGACCGTGGCGGCCTTGCCGAGAATGATCTCGGGAGCGGCGAGGAAGGCCAGCGCCTTCGAGTCGGCGCGGTCACCGGTGACCTCGGCGGCCGTCCAGGCGGTGTAGTTGCCCGGCGGGAGCCTCAGCGTGGTCTCGCCGGAGACCTGGACCGGCATCGGCTCCGGGTCGCCGAGCGCGCCGAGGACGACCGTGCCGTCCATCGGCTTGCCCGCACGGTCCTTGAGCCTGAGCGTCAGGTCGTACAGTTCGCGTTCCTTGTTCAGGGCGAAGCCGGTGTGCGCGACGACGGTGCCCGCCGCGTCCGTGGCGAGGACCTGGCCCGAGAACTGGCTGCCGCTCGCGACCTTCGACGGGTCCAGCGAGAGGACGGCCTCGGCGGTGGATCCGGCCGGGACGGTCAGCCGCTTCGTGGACAGGCGGTAGGCGTCGGCGTCGGTGTCGGTCGCCAGGTCGAGCGCGATGTCCTTCGTGCCGGTGTTGCGGTAGGTGAGGGTCCGTTCGGCGACCGGGTCGGACGCGGAGTGCGGCCAGTCGTAGGAGGCGACCGGGACGGATCCGGTGGCCTCGACGGTGGTGTCGATCGCGGCCTTCACGTCGAGCCGGCCGGTGCCCTGCTGGTACGGGGTGTAGTCCGGCAGTCTCTTGGACGAGCTCATCAGCGCGTCCTTGATCCGCTGCCCGGACCAGTCGGGGTGGCGCTGCTTGAGGATGGCCGCCGCGCCCGCGACGTGCGGCGTCGCCATCGAGGTGCCGGACATCGACTGGTACATGCCCTCGATGCCCGGGACCGACTGGGAGGCCGCCGCGTTGATGTCCACACCCGGGGCGGACAGGTCGGGCTTCAGTCCGTAGGAGCGGACGAGGGGGCCCATGGAGGAGAAGTCGGCGCGGTTGTCCCGCTTGTCGACGGCGGCGACCGTGAGTGCCTTCTCCGCCGAGCCGGGCGAGCCGATGGTGCCCGCGCCGTAGGCGTTGCCCGCGGCGATCACGAACAGCGGGCCGCCGTCGGCGGACAGGGCGTCGACGGCCTGCGACATCGGGTCGGAGCCGTCGTCCGGGACGGGGGAGCCGAGGCTCATGGAGACGACGTCGGCGCCCTCGGCCCTCGCCCACTCCATCGCCTCGATGATGCCGGAGTCGGCGCCGGAGCCCTCGTCGCCGAGCACCTTGCCGACGATCAGGTCCGCGCCCGGCGCGACACCCTTGTTGGTGCCCTGCGAGGCGGCGCCGGATCCCGCGATCGTGGAGGCGACGTGGGTGCCGTGGCCGTTCTTGTCGTCGACCTCCTCGCCGGGCACGAAGCTCTTCGATTCGAGGACGCGGTCCTTGACGTCCGGATGGTCGGCGTCGATGCCGGTGTCCAGGACGGCGACCTTGGCGCCCTTGCCGTCGTAGCCCTCGGCCCACGCCTGCGGGGCGTTGACCTGCGGGACGGAGTCCTTGAGCGCGGCCTCCACCCGGCCGTCGAGCCAGAGCTTGCCGAGGCCGGCGTCCAGCGAACGGGCCTCGGGGGCGCGGGCGATGCCGTTCCAGAACGTCCGGGCGGTGCCCTTGTCGGCCTTGAGCGCGGCGCCGTGGATGCTCTCCAGGGTGCGGGTCTTCCTGGCACCGCGCGGCACGGCGGGCAGCGAACGGGCCCGGTCGCCCGGATAGGTGGCGATCAGTGGGATGCCGCCCGAGCGCTTGTCGTCGTATCCCATCCGGACGAGGGCGGAGACGTTGAACAGCCTCCGGTCCAGCTTCCCCGCCGCGAGCAGGGACTGCGCCTCGTCGGGCAGGACGTAGAGGTCGTCCCCGGCCTGCTGGACGTGGACGCCGCCGACCGCGCCGTCGGGGCGGTCCACGGTGACGGTGTCCTGCTTGCCGACGCCGTCGGTGTAGTGCACGACATCGCCCGTGAGCAGGGTGATGTCGTACTCCTTGACGGGGGCCGCGGCCTCGTGGCCGGCGGGGGCCCGGCGGTCGGACGGGCCGGAGGCGGCACCGGCCGCGGGGAGCAGCGCGCCGCCCAGCAGGGCGACCGAAGTCGCTATGACCAGGGCCCGGCGACCCGCGTGAGCGGGTCTCGCCCGGCCCGCACGGCCGGAGGCGGAGAAGGGGGTGATTGTCATGCACCAGACCCAATACCCAAAAGCGCGGCTACGGTCCGGTACGGCCCTGGCGTGAATGCGCCGTGGCGGCAACCCGCCCTCCGCGCGAAGGCCGCCCGAAGGCCGATCAGGCCACGGAGGTGATCACCCGCTCCGCCGGCGGTCCCGCCTCGTGGTGGATCGGGGTGTGCGCCCCCTTGAGCGGGACGCCGCTGCCGCCGCGCAGGTCGGCGACGATCTCTGCGGCGATCGACAGCGCGGTCTCCTCGGGGGTGCGGGCGCCGAGGTCGAGGCCGATCGGCGAGTGCAGCCCGGCCAGTTCCCGCTCCGTGAGCCCGGCGTCGCGCAGCCGGTCGTTGCGCTCCAGGTGGGTGCGGCGCGAGCCCATCGCCCCGACGTACGCCACCGGCAGCCGCAGCGCCAGTTCGAGCAACGGGACATCGAACTTCGGGTCATGGGTGAGCACGCACAGGACGGTGCGCGCGTCGACGGAGGTCGTCGCGAGATAGCGGTGCGGCCAGTCGACGACGAGTTCGTCGGCCTCCGGGAAACGGGCCTCCGTGGCGAAGACGGGGCGGGCGTCGCAGAGGGTGACGTGGTAGCCGAGGAACTTGCCTGCGCGGACCAGCGCGGCGGCGAAGTCGATGGCCCCGAAGACGATCATCCGGGGCGGCGGGACGCTCGATTCGACGAGCAGGGTGAGCGGTTGTCCGCAGCGCGAGCCCTCGGCGCCGATGGTGACCGGCCCGGTGCGGCCGGTGTCCAGCAGGGCGCGGGCCTCGGCCGACGCCGTGCCGTCCAGTTCCGGGTGCCCGCCGAGACCTCCCTCGTACGAGCCGTCGGGCCGTACCAGCAGGGGCCGGCCGAGGAGTTCCGCCGGCCCGTCGGTGATCCGGGCCAGCGCCGCCGCCTCCCCCCGTGCGGCGGCGGCGAGGGCCGCGGCGTACACCGGCCGCGCGGGATCGTCCGCACGGACCGGTGTCACCAGGATGTCGATGACGCCACCGCAGGTCAGGCCGACCGCGAAGGCGTCGTCGTCGCTGTAGCCGAACTGTTCGCGCACGCTCGCGCCGTCGTCCAGCGCCCGCTCGCACAGTTCGTAGACCGCGCCCTCCACACACCCGCCGGAGACGGAGCCGATCACCGTTCCCTCGCGGTCGACGGCGAGAGCGGCGCCGGGCTGGCGGGGCGCGCTGCCGCCGACCGCCACGACGGTGGCCACGGCGACGTCGCGTCCCTGCTCGACCCAACGGCTGAGCTCCTCGGCGATGTCCAGCATGGGCCTCACTCCTTCTGCGGCTGTCGGATGTGCGGGCGGACGGCGGGTGTGCGGGACGGCCGGGTTCCGGCGCCGTGCCGGTCCCGGACCGCTCCGGTGCGGCCGGGCCTACTTGGCGCCGAGCCAACTCTCGATCGGGCTGAGCGCGAAGTACACGACGAACACTCCGGTCAGTACCCACATGAACGCGCCGACCTCCCGGAATCTGCCCCGCGCCGCCCTGATCGCGACATAGGAGATCACCCCGGCGCCGACTCCTGCGGTGATGGAGTACGTGAACGGCATCAGTGCCACGGTCAGGAAGACCGGCACCGCGACGGACCTGTCGCCCCAGTCGACGTGCCGGGCGTTCTGCATCATCATCGCGCCGATCACGACGAGCGCGGCTGCGGCGATCGGCCCCGGAACGATCTGGGCGAGCGGGGTGAAGAACAGTCCGGCGGCGAAGAGCAGACCGGTGACGACGGAGGACAGACCGGTACGGGCGCCCTCGCCGACGCCGGTGGCCGATTCGATGAAGACGGTCTGACCGGAGGCCCCGGCCACGCCGCCGATCGCCCCGCCCGCGCCGTCGACGAACAGCGCCTTGGACAGGCCCGGCATCCGGCCCCTGTCGTCGGCGAGCCCGGCCTCCGTGCCGACACCGATGATGGTGGCCATCGCGTCGAAGAAACCGGCGAGCACCAGGGTGAAGACGATCATGCCGACGGTCATGACGCCGATGTCGCCCCAGCCGCCGAACTCGACGTGCCCGAACAGTCCGAAGTCCGGCATCGAGACGGCGCTGCCCCGGAGTTCGGGTGCGCTGCCGCCCCATGCCTTCGGGCTGATGTCGCCGACCGCGTTGACGACGACGGCGAGGACGGTGCCGACGACGATCCCGATGAGGATCGCGCCGGGCACGTTGCGGGCCTGGAGCATGAAGATGAGCAGCAGCGTGACGCAGAAGAGCAGGACCGGCCAGCCGCTGAGCTGTCCGTCCGTGCCGAGGGTGACCGGGGCCCCCTTGCCCACGAAGCCCGCGTTGACCAGGCCGATCAGCGCGATGAACATGCCGATGCCGATGGTGATGCCGTGTTTCAGGGCCAGTGGTATCGCGTTCATGATGATCTCGCGCAAACCGGTGACCACCAGCAGCACGATCACCACGCCGTACATCACGCACATGCCCATGGCCTGCGGCCAGGTCATGTGCGGGGCCACCTGGGTGGCGAGCACGCCGGAGACGGACAGCCCGGCGGCGAGCGCGAGCGGCACCTTGCCGATGAAGCCCATCAGCAGGGTGGAGACCGCGGCGGCGAGCGCGGTCGCGGTGACCAGCTCGGCATGGCCGAGCTGGTGTTCGGCCACGTCCGGACCGGACAGCAGGAGCGGGTTGAGCAGGAGGATGTAGCACATCGCCATGAACGTGGTGATGCCGCCGCGCACTTCGCGGGCGACGGTGGAGCCTCGTTCGGAGATGTGGAAGTAGCGGTCGAGCCAGGATCTTCCGGCGGGGACGCGCGAGCCGCGGCCCGCGTCCTGCGCTCCGGTTCCGGGTTCCACTGAATGCTGGGTCATGGTGCCTGACTCCCAAGGTTCACAGGGGCACCCGTGATGCCGGACCGGCATACGGGATTTGGGATCACTGCGTGGGCGGCACGACCCGGGGGACGGCCCGAGGCGAACTGTTCGTGCAGCGTGGGACGTGCCGGTGCCGTGACCGGCACCGGTGCTGCGGTACTGCCTGCCGTGCCGGATGCCGGGTGCGGCGGGCACGGGGGCGCTCCGGGCGGTGCGGGCGGCGGAAGGTGTGACGTTCCCGGCGCGCACCGCCCGGAGGGTACGGGGCGGAGCGGTGACTCAGAGCCTGTCGGGCGGCCTCCGACCGGGCGGCCACGTCCTGGCACGCACGCCTCCGGCGTTGCCGGCACGGCCGAGCAGCTCCGCTACTGGGCCGTCCCGGCGCCGGGGAACCGCACGCACCGTGCCGCGTCCGCCTTCCGGCCGAAGGTCACCCGACAGGCTTCTCAGGTGCCCGTGAGGTGTTCGGGTCGTACCGGAGTCCTGTTGAGCTCCAGGCCGGTCGCGTTCCGGATCGCCGCGAGGACGGCCGGGGTGGACGACAGGGTGGGGGCCTCGCCGATGCCGCGCAGCCCGTACGGGGCGTGGTCGTCGGCGAGTTCGAGCACGTCGACGGGGATGGTCGGGGTGTCGAGGATGGTGGGGATGAGGTAGTCCGTGAAGGACGGGTTGCGCACCTTCGCGGTCCTCGGGTCGACGATGATCTCCTCCATGACGGCGACCCCCAGGCCCTGGGTGGTGCCGCCCTGGATCTGTCCTTCGACGGACAGCGGGTTGAGGGCCTTGCCGACGTCCTGCGCGCAGGCGAGTTCGATGACCTTGACCAGGCCGAGTTCGGTGTCGACCTCGACGACCGCGCGGTGCGCGGCGAAGGAGTACTGGACGTGGCCGTTGCCCTGTCCGGTACGCAGGTCGAACGCCTCGGTGGGCCGGTGGCGCCACTCCAGTTCGAGGTCGACCGCCTCGTCCTCCAGCACGTCGGCGAGGTCGGCCAGCACCTCGCCCCCGTCGGTGACGACCTTGCCGTCCTCCAGGAGCAGTTCGGCGGTGGCCCAGGCCGGGTGGTGGGTGCCGAACTTCCGGCGGCCCATCTCCAGGACCTTCTCGCGGACGGCCTCGCAGGAGTGCTTCACGGCTCCGCCGGTGACGTAGGTCTGCCGGGAGGCGGACGTGGAGCCGGCCGAGCCGACGCGGGTGTCGGCGGGGTGGATGGTGACCCGGGCGACGCCCAGTTCGGTGCGGGCGATCTGGGCGTGGACGGTGACGCCGCCCTGGCCGACCTCCGCCATGGCGGTGTGCACGGTCACGACGGGGTCGCCGCCGATGACCTCGATGCGCACCCGGGCGGTGGAGTAGTCGTCGAACCCCTCGGAGAAGCCGACGTTCTTGAGGCCGACGGCGTAGCCGATGCCGCGGACGACGCCCTCGCCGTGGGTGGTGTTGGAAAGTCCGCCGGGCAGGGCCCGTACGTCGGGCTGTTCTCCCGCCGTCTCCCACTGGCGTTCCGGCGGCAGCGGTCTGGCCTTCACCCGGCGCAGCAGTTCGGCGACCGGCGCGGGTGAGTCGACGACCTGCCCGGTCGGCAGGACGGAGCCCTGTTCCATGGCGTTGAGCTGCCTGAACTCGACCGGGTCCATGCCGAGTTCGGCGGCGAGCCTGTCCATCTGGGCCTCGTAGGCGAAGCACGCCTGGACGGCGCCGAAGCCGCGCATGGCCCCGCACGGCGGGTTGTTGGTGTAGAGCGCGACGGCCTCGATGTCGACGTCGTCGACGACGTACGGGCCGACTCCGAGCGAGGAGGCGTTGCCGACGACGGCCGGGGACGCGGAGGCGTAGGCCCCGCCGTCGAGCACGATGCGGCACTTCAGGTGGGTCAGTTTGCCGTCGCGGGTGGCGCCGTGCTCGTACCAGAGTGTGGCGGGGTGGCGGTGGACGTGTCCGAAGAAGGACTCGAACCGGTTGTAGACGATCTTGACGGGACGGCCGGTGCGCAGGGCGAGCAGGCAGCCGTGGATCTGCATCGACAGGTCCTCGCGTCCGCCGAAGGCGCCGCCGACGCCGGAGAGCGTCATCCGGATCTTGTCCTCGGGCAGGCCGAGGACGGGGGCGATCTGCCGCAGGTCGGAATGGAGCCACTGGGTGGCGACGTACAGGTCGACGCCGCCGTCCTCGGCGGGCACGGCGAGCCCGGACTCGGGTCCGAGGAACGCCTGGTCCTGCATGCCGAAGACGTACTCCCCGCTGACCACCACGTCGGCGCGGGCCGCCGCCGCGTCCGCGTCGCCGCGGACGACGGGCTGGCGGTGGACGATGTTGGGGTGCGGGACATGCCCCGCGTGGTGGTCGGTGCGGCCCTCGTGGACGAGGGGTGCGCCGGGGGCGAGCGCGGACGTCTCGTCGGTGACGACGGGCAGTTCGCGGTAGTCGATCACGATCTTCGCGGCGGCGCGGCGAGCCGTCTCCGGGTGGTCGGCGGCGACCAGCGCCACGGGTTCGCCGTGGTGGCGGACCTTGCCGTGGGCGAGGACGGGGGTGTCCTGGATCTCCAGGCCGTAGTGCTTCACCGAGGTGGGCAGGTCGTCGTAGGTGAGCACGGCGTGGACGCCGGGGGTGGCGAGGGCCTGCGCGGTGTCGATGGAGAGGATCTCGGCGTGCGCGACGGTGGAGCGCAGGGTGTGGCCCCAGAGCATGTCCTCGTGCCACATGTCGGAGGAGTAGGCGAACTCCCCGGTGACCTTCAGGATGCCGTCGGGCCGCAGGGTGGACTCGCCGATGCCGCCCCTGGTGCGGGTGCCCTGGTGGATGCTGGTGGGGTTGCCGGTGACGCCCATGGTCAGACCGCCCCTTCCGCCCGGGCGGCCGCGAGGCGGACCGCGTCGAGGATCTTCTCGTAGCCGGTGCACCGGCAGAGGTTGCCGGAGAGTGCCTCGCGGATGTCCGCGTCGGACGGCTCCGGGTTGCGTTCCAGCAGTTCGTCGGCGGCGACCAGCAGGCCGGGGGTGCAGAATCCGCACTGGACGGCCCCGGCGTCGATGAACGCCTGCTGGATCGGGGCGAGTTCGCCGCCCTCGCGGGTCTCCGGTCCGGCGGGCCGGGCCTGCCATCGGCGGGCCGTGTCGAGCGCCGTGCCGCAGGCGCCCTCCGGGCAGCCGCTGCCCGGGTGCGCCCGGGACCGGTGGGCGGCGAAGTCGGCGAGGCCCTCCACGGTGACGACCTCCCGGCCCTCCGCCTGTCCGGCGGCGACCAGGCAGGAGCAGACCGGGACGCCGTCCAGGCGGACCGTGCACGATCCGCACTCGCCCTGCTCGCAGGCGTTCTTCGAACCGGGCAGGCCCATCCGCTCGCGCAGCACGTAGAGCAGGGACTCGCCCTCCCAGACGTCGTCCGCCTCGTGGCGGCGGCCGTTGACGGTGAGGTTGACGCGCATGATCAGGCGGCTCCTTCGGTGCTGCGGCCGTTGCCGCGGTACGACTCCCAGGTCCAGCCGAGTGTGCGGCGGGCCATGATCCCGACCGCGTGGCGGCGGTAGCCCGCGGTGCCGCGCACGTCGTCGATCGGGTTGCAGGCGCCGGCGGCGAGCGCGGCGAACCGTGCGGCGACGGACGGGGTGAGGGTCGCCCGGCTGTCCCAGAACCCTCCCTCCTCCAGCGCGGCGTTCAGGAACTCCTCGGCCTCCTTGGCCCGTACGGGGGTGGGGGCGGCCGAGCCGATGCCGGTGCGGACGGTGCGGGTCCCGGGGTGCAGGGCCAGGCCGAAGGCGCAGACGGCGATGACCATGGCGTTGCGGGTGCCGACCTTGGAGTACTGCTGCGGTCCGTCGGCCTTCTTGATGTGCACGGCCCGGATCAGTTCGTCCGGTGCGAGGGCGTTGCGCTTGACGCCCGTGTAGAAGGCGTCGATGGGGATCATCCGGGTGCCGCGCACGGACACGGCCTCGACCTCGGCCCCGGCGGCGAGGAGCGCGGGATGGGCGTCGCCGGCGGGCGAGGCGGTGCCCAGGTTGCCGCCGACGCCGCCGCGGTTGCGGATCTGCGGCGAGGCGACGGTGTGCGAGGCGAGCGCCAGTCCGGGCAGCTCGGCGCGGAGGTGTTCCATGATGTGGCTGTAGGGCACACAGGCGCCGAGCCGTACGCTCTCCCGGCCGACCTCCCATGCGGACAATTCGCCGATGCGGTTCAGGTCCAGGAGGTACTCGGGCCGCCGGTGGTCGAAGTTGATCTCCACCATCACATCGGTGCCACCCGCGATGGGCACGGCCGTCGGATGCTCGGCCTTGGCGGCGAGCGCCTCCTCCCAGCTGGCGGGACGAAGGAAGTCCATGCGTGGCTCTCTTCTCGGTCGGGTCGTTCGCTGGGGCGGGGGACGGCCGGCCCTCGGCTGGTGGTTCATGTGTTGTTCACGGGATGTGCGCCAAGTACACAAGCCGTGCTCCACCCGGTGCAGTCACCGAACCCATGAAGGAGTTGACCGGCCGATCTCGTCGTCTTGTAGATTCGAACAAATGGCGTGGACCGGTGGCCTCACCGGATCACCCAGCCCCCCGCACCAACGAAAGAGATCGGCGGCGACGAGATGCGGCTGCGCGCACTGCTGGAGACCGACGCGCTGGGCCTGCGGCTGCTCGGCGGCGAGGCGGAGCTGGACCGCTCCGTCCGAGGCGTGATGACCACGGACCTGCGCGACCCCAGCCGCTACCTGTCGGGCGGCGAGCTGGTCCTGACGGGGCTGGCCTGGCGCCGCGGCCCGGCGGACTCGGAGCCGTTCGTGCGCATTCTGGCGGGCTCCGGGGTCGCCGGGCTCGCGGCCGGAGAGGCGGAGCTCGGGGACGTCCCGGACGATCTGGTGGAGGCGTGCGCGCACCACCGGCTGCCGCTCTTCGCCGTCCACGAGACGGTTGCGTTCGCGACGATCACCGAGCATGTGGTGCGTCAGGTGTCCGGCGAGCGTGCGGGGGATCTGGCCGCGGTGGTGGACCGGCACCGGCGGCTGATGACCTCGGGCCCGGCCGGTGGCGGCCCGGAGGTGGTCCTCGATCTGCTCGGTTCCGATCTCGACCTGCGGGCCTGGGTGCTCTCCCCCACCGGGCGGCAGGTCGCGGGGGCCGGTGACGTGCCGTTGGCCGGGCCGGTCGGCGTGGCACTCGCCGGGCATCATCTGGCCGCCGTCCGCGGCGGACGCCGGGCCCCGCACCGGGCCGTCGTCGACGGCGTCACGTATGCGCTGTTCCCGATCCGGAACGCCGGGCGCGGCGCGGCCCCGGCCTCCGGGGAGGTGCGGGAGTCGGTGCTCTCGGACTGGCTGCTCGCGGTGGAGGCGGACCCGGGCGACTGGCCGACCGCCCGGCTGGACCTGCTCCAGGGCGTCACCCAGCTGATCGCGGTCGAACGGGATCGGCGCGACGCGGCCCGTACGGTGCGCCGCAGGCTCGCCCAGGAGGTCCTGGAGCTGGTCCAGACGGGTGCGCCGCCCGCCGAGATCGCGGCAAGGCTGCGGGTCGCCGCCCCGGTGCTGCTGCCGGGGCTGGGGACGGCGCCGCAGTGGCAGGTCGTGGTGGCACGCGTCGACTGGAACGGCGCGGGCGCAACGGCGGCGTCCGGAGCGGTCGCCCAGGCGGTGCTGGAGGAGATCCTGATCGACCCGGCGGTCGTCGGCCCGGACTCCGCGGACCGGATCGCGGTCGCGCACACGGGTGACGAGGCCGTGGCCCTCGTGCCGCTGCCCGCCCCTGCCGCCCCCACCCGGGACACCGGCGACGCCCCGGAGTCCGCCGGGGAGGACGCCTCGCTGCACGCCGAGGCCCTGCTCGCCGCCGTCCGCGATCCGCTCTCGGCGGGTCTCGCCGACGACGGCCGGCTGACGCTGGGGGTCAGCGCGGCCGTGCATTCGGCCGAGGGGCTGCGGGGCGCCCTGGAGGAGGCCCGGCACGCCCGCCGGGTGGCGGCGGCCCGCCCCGGCCGGGTCTGCGCGGCCGGGCACCACGAGCTCGCCTCGCACGTCCTGCTGCTGCCGTTCGTCCCCGACGACGTGCGCCGCGCGTTCACCGCACGGCTGCTCGACCCGTTGCGCGAGTACGACCGGCGCCACCGCGCGGAACTCATTCCGACGCTGGAGGCGTTCCTGGACTGCGACGGTTCCTGGACCCGCTGCGCGGCCCGGCTCCACCTGCACGTCAACACGCTGCGCTACCGGGTCGGGCGAATCGAGCAGTTGACGGGACGTGACCTCGCGCGCCTGGAGGACAAGCTCGATTTCTTCCTCGCCCTGCGTATGAGCTGATTCCGGGCCCCCGCGGCGGTCCGTGCCGGGCCCGGCCGTTTGTGAAATATTTCACCTGACATCGCCCCGACCCCTTGGCCCGGCGCACGGATCCGTGCTGAGATGCCGCAAGACCCACCGCCGTCGCCCAACTCCCGTTGGGCGACGGCTTCTCGACAGCTCAATGGCGCGCTAGGGGAGGGCAATGTGGCGCATACCGCCATGTCTGGTTCCGGAACGACAGCAGATGACGATCCGCCGCTCCAGACAGCGGTATGGCGGCTGCGGTCACGCGCCTGCTGGACGGACGCCGCCGCGCTGCTCGAACACGACGCCGCCACCGATCCGGCCGCGGCACTCCAGCGGACCGCGCTGCTGATCGAACGCTGCCTGTACACCGGACAGGGCTGGACCGACGCCGAGGACGCCCTGCGCACCGCCGAGGCGCTGGCCCACGACGACGCCGAACGCGGCGCCGCCGCCTGCGAACGCGGCCATCTGGCGTACGCGTCGACCCTGCTGGGGGTGCGGGACCGGGCGGACGAGGCGAGCGTCGCCCTGAGCCGGGCCGCGGCGCTGCTCGCCCCGGCCGCACCGAACCGTCCGCTGCTGGACTTCCGCCGCGGTCTGATCGCGCAGAACATCGCCGACTCCCCGCAGGCCGCACGCGCCGCCTACCGCAGGGCCCACGCAGGTGCCACCGCCCGGGGCGACGCGCTGCTGCTCTCCTCCACCTGGCGCCACCTCGCCCTGCTCGCCCTGCGCGAGGGCGAACTGGCGGAGGCACGGCACGGTTTCGCCGAGTCCCTGCGGATAAGGGAGGAGCTGGGATACCTGATCGGCACGGCTCCGGCGCTGATCGCACTCGCGGACGCCGAGCCGGAACCCGAGACGGCGGCCCGGCTGCGCACCGAGGCGGGGCGGCTGTTCCGGCTGCTCGGCGGCGTACCGACCTGGCTGGCACCGCATCTGGACCCTGCGTCGCCCGGGGCCGCCGGGGCGAACTGAGCCGGGCGGGCAGCCCCGGGGACCGTCGGCGGTGGGGTCCGGTGACCTGCCGGACGCGCCGTCCGTCCGGGGCGGCGCGCGTCACGTACGGACCCGGGCGGGTCCCCGGGCCCCGCCCCGCGTCGTCGCGCTCCGGACCGGTGCCGGACGGAGCGGCGCGGGCCGGAGAACCCGTCAGCCCCCGGCGCCGCCGAGGTGTTCGCGCACCAGCGACTGCACGACGGCGAGGTCCTGGGAGATCAGCGCGTCGAGCAGCGCCGTGTGCTCGGCGGCGTCGGCGAGGAGGTCGGCACGGCGGACGGCGGGATCGTTCACCGACGGCCACTGGGAGCGGCGGTGAAGTTCGGCGGCGACCGCCACCAGCTGTTCGTTGCCGCCGAGCGAGAGAACCGCGCCGTGGAAGGCCCGGTCGCACTCGGCGTAGCCCGCCCGGTCACCGACGGCGGCGGCGGTCGCGGCGGCCTCGGCGAGCGGGCGCAGCGCACGCCAGCGGGCCGGCGGGACGGTCCGGGCGAGCCGCAGCATGACGGGTACCTCGATCAGGGCCCGCACCTCGGCCAGCTCGGCCAGCTCGCGCGGCCCCCGCCGGGACACCCGGAACCCGCGGTTCGGCACGACTTCGACGGCGCCCTCGACGGCCAGTTGCTGCATCGCCTCGCGCACCGGCGTCGCGGACACCCCGAAACGGGCGCCGAGGGCCGGTGCGGAGTAGACCTCCCCGGGCACCAGGTGGCCCTCGACCAGGGCGGTCCGCAGGGCGTCCAGGATCTGGCCGCGCACGGAGTGCCGTCGCACCGGTGCGTGCGGGGCCCGTGGTTCGCCGTGGGTGTGCTCGCCGCGTACGCGCTCCGGCGTCTGGTCGCCGCGCGTCTGTTCGGGCACCCGTACGGGCTCGGGGGCGGTCGTGGGCGTCGGCCGTGCCCGCCCGCACCCTGTGCCCTGCTCCACCCGGACCTCCTCGGCCTGCCGCGGGCGCGCGGCTCGCGCGCGCCGTGTCCTCGTGTGCACGATAGGCGGAGCGGGCCGCAGTTCAAACCTCGATCAACTCGGGTAAGGTAAGGCTTACCTGCAAGTATCGTGATTCGGCGGTCCCGTATGACACTTCCCGCCCTGCTGCCGGGCACCACCGCGTCCGCCGTGTCGGGCGCGTACGCGCGCCTGGCCGAGGTCTTCCCCGGGCTGCGCGCCGACGTGCTGCCGGACGGCGCGGAGGTGCCCGGTGACGCCGGCTGGGTGCGCGCCGACGAGCTCGCGGCGGGGGGCGCCGCGCTCGACACGTTCCTCGCCCGGGACCACGCGCAGATGGTGCGGGACTACGGGCAGCAGCCGCGTCCCGACGTGGTGGCCGGCTTCGGGCTGCACCGGTACGCCTGGCCCGTGTGCCTGCTGGTGACGGTGCCGTGGTTCCTGCACCGGCGGGTGCCCCGGATCCCCGTCGAGGACGTGGCGTTCCAGCGGGCCCTGGGGCGCATGGCCGTCCGGGTGGGGGAGTTCGCCTGCCTGCCGGACGATCCGGCGGCCGGACTGCCGGGTGCCCGGGTGGTCCCCGACGAGGCGGCCCTGCGGGCCGAGGTGCTCGCCGCCGTCGCCGACCACATGGGCCCGGTGCTGGGCGGCTTCCGTCCGCGGATGCGGCGCGGCAGGCGGGCCATGTGGGGCATGGCCACGGACGAGGTCGTCGAGGGCCTCTGGTACGTCGCCCACCTGCTCGGTGAGGAGCGGCGGGCGATGGCCGAGCTGGAGGCGCTGCTGCCCGGCACGACCGAGCCGTACGTGGGCACGGCGGGCTTCCGCGAGCTGACCGGGCCGAACGGCGAATCGCTCCCGACCCGCGACCGGGTGAGCTGCTGTCTGTTCTACACGCTGCGCCCCGACGACACCTGCGTCACCTGCCCCCGCACCTGCGATGCCGACCGGGTACGGAAACTGACGCCGACTCACTGATCGACACCCCTCGTACGAGTAGTAGTATTCGAACGCAGATCACTGGCCGTGTACGGATATTCGACCAGATCCCGGTTATCCGTATGCCCTGCCAACCCAATGGCGTTCTCTTGTCCCGAAACTCCCTGTGCGTGGCGGGGTTTCGGCAATCATGGCGCCCGAAATGCCCTACGTGACGCAAGGGACCGCGCATGAGACTTACCGACATATCGCTGAATTGGCTGCTTCCGGGCGCCGTGCTGCTCGTGGGAGTCCTCGCGGCGGTGGCGGTGGTCGTACGCGGCAAGCGCGCCGCCGACAAACCGGCTGCCGACGACAGTTGGGAGCGCAGCGAGGAGCGCCGCAGACGCAAGGAGGCGCTGTACGCCACCGCCTCGTACGTTCTCCTGTTCTGCTGTGCGGCGGTCGCCGCCGCGCTCTCCTTCCACGGGCTCGTGGGCTTCGGCAAGCAGAACCTCGGCCTCACCGGGGGCTGGGAGTACCTCGTTCCGTTCGGGCTCGACGGGGCCGCGATGTTCTGTTCCGTCCTCGCGGTGCGCGAGGCCAGCCACGGTGACGCGGCGCTGGGTTCGCGGCTGCTCGTCTGGCTGTTCGCCGGCGCCGCTGCCTGGTTCAACTGGGTCCACGCCCCGCGCGGCATCGACCACGCGGGCGCTCCGCAGTTCTTCGCGGGGATGTCGCTCTCGGCGGCCGTGCTGTTCGACCGCGCGCTGAAGCAGACCCGCCGGGCCGCCCTGCGCGAGCAGGGCCTGGTGCCCCGTCCGCTGCCGCAGATCCGCATCGTGCGGTGGCTGCGCGCTCCCCGGGAGACCTTCGGCGCCTGGTCGCTGATGCTTCTGGAGGGTGTCCGCACCCTGGACGAGGCGGTCGAGGACGTCCGTGAGGACCGGCGGGAGAAGGAGCAGAACCGTCTGCGCCGCAAGGAGCAGGCCAAGCTGGACCGGGCCCACATCAAGGCACTGAACCGGCAGAACCGGGCCTGGCGCCGGGTCCGGGGCGGGACCCAGGTGGATGTGCAGGCGGCCGCCATCCCCCCTTCGGCGGGCTCCACGCAGTCCACCGTGGAGCCCGCCATATCGGAACCGGGACAGCTGCCGCTGAGGCCTCGGCCCTCCCTGCAGGCCGTGACGGGTCCTGACGGCGGGGGCACGGGCCGCAACCCCGGTGATCCCGTCACCGTCGACCTCACGGCCGAGGACGACACCCAGGCACTGCCCCGGCTCGACTCGCTGGAGCGCAAGCTGAAGGATCTTGAGCAGCAGTTCGGCTGATCCTGTGCGAAAGGCCCTGATGTCCCGGTTCGTTCCGGGCCGTCAGGGCCTTTCGCCGTCCAGTTCGAACCAGACGACCTTGCCCAGCGCGTGTGCGCCGATTCCCCAGGCGTCCGCGAGACCCCGGACCAGGACGAGCCCCCTGCCGTGCGTACCGTCGTCGGCGTCCGGTACGTGCGACACGGGGAGTCCGGAACCGAAGTCCCGTACTTCCACCCGAAGTCGGGCGGCGGTCACGCTCACCGTGAGGACGGCGCCGCCGTCCGTGTGGATCAGCGCGTTGGTCACCAGCTCGCTGAGCAGCAGCTCCGCCACGCCTGCCGACTCGTCCCGACACCGGTAGCGCAGGAACTCGCGCAGTGCGTGGCGGACCTCACCCACGCCCGCCAGGTCGGCCCGGACCAGTCTGCGACGCATCCGGGCCGGCTGCCGCCGCCACGCGACGGGCCTGCGCCCGGTCGTGTCGGCCATCGATTCGACATCTCTGCGACGTTCCATCATCTCCCCCGCACGCACAGTGAATCGCCCCCTGTTCGTCGTCCCGGTCGAACTCCCTCTCCGGAAACCGTCACCGGGATGCATGCCCCACCGGCGGGCCGCCACGCTTGTCGACCCATCCCCATGTGAACGTGGGCACGAACCTGTTGACGATGGATCGGACACATGAACGTCACCTTTCCATCCCTCCGGTCAACTTCCACAGAATTCACATGGCTCGACGTTGACGGATCCGTGTCTACGCGCGTCATCATGGTGGCCATGCGAATCCCCCCACGGATCACCACGCTCGGCGGCGCCGCCGCCCTTCTGTCCGCACTCGTCGTCGGCGGCCCCGTCACCGTGTCCGCCACGGCGGCCACCCCGGCCTCGGTCGGCAGCGTCTGCTACTCGACGCTGCCTTCCCAGGCCCACGACACCCTCGACCTGATCGAGGCCGGCGGCCCGTTCCCCTACAAGCAGGACGGCTCCGTCTTCCAGAACCGGGAGGGTGTCCTGCCCAAGCAGGGCACCACCTACTACCACGAGTACACGGTCGTCACCCCCGGCTCCCCCACCCGCGGCGCACGCCGCGTCGTCACGGGCGAGAAGGTGCGTGAGGACTACTACACCGGCGACCACTACGTCACGTTCGACCTGATCGACCGCGGCTGCTGAAGCCCCGGCCCTCCGAGCTGATCCGCGCCGCGGTCCCCCACCCGCGGCGCGGATCACGGACGCGTACGGGCGTCCGGTGCTGCGACCGGTTCCGGACGGGTGCCGGTCGGGGCGCTACCCTCCGGCCATGACCGTGACCTACGTGATCGACGGCTCCCGGATCACCGGCCTGGAGCAGTTCTGGACCGTCATCGGTGAGGCCGTGAACGGCCCCGGCGGATACTTCGGCCGGGGCTTCGACTCCCTGGCGGACTGTCTGAGCGGCGGGATGGGCACCCCGGACGACGAGGACTTCGTCCTGGAATGGCGGGACCACGCCCGGTCGGCGCGGGCCCTGGGGCACGAGGAGACGGCACGCCATCTGCGGCAGAGCCTGGACAGGGTGCACCCGTCGCACCGGTCCGACGTCCGGGCCCGGCTCGACGACGCGCTGGCGGGACGCGGACCGACCCTGTTCGACCTGCTGGTGGAGATCCTGACGGAGGGAACGAGGCCGGGCGCTCTGCGACTGCTCTGAGGACGGCGGGACCGGCGGCCCCGGAACGTGCGGCCGGCCGGTGGGCGGGGATGCCGCTCCACCGGCCGGCCGCCGCCCGTGCGTGCGAGGACGTGCGGTGCCGGGGCTCAGAACCGGGTGGCGACGCTCACCCCGTCGAAGCTCTCGGCGGCGTGCAGGCTGATGTAGTGGGCGCCGGGCGCCGGGTGGTCGATGGTCAGGGTGTGGTCGTTGCCCGCGCCGACGGCCCGGTCGGTGTAGCCGTCGGTGGTCGCCCAGCCGTCCGCGCTGTAGTAGAGGTCGGCGTCGCCGGTGCCGCCGGACGCGGAGATCTTCAGCTGTGCGGTGCCGTCCGGGACGTAGAGGTAGAGGTAGGCGTAGTCGCCCTTGCCCGCCGCCAGCCCACTGCGCCTGCAGTCCTGGCCCAGTTCCCTGGTGTCGCTCGCGGTGCACTCGGCCGTGGGGTCGGGCGGGGTGGTGCCGTTGCCGCAGCTGCCGGACGCGCAGGCGGTCAGCCAGGTGTTCCAGTCGGCGTCGTAGCGGCTCCCGATGGTCGACGTGAGCAGGGTGCGGGCGCCGTGCCAGTCGCCCTTGCGGTAGAGGCCGAGCAGGGTGTCGACGTCCGAGCGGTGTGACTGGAGCATGTAACGGACGCCCAGGTAGCCCCAGTTGTAGACCCGGGTCTGGTCGGCGTTGTCATAGGTGGTGTCGAACAGGGTCCGCAGGGTGTAGGTGTGGTTCGCGGCCTGGGCGACGGCGTCGTCGTAGGTGACCTTGCGGTACGAGTAGGAGACGTACTCCGCGAAGCCCTCGACCCACCAGACGGTCGGGGTGACCATTCCGGCGTCGAAGTCGCCGTACATGTTGAAGCGGCCGTCGAGGTAGTGCGTGTACTCGTGGTTGAGGTTCCAGATCTGGAACTCCGGGCGCACCCACTCGGCCTCGTACGCGATGAACCGGGGCTGGTTGCCGGCCGTCGCGGGGTCGCCCTCCAGGTACATGCCGCCGTTGTTGGTGTCGATGCCGTAGATGACGCCCGCGTAGGTCTGGTAGTCGGTGCTGGAGTCGAAGACCACGACCTCGATGGTGGTGTTGCGGTCGTCGGCGACCGGCCCCTTGTCCTTGGCCACGTCGTGGAAGTAGGCGTCCTGGTCGCGCAGGCTGGTGCAGCTCGCGTCGAGTTCCGCCGCGGTCATCTGCTGCGCGAGGATGCGGATGCTGTCGCTGCACGTGTGGCTGACGGGCAGGACGGCGGACTTGAGGCGCTGCGCGAGATCACAGGTCCCGTAGTACGAGCAGTTCGCCCTGTCGTAGGCGTCGGTCATCTCCGCCACACCCACCCACAGCGGCGCGGTGGGGCCGGTGAGGGAGCTCTTGCCGAGCAGCGCGGCGGCCAGCGGCTTGACCGTGGGGCGCAGCGACGCCTCCTGGAGGAAGCGGCCGAGCTCCCGGCCCGCGTTGGAGGTCAGGAACGACTGGTCGGTGCCCAGCAGGTCCAGGTGGCGCGCGGCGAAGTCGTGGAGCGCGTTCAGCACGCTCGGGTCGGCCTCCACCGCCGCGACGAACTCGGGCAGTTGGTGGCCCCGGAAGGTCACCGTGTACACGTTGTTCACCGCGTTGAGCATGTACCAGGAGCTGTTGTACGAGGAGTCGTAGCCGGCGAGCAGATGCTTGACGACGGACAGGTAGCGGGCGTTCTGCTCGGCGCTGTCGATCAGGATGACGGCCTCGGACAGGGTCTCGCCGTTGGCGTCGGTGACGTCGTAGGCGTGCGCGGAGCCGAAGAACGCGTCGAGCGCCCCCTGGATGGCCGTGCGCAGCCGCTGGCCGTAGTCGCCCACGGTGCCGGGGTCGTAGTACTGCACGTAGTACCCGGCGCGGAGGTAGAGGACAAGCTGGGGCATGCCGGTGCTGCTGTCGCCCGGGTAGGCGGCCGAGCCGTCCCGCAGGGCGTCGGCGACGGTGGCCATCTGCTCCTCGCGGAAGGCCAGGTAACCGTCGTTGCCCTTGACCGCGAAGAGGGTGTTGACGCAGTCGGTGGTCGATGACTTGATCTGCTGGACCAGAGCGCTGCCGGTGCGGCCGGTGAAGTCGCCGACGTCGCACGCCGCCGCGGCGCCACCGGTCGCCGAGGCGCGGGCCCGCGCCTCGGCCTTCATCGAAGGTGCCGGGTGGCTGGGGACCGTCGCGGCGGGGTCGTCGTAGTCCCGCCGCAGCGCGTCCTTCGACGCGGACAGCGGCGGCCGGTCGTCCGCCTTGAGCGCCTTGCGTCCGACATGGGCGGGGTCGTCGGCGGGTGCGGTCGGCGAACCGG
Organism: Streptomyces sp. NPDC014734; assembly: GCF_043083325.1. Lineage (NCBI taxonomy): Bacteria > Bacillati > Actinomycetota > Actinomycetes > Kitasatosporales > Streptomycetaceae > Streptomyces > Streptomyces sp. NPDC014734. The sequence continues at coordinate 2,199 of NZ_JBIBYN010000015.1, read as the reverse complement.
CGGAGGGGCCGCCGGGTTCGGGGGATCCGTCCGCGTCCCGTGCCGTCGCGGTGGCACCGGTGAGGGTGTCGCCGCTCGCCGCCGTCGCCACGGCGGCGGGACGTTCCCCGGCGGCCTGGCTCGGGGCGGAGAGCAGGCCCACACCCAGGCATGCTGCCAGAACTGCAGTGGACAGTCCGGTGATTCTCTGTCGAACCGTTCGGTTCTTCACGTGCCGCCTCCCAGCGGTGTGTCGACCGCGCGACCATGCGCGGCTGTGGGGGAATGCGCGGGGGCGGGTCCGGCCGTTCCCGGCCGACTCATTGGGTGACATGGACACGACCTCACCCTCGCCGCGCGCTGTACAATGGCACATGTCACATGTTCTTCGGAACCCCTCTCGCGCACATTCATCTGCGCGACAACTCCCCGCCACCACACCGGATTTCCGCTGTGCCCCGGTACGCGCCGGTCGGCACCGGCGAAATCCCGGGCACCGGACGACCACCGGAACAGGACCCCGACCGCACGTCCGATCACCCGTCAGAGACCGCAGGTCCCAGGCCTGCCCGCAGCCGAGGAGCAATGCCCGTGTCCCCCGACTCTTCCGCACCACGCACCAGCAGCCACGACCTGCCGGTGTCACCCGCGCTGGAATCCTTCATGCGCACGGCGTGGGCGGACAGCCCGCTCCCGCCGGACCTCCGCGTACCCGCGTACGACGCCACACCCGCCCGCCGCGCCCGCTTCGCCGCCCGCTTCCCGGGCGAGCGCCTGATCGTCCCGGCCGGCGCGCTCGCCACCCGGTCCAACGACACCGACCACCGCTTCCGGCCGCACACCGGCTACGCCTGGCTCACCGGTCTCACCGGCGAGGACCAGGCCGGTCACGTCCTGGTCCTGGAACCCGACGGCGACGAGCGGCACGAGGCGGTGCTGTATCTGCGTCCCCGCTCGCCCCGCACCGGGCACGAGTTCTACCGCGACCGCAGGTACGGCGAGTTCTGGGTCGGGCGGCGGCCCGATCTGGCGGAGGCGGCCCGGCTGACCGGCATCCGCTGCGCCCACCTGGACGCCTGGGAGAAGCTGCTCACAGGGCCGCAGCCGCCGACCCGGGTGCTGGCCGGCGTGGATCCCTCCGTCGACGAACTCCTGCGCGCCCGCGGGCCGTTCCCGCCCGCACGCCGGGCACCGGCCCCGCCCGAGACCGTGCTCGGCGAACTCCGCCTCGTCAAGGAACCCTGGGAGATCGGGCAGTTGCAGCACGCCGTCGACGCGACGGTGACCGGGTTCGAGGACGTGGTGCGGTGCCTTCCCCGGGCGCTGCGGCATCCGCGCGGCGAGCGCTGGATCGAGGGCGTCTTCGATCTGCGGGCCCGCCTGGAGGGCAACGGCCCCGGCTACTCCACGATCGCCGCGGCCGGGGCGCACGCCTGTGTTCTGCACTGGATCCGCAACGACGGCCGCCTGGACCGCGACGAGCTGCTTCTGCTGGACGCCGGGGTGGAGACGGATTCGCTGTACACGGCCGACATCACCCGCACCCTGCCGCTGTCCGGCCGCTTCTCCCCCGTGCAGCGCGACGTCTACGAGCTGGTGCTGGCCGCGCAGGAGGCGGGCATCGCGGCGCTGCGCCCCGGGGCGCGGTTCCGCGATTTCCATCTGGCTGCCATGCGGGTCATCGCCGAAGGACTGCACGGGTGGGGCGTGTTGCGGATGTCGGCGGACGAGGCACTCGACGCCGACAACGGCTTCTACCGCCGCTACACGCTCTGCAGCAGCGGCCACATGCTCGGCATGGACGTGCACGACTGCGCCCGGGCGCGCGCGGACGCCTATCTGGACGGACGTCTGGAGGCCGGCCAGGTCCTGACGGTGGAACCGGGTCTCTATCTCCAGCCGGACGACGAGACCCTGCCTCCGGCGCTGCGCGGGACAGGGGTGCGGATCGAGGACGACCTCGTGATCACGGACGACGGGGCCCGGCTCATGTCGTCCGCACTGCCCCGCACCGCCGACGGGATCGAGGAATGGATGGCCGCCCTGTCGGACGAGTGAGGGCCCGTCGGGCGATCTCCGCCCGGAAGCCGGTCACCCCGACGGCCACCGGGCCGGAGCGGCGGGGGGGGGGGGGGGGGGGGGGGGGGGGGGGGGGGGGGGCGCGCGCCGCCGCCCGCCCCCCCCCCCCCGGGGGGGGCGGGGGGGGGGGCGGGCCGCCGG
>NZ_JBIBYN010000014.1:148920-211794 GCF_043083325.1 Streptomyces sp. NPDC014734 | reverse complement strand
GGGAAACGCCCGGTTACATTCCGAACCCGGAAGCTAAGCCTTTCAGCGCCGATGGTACTGCAGGGGGGACCCTGTGGGAGAGTAGGTCGCCGCCGGACTCCTTTTGTGGGAAAGCCCCGTGCCCTTGTGGCGCGGGGCTTTTTCGCGTTCACAGGACTTTCTGAAGCCTCCTTGCCTCCCCCGTTCACTCCGTGTTCGCAGTGTTCGTAAGCAAGGCATGGCTCGGCCTTCGCAACGCAGGAGAGCTTTCCCTCAGCAGTCGGTGGGTGGGATCAAAGACGGCCTTCTCGCTTGAGGGCCAGGTAGGCATCGGCAAGAGCCGGAGCAAGGTCGTCCGGAGCAGCGTCGACGACTACAGCACCGTGGCGTCGCAATGTGTCTGCGGTACGGATCCGCATTGCTTGCGCCTTGGCGCCGGCTGCCGCCTCGTAGACAGCGTCCACTGTGCCTCTGGCCGTCGCCATCTTCGTGATGTGGGGGTCGGCCACCGAGGCCACCAGGACGGTGTGGCGCTGCGTCAGTCGAGGCAGGACCGGCAGCAGTCCTTCCTCCACGGGCGTCGCGTCCAGGCCCGTGAGGAGCACGATCAAGGAGCCGCGAGGCGCATGGGCAAGGGCGGCGGCACAGAGACCCCGGGCATCCGTTTCCACCAGTGCCGGTTCGATCGGTGCCAGCGCGTTCACCATGGCCGCGAGAGCCTCTCCGGTGGACCTGCCCTGGACACGGGCCCGGAGCCCGCGGTCGTAGGCGAGCAGGTCCACACGGTCACCCGCACGGGTGGCGAGGGCAGTGAGAAGCAACGTCGCGTCCAGCGCCGCGTCGAGGCGGGGTACGTCCCCGACACGGCCTGCCGAGGTGCGGCCGGTGTCCAGGACGACAAGGATGTGGCGATCACGCTCGGGCCGCCATGTGCGCACGGCGACGGCGGACTGACGTGCCGTCGCCCGCCAGTCGATGGAGCGGGTGTCGTCGCCGGGAACGTAGTCACGCAGGCTGTCGAACTCCGTGCCTTCACCACGGGTGAGCGCACTGGTGCGGCCGTCGAGTTCGCGAAGCCGGGCAAGGCGTGACGGCAGGTGCTTGCGACTGGTGAAAGGCGGCAGGACACGTACCGTCCAGGGGACGACGTGGCTGCCCTGGCGGGCCGCGAGCCCCAGAGGCCCGAACGAGCGGACGGTGACCCGGGCGGCCCGACGGTCGCCGCGGCGCGTCGGTCGCAGGAACGTGGTCAGCCGACGGCGTTCTCCCGCCGGGACCGTCACGGCGTGTCGGGAAGCGGTCCGGTCCTTCCCGGTGGGCCAGCTGCTGGGCGGCCAGGCATCACGCAGATGCGCCCGAAGCCGTCGACGGGAAGGATTGGTTACGGTGAGTTGTACCTCAGCGGTCTGGCCCAGTCGAACGGTTGTATCACCAGATCGGGTGAACTGAAGCGTTCGCACTGGTGCGGCCAGGGCGTAGTCGCACAGAATAGCTAGGGAAAGCGGTGCGTTGACCGCGAGCATGCCCGTCCAGCTGGGCGCCAGGATGCCTACGGGGAGTGACCCCAGAGCGGCCAGGAGGGCGGTACGTCCGGTAAGGGCCATGGTCAGCGCCTCATCGGGGTACGGGGACGTGCGCGAGGACCGAAGTGATGACGGAGTCGGGCGTGACTCCTTCCATTTCGGCCTCGGGCCGCAGGTGGATGCGGTGACGGAGTGTGGGGAGTGCGAGGGCCTTCACGTCATCCGGAATGACGTAGTCGCGGCCGGTGAGCCAAGCCCAGGCACGAGCGGTCGACAGCAGAGCGGTGGCGCCTCGGGGGGAAACACCGAGGGAGAGCGAGGGGGACTCGCGCGTGGCACGACAGATATCGACGACATAGCCGGCTATCTCGGCAGAGACCTTGGTCCGGGCGACTGCGTCACGAGCGGCTTCCAGGTCGGCCGGTCCGGCGACGGGGCGTATGCCCGCTGATGTGAGATCGCGCGGATCGAAGCCCTGGGAATGGCGGGTGAGAACGCTGATCTCGTCGTCACGGGACGGCAAGGGCACGGTCAGCTTCAGGAGGAAGCGGTCCAGCTGTGCCTCGGGGAGGGGGTAGGTGCCCTCGTACTCGACGGGGTTCTGCGTGGCCGCGACAAGGAAGGGGTCGGGCAGGGAGCGGGGAATGCCGTCGACGGTTACCTGGCCTTCCTCCATCGCTTCCAGGAGGGAGGACTGCGTCTTGGGCGGTGTGCGGTTGATCTCGTCGGCAAGGAGGAGATTGGTGAAGACGGGGCCCGGCTGGAAGGAGAACTCGGCAGTGCGGGCGTCGTAGACCAACGAGCCGGTGACGTCGCTGGGCATCAGATCCGGAGTGAACTGGACGCGTTTGGTGTCGAGTTCGAGCGAGGCGGCAAGAGCCCGGACCAAGAGGGTCTTGGCCACGCCGGGAACGCCTTCGAGGAGCACATGACCTCGGCACAGCAGGGCGACGACGAGTCCGGTGACTGCCGGGTCCTGGCCGACCACGGCCTTGGCGATCTCGGAGCGCAGTGCTTCCAGGGACGCGCGGGCCGTGTCGCCGTCCGCGAGGGGTTCGGTGGTCCCGGCGGACGCTGGGGGCGAGGCGCTCATGAAGTGCGTACCTCTCTTTCGAGGGTGTCGAGTTGATCTGCCAGTTGTACGAGAGCGGCGTCGTCGGACGGAGCGGAGCCGAAGAGAAGGGCGTGCAGTTCGCCGTCGGTGCCACCGAGACGGGCGGAGACGGCGGGGACCAGCGCAGCGGCGGAGTGAGCATCTCCGGAGGAAACACCGACGAGGGAGGCGAGACGGCGACGAGAGGCGGAGCGCAGCGAGTCGGCGGCACGGCCGCGGGCATTCGCCTTGCGGTAGAGGCGAGCCCGGCCCTCGGCGGACTCGGAGGCTCGGACGGCGACCGGGAGCCGTTCGGTCACCAGAGGGCCCAGACGGCGGGCGCGCCATAGGGCGGCCAGCGCGGCGGCGCACGCGAGTTGCAGAGTGCCCCACAGCCAGCCCTTGGGGATCAGGTCGGTGAAGCCGCGATCGCCTCGGCCGTCGTCGTCCACGCCGTTTCCGGAAGCAGTACCGCTATCGGCAAGTGAGGGGAGGTACCAGACCAGATGAGGGCGGGAACCGAGGAGTTGCAGGGCGAGGGAGGCGTTGCCCTGGTTGCCGAGTCGGGCGTTCTGAAGGAGGTCGGACGAACCGAGGAGAACCGTGTCCCCGGCGCCTTGTTCGAACAGAAGGAGGGTGGGGCTCCCGTCGCTCGGGAAACAAGAGGCGGTGGCGGGGGCGGACGCCGTATAGCGGTAGCCGCCCGTTTCGACGGGACCGGCGCCGCGGGCGGTCGGCAGGGTGCACCCGGGAGCACGGACCGACGCCGGTCCGGCGGGTTCTGCGCGGACGCCGGGGAGCAGTGTGCCGACAGAGGTCGGGCCCGGCGCGAGAAGGACGGTGCGACCGGCCGAGTGCGCGGTGCGGACCCGGAGTTCGTCCTGCTGCCGGGAGGTCAGCAGGTCGGGAGAGGTGACGAGCAAGGTGGTGTCGGGACCGCCCCGGTTCGTGGCGGCGTCGAGGGTGGTGACGACACGGACGGAGACGCCCCGTTCCTTGAGGAGCTCGGCGACCGCCCGACTGCCGTTGCGGTCGGCGGAACGCGGATCGAGGCGGCCGTGCTGGTCGCCGGAGCGCACAGTGGCCAGGGCGATGCCCGCGCCGACGAGTACGAGAAGGGCGAGCAGCAGACCGCGGGCGCGGGACCAGACCTGGCGTGGGGTGGTGGAAGCCGAGGTGGTGGGGACAGCGGTGGCCTCGGTCATCCGGCCGCTCCCCGGGCAGCCGTCAGGAGCGGCTTCGTGGCTTCGACGTCGAGGTCCAGGGCCCGCACGGTCAGATATGCCTGCTGGTCCGTGGTGCGTCCGCCGTATGTGACGTCGTCGAACGCCCGGGCGGCGGCGCGGAGGCGCGTGGCGTGCGAGGGCAGTGGACGGGCGGCCTCGGCGGCGGCCTCGTCGGCCGTGCGTCCGGGACGGGGGTCGAGCAGGGCGCGTTCCTCCAGCGAGCGGACGATGGCGCGCATGCGCTCCTGGACCGCTTCGTTCCAGCGGTCGGCGGCGGCGTGGGTCTCGGCGGCGGCCCGATGCTCGGCAGCGGTGCGGGGGCTGTCGTCGAAGAGGGTGTCGGGGGTGCGTACGACGCGGTGCGGAGTGCCGAGCCGCCACCAGAGCGCGGCCACCAGCCCGACGGCGACCAGCACGAGCACGACAAGGCCGACCGGGCCGCCCGGTGCCGCACCGGAGGCCGCGTTCAGGAGGCCGCCGATCCAGTCCCAGAGCTGGTCGAGGCCGCGCTGGAGAAGGCCGGGATCGTTCTCGTGGTACATCGGCTTGGACAATTCGCGCTCGGCGGCCTCGCGGGCAGGTGCCCGCGGAGTGTCCACGGGCACGTCGCCGCTCGCACGGATCAGCAGTCGTGTTGTTGATGCCCCCACCCCCGACACGGCATCAGCTCCCGTTGTCGTAGCCGGGCAGGCCCGCTGCCCGGGCGAGTTCGAGGTCGAGGGCCTCGCGGCGGATGCGCTGATCGATGTAGAGCAACGCCATCACACCGGCGGAGAGCGGGTAGGTGATCGTCGCCGTGATGATCTGACCGATACCGGAGATGATCAGGAACGACCAGCCGAAGTGCGCGGAGCCGTCCATCAGGAGCGAGTCGGCCCCATTTCCGTCCACGACCATCGCGATGACGGTGAACGGGATGGCGATGATCGTGGCCACGATGAGGGTCAGCAACCAGGTGAGGGCCAGGATGCCGAAGGTCCGCCACCAGGCGTTCCTTACCAGCTTCGCGGAGCGGCGCATGGAGGCTGTGATCGATTGGCGTTCCAGCATGAGCGCCGGGGAGGCGAGGCAGAAGCGGACCATCAGCCAGAGGACGACGACGGCCGCGGCCACGAAGCCGACCACGATGAGCCCGGCACCGGCCGTGGAACCGATCAGCAGGCCGGGCAGCAGTCCGACGGCCATGATCGCGGCGCTCATCAGGGTCAGCAGCAGTGTCAGGCCGAGCAACTGAACGATCCGGGGCCGGGCCTCGGACCATGCTTCGGAGAGGGTCACCGAACGGCCCAGCACCGAGCGACTGATCACCACGGTCAGTACGGATGTCGTGAGGAGTGTGGCTATCAGCGTGACGAGCGCGGACGGAATGCTGTTGACCAAAGAGGACTGGGCGGAGTCGGCGCTCTGCCGGAGTGCTTCCGAGCCGGTCGCGTTCGGATCGATCGTGGGCGGGGCGGGCAGCAGGTAGCGCTGCATGAGAATCGTGGCGAGCTGGGCGACCACGGACACGGTCAACGTGATGCCGAGCACGGTGCGCCAGTGGGCACGCATCGTGGATACCGCGCCGTCGAGGATCTCGCCGACACCGAGTGGGCGGAGCGGGATGACGCCGGGCTTGGCCGCGAGGGGCGGCTGTCCCCAGCCGGGCCCCTGGGGCCCGCCGCCCCAGCCGGGAGCAGGTCCCGGCACTCCGGGACCTGTGCCGGGAGGGCCCGGCTGCGACCACTGCCCGGCCGGGGGCTGCGTGGGGGACCAGTTTCCTGCCGGGCCGCTGCCGTCGACGGGCCGGGAAGGCCGGGGAACGTCGGCCCCCTGGCCCTCGGAGGGGGCAGATCCGGGCGAGGCCCAGCCCGGAGTGTCGTTCATTCTCGCTCCTTAACGGTGCTGTCCGCTCATCGGCACGGCAGGTTGGCAGCCATCGTGCCACGCGCAGCTCCGGTCCGGGCCTGGCGCCGTATCTCCTCGGTGGCTTCATTTGCGGGTGGCTCACCGGGCAGACTGGGCGGATGGCTGATCAGGACGCGCAACCGCCGGTGGGCACGGAGCCTCCCGCGCTTTCCGTACTTCGCTGGGCCGAGCCGCCGGAAGGCCCCGTGCTGGTGCTTCTCGACCAGACGCGGCTTCCGGCCGAGGAGGTCGAGCTGGTGTGCACCGACGTCCCCGCGCTGGTGCGGGCGATCCGTTCGCTGGCGGTGCGCGGCGCGCCGTTGCTGGGGATCGCCGGGGGCTACGGGGTGGCGCTCGCGGCCGCCCGGGGAGAGGACGTGGCGGCTGCCGCGGGGTTGCTTGAAGGGGCGCGGCCCACCGCGGTGAACCTCGGGTACGGGGTGCGACGGGTCGCGGGCGTGTACCGGACCGTCATGGAGAAGGGCGCGGATTCCGGGCGGGCTGCCCGGGCGGCGCTCGCCGAGGCCAGGGCGTTGCACCGGGAGGATGCCGAGGCCAGTGCGCGCATGGCACGGTACGGGCTCGTGCTGCTGGACGAACTGCTGTCGGGCGGCGGGCATCAGTTGCTGACCCATTGCAACACCGGGGCGCTCGTCTCGGGGGGCGAGGGCACCGCCTTCGCCGTGGCGCTCGCCGCGCACCGGGAGGGGCGGCTGCGCCGGCTCTGGGTGGACGAGACGCGTCCGCTGCTGCAGGGCGCCCGGCTGACCGCGTACGAGGCGGCACGCAACGGCATGCCGTACAGCCTGCTCACGGACAACGCCGCGGGGTCGCTGTTCGCCGCGGGGAAGGTGGACGCCGTGCTCATCGGGGCGGACCGCATCGCCGCGGACGGCTCGGTGGCGAACAAGGTGGGGAGCTATCCGTTGGCGGTGCTCGCGAAGTATCACCACGTACCGTTCATCGTGGTGGCGCCCACCACGACCGTGGATCTGGACACCCCGGACGGTGCGTCGATCACCGTGGAGCAGCGGAGAGGGGACGAAGTGACCGAGTTCACAGCGCCGCGGGCCGGGGCCGGCGGGGACGAAGCCGGTGGTGTGCGTGTGGCACCCGCCGGGACCACCGCGTACAACCCCGCGTTCGACGTCACACCGCCGGAGTTGGTCACGGCGATCGTCACGGAAGAGGGCGCGGTTTCCCCGGTCACCGGGACCGGACTGGCAGAGCTGTGTGCCAGATCATCACAGGTAACGATTAGCTAATGGGATGATGTCGATTATGAAGGGACGCGTCCTTGTCGTCGACGACGACACCGCACTTGCCGAGATGCTCGGGATTGTGCTGCGTGGTGAAGGGTTCGAACCGTCGTTCGTAGCGGACGGCGACAAGGCACTTGCCGCATTTCGTGAGGCCAAGCCGGACCTGGTCCTGCTGGATCTGATGCTGCCCGGCAGGGACGGCATCGAGGTCTGCAGGTTGATCAGGGCCGAGTCGGGTGTGCCGATCGTCATGCTCACTGCCAAGAGCGACACGGTCGATGTGGTGGTGGGTCTGGAGTCCGGGGCCGACGACTACATCGTGAAACCGTTCAAACCCAAGGAGTTGGTGGCCCGGATCAGGGCACGTCTGCGGAGGTCCGAGGAACCGGCACCGGAGCAGCTCGCCATCGGGGACCTGGTCATCGACGTGGCCGGTCACTCCGTGAAGCGGGAGGGCCAGTCGATCGCGCTGACACCGCTGGAGTTCGATCTGCTGGTCGCGCTCGCGCGCAAGCCGTGGCAGGTCTTCACCCGTGAGGTGCTGCTGGAGCAGGTGTGGGGGTACCGCCACGCCGCCGACACCCGGCTGGTGAACGTCCACGTGCAGCGCCTGCGCTCCAAGGTCGAGAAGGATCCGGAACGGCCCGAGATCGTGGTGACGGTCCGAGGGGTCGGTTACAAGGCCGGACCGAGCTGACATGTCCCAGGGTGGCGCTGCTCCGCAGCCCGGGGCGTCGGCAGCCCGTGCGGAGCGGGCCGCCGCTTCCGGACACAGGGGGTCCCGGGCCGGACGGCTTCTGCAGGGTGGCCGGCTGTTCCACGACCGGGCGCCCGGCGGCCCCGTGCCGCGGCTGCTGATGCGCTGGGTACGGCGTCCGCTGCTGCCCGCCGTGCGGCTGTGGCGCCGCAACCTTCAGTTGCGGGTCGTCGCGGGCACGCTGCTCATGTCGCTCACCGTGGTGCTGCTCCTGGGGCTGGTCGTGATCGGGCAGGTGCGCAACGGCCTGCTCGACGCGAAGGGCAAGGCCGCCCAGACACAGGCCGCGGGTGGTTTCGCCGCAGCCCAGGAGAAGGCGAACGCTCCGCTCAACCGGGGAGGCCAGGGCGGCGACACCGCGGACGGCACGACGGCCAACAACTCCTGGCGGACCGAGCTCGTCGACCAGCTCGCCAGTGGTGGCAAGAACGCCTTCAACGTGGTGGCACTCAGCGCGGACGACGGCACCCGTGCGCCGCGGGGCTCGGGCAGTGTGGACGCGGCGAGCGTCCCGCAGCGGCTGCGGGACAAGGTGAACCAGGGCTCCGGGGCGTTCCAGACGTACTCCGAGATCAAGTACGCGAACGGGCCGGATTCGGAGCCCGGACTCGTCGTGGGCAAGCGGCTGTACGACATCGATCACAACCCGTACCAGCTCTACTACCTTTTCCCGCTGACGCAGGAGGAGAAGTCGCTGACCCTGGTCAAGGGCACGCTGGCGACCGCGGGACTGTTCGTCGTCGTGCTGCTCGGGGCCATCGCGTGGTTCGTGGTCCGGCAGGTCGTCACGCCCGTGCGGATGGCGGCGGGCATCGCCGAACGGCTCTCCGCCGGCAGGCTCCAGGAACGGATGAAGGTCACGGGTGAGGACGACATCGCCCGGCTCGGTGAAGCCTTCAACAAGATGGCGCAGAACCTGCAGCTGAAGATCCAGCAGTTGGAGGAGCTGTCCCGGATGCAGCGGCGGTTCGTCTCCGACGTGTCCCACGAGCTGCGGACACCGCTGACCACCGTACGGATGGCCGCCGACGTCATCCACGAGGCACGCAGTGACTTCGATCCGGTGACGGCGCGATCGGCGGAACTGCTCGGGGACCAGCTCGACCGGTTCGAGTCGCTGCTCTCCGACCTGCTGGAGATCAGCCGGTTCGACGCGGGCGCCGCGGCGCTGGAGGCCGAACCGATAGACCTGAGGCAGGTCGTGAACCGGGTGATCGGCGGGGCCGAACCGCTGGCCGAACGCAAGGGCACCCGGATCAGAGTGGTCGGCGACGGGCAGCCGGTGATAGCGGAGGCCGACGCGCGACGGGTGGAGCGTGTCCTGCGCAACCTCGTCGTCAACGCGGTCGAGCACGGTGAGGGCCGGGACGTCGTGGTGCGGATGGGGGTGGCCGGTGGTGCGGTCGCCGTTGCCGTCCGGGACTACGGGGTGGGGCTCAAGCCGGGCGAGGCCACCCGCGTGTTCAACCGCTTCTGGCGTGCCGATCCGGCCCGGGCGCGGACGACCGGCGGCACCGGGCTCGGGCTGTCCATCGCCGTGGAGGACGCCAGGCTGCACGGCGGCTGGCTGCAGGCGTGGGGCGAACCAGGCGGGGGGTCGCAGTTCCGGCTGACTCTGCCGCGTACGGCGGACGAGCCGCTGCGCGGTTCGCCGATACCGCTGGAACCCGAGGATTCCCGGCGCAACCGGGAGAACCGCGGGAGGGCCCTGCCGGCCGGTACCGGGGACGGACACCGGCTGGCGGCGGTCCCGGTCCAGCCCGGGGCCGGCGACCGGCCCGCACTGCCGGTGTCCGCCGCGACCGCCCGGACGGCGCCGGCCTCGGTCCATCCGGCGGCCCTGCCCGGCAGCGGTGCGCGGGTGGTGGCGCGCGCCGCCGAGGACCGGCCGGGCGGGAGCCCCGGGGGCGGCATCGACTCGGAGACACGGAACCCGGAGTGGGGGGACACGGATCGTGGGCGCTGACCGTCACAGGGTCGGGTACGGACGCGTACGGGGGGCGTTGGCGCTGTTCGGGTCCGGTGTGGTGCTGCTGTCCGCGTGCAGCTCCATGCCCACGACGGGGGACGTCAAGCCCGTCGACGGCCCGCCGCTCGGTGATTCGCAGGTGCAGGTGTACGCCGTGGCACCGCGTGCCAACGCCACCCCGAACGAGATCGTCGACGGCTTCCTGGAGTCCATGACCAGTGATGACCCGAAGTTCGAGACGACGCGCCAGTACCTGACGCAGCGGGCGCGGGGCACCTGGCGGCCGAGTGCGTTCACGACGGTGCTCGCCGAGGCGCCCAATCGGAGCGACCGCCCGTTGAACGACAACGATCCCGGCGTCACGGAGCTCGCCTACACCCTGACCGGCGAGAAGGTGGCGACGGTCGACGGCCAGAGCGCCTATCAGCCGCTCGCCCCCATCGACTACAACGAGACGCTGCACCTGGTGAGGGAGGACGGGCCGGACGGCAAGGAGTGGCGCATCGACGTGGTGCCCGACGGACTGCTGCTGGGCCAGTCTGACTTCAGGCGGCTCTACCGCTCGGTCGACAAGTACTACTTCGCCACCGGGCGGACGGGGGAGCGGCCGACACTGGTGGCCGACCCCGTCTATCTGCGCAGCCGGACGGACCCCGCGACCCGGATGGACACCGTGACCCAGGCGGTCCGCCGTCTCCTGGCGGGCCCGACCGACTGGCTGCGTCCGGTGGTCCGCTCCGGTTTTCCCCCGGGCACGGCGCTGAAGAAGGGGGTCACGTCGTTGCCGGCCGACGACAACAACGTGCTGAGCGTTCCCCTCGGCAAGAAGGCGGACGATGTCGGGCAGGGGACCTGCCGCATGATGGCCGCACAGATCCTCTACACCGTGCGGGATCTGACGTCCGCGCGGATCGAAGAGGTCCACTTGCAGCGTTCCGACGACTCCAAGCTGTGTGTGCTTGCGGCGAACGAGGCCGAGGAGTTCGCGTCGGACGGTTCGTCGAGCGGGTTGGACAGCCAGTACTTCGTCGACGCCAAGGGGCACATGGAGCGGATTCCCGGCAGCACGAGGGGCGGCGGGACTCCCGAACCGGTGTCCGGTCCGTTCGGCTCCGCGCTGCGGGCGGGCGAGATAGCCGTGGCCCGCGACGAACAGTGGGCGGCGGCGGTCTCGTACGACAAGACCTCCCTCTACACGTCGTCCATCGTCTCGGACAACGAGCTTTCGGCGGCCCTGGTGATCAGCAGGGGCAAGAAGGAACAGGACCGTCTGTCGGCGCCGAGCTGGGACGGCCGGGGCGATCTCTGGGTGGCCGACCGGGATCGGGGCGGACCGAGGCTGCTGCGCCTGGTGGGAGGCACCGGGAAGCCGCAGGAGGTCGAGGTGCCGGGTCTCGGCGACGGCCGGATCGAGGCCCTGCGGATGTCCGCGGACGGTGTGCGCATCGCGCTCCTGGTGACTCAGGACGGCCACACGACCCTGAGGATCGGCCGCGTCGAGCGGCACGGAGAGGGCGAGGAGCAGCAGGTCTCGGTGGTGGATCTGCGCCAGGCCGCACCGCAGTTGACGGATGTCACGGCGATGTCGTGGTCGGGCCGGAGCCGCCTCGTGGTGGTCGGCAGGGAGCAGGGCGGCGTGCAGCAGGTGCGCTATGTGCAGACGGACGGTTCGGCGCCCGCGTCGGGGGCGCTGCCCGGGCTGAACCAGGTGTTGTCGATCGCGGCGGCGGACGACGAGCAGTTGCCGCTGATGGCGGCGACGCTGAGCGACGGGATAGTGAAACTCTCCCCGGGGGACAACTGGCAGGCGGTGGTCAAGGAGGGCACGGCGCTGGTCTACCCCGGCTGACGGCCCGGCCCGGCCGGGGAGAACGGCCGGTGCCGGCCCCGCCGGGGAAAGCGGTCGGTCGCACGGCTGTTTCCACCGTTCCGCGTTTTCCACAGGGGTGGCCGGGTCTTCCCGCGAAGCGCACAGTGGAGTCATGCGGGGATGGTGGCGGGAGATCTCCGGACTGGTCCTGCCGGTGTTCTGCGGTGGTTGTGGCAGGCCACGTGCGGAGTTGTGCGAGGACTGCCGGGCGGATCTGTACGGCGGGGTTCCGCGTCGGGTGAGGCCCGTACCGGAGCCCGCGGGCCTGCCGGTGGTGTACGCGGCCGCGGCGTACGCGAACGCGGTGCGCGCGGTGCTCCTGGCCCACAAGGAAAGGGGCGCGCTGGGGCTGACCGGGGCGCTCGGAAAGGCGCTGGCCGGGGCAGTTCGGGCCGCTGCCGGACATCGGGGCGCGGCGGGGCCGGTGCTGCTGGTGCCCGTGCCGTCGGCGCGTCGGGCCGTGGCGGCGCGGGGACACGATCCGATGCGGCGGATGGCGCTGGCCGCCGCCGGTGAGTTGCGGCGCGGGGGTGTGGCGGCCCGGGTGGTGCCGGTGCTTCGGCAGCGTCGCGCGGTCGTCGACCAGGTGGGGCTGGGAGCCCGGCAGCGGCAGGAGAATCTCGCGGGCGCCCTGGAGGTCGTGGCAGGGGGCGAGCGGCTCCTGGCCGCCGGGCGGGTGGTGCTGGTGGACGATCTGCTGACGACCGGTGCCTCGCTGGCCGAGGCCGCCCGGGCGACCGGCGCGGCGATGGGCGGTGCCCGGGGGCGCGGGACGGCTTCGCACGGCGGGGGACGGGCGGCCGTTGTCGCGGTCTCTCCCTCGGCCTTCGAAATAAACCGGAACTGATCGTGAACGTGCATCGTTGCTGGTAGTGAGTGAGCAAAAAGACCTGAACGGAGGTACGTGCGAGTAGCGGGTGCCGAGATCCGGCCGGGCAGGCTATGTTCGGTTGTGTGAGGAATGGCGAATGCCGGACCTCAATGAATGCACCACCAGGTTTCGGGCAGGTAGCTCACCGACAGTTCGTAAGCAGGAATGCCGGCGGGGTCGAGATCCCACCGGCGGGGGAGCAGGAGGTGGCAGTCACCGAGTCCGCGGCTCCGGTCGTCACCGGGGCCTGGTGCAAAAGGGAGATGCTCCGCCACCGAGCGGAGCGATCCGGGAACGGAGTTCTGCGTGGACATCGTCGTCAAGGGCCGCAAGACCGAGGTGCCCGAGCGGTTCCGCAAGCACGTGGCCGAGAAGCTGAAGCTGGACAAGATCCAGAAGTTCGACGGCAAGGTGATCAGCCTCGACGTCGAGGTGTCCAAGGAGCTGAATCCCCGTCAGGCCGACCGTTCCGACCGGGTGGAGATCACGCTCCGTTCGCGTGGGCCGGTCATCCGGGCCGAGGCGGCGGCGGGCGATCCGTACGCGGCGCTGGACCTGGCCACCGGCAAGCTGGAGGCGCGGCTGCGCAAGCAGCACGACAAGCGCTACAGCCGCCGCGGCAACGGCCGGATCCCCGCCGCCGAGGTGGGCGAGATCGTTCCGGGCGCGGCGTCGTTCAACGGTGAGGGGGAACTGGTCCCGGGCGAAGAGGACCAGGCCGTACCGACCACCAGGTTCGGCTCGCTGGAGGTGCAGGGCGAGGGGCCGCTGGTGATGCGCGAGAAGACGCACGTCGCCGCACCGATGTCGCTCGACCAGGCGCTCTACGAGATGGAGTTGGTCGGGCACGACTTCTACCTGTTCGTCGACTCCGAGACGAAGGAACCCAGTGTCGTCTACCGACGGCATGCTTACGACTACGGTGTCATCCACCTGAGGACCGACCCGCTGGCCGCCGATGGCGCGAGCGGTGCGGGCGGCGCGCTCGGCGGCTGACGCACCCCTTCCGCGGTGCCCCCGGAGCGTCTGTGTGCTACCGGGGGCACGCGTGTGCGGAGAGCGGGATCACCGCTCCGGCGCCCGGGCATGAAATCATGTCGTCCCAAGCCAACCGGTGTTCTGTGGACTGCCGTTGGCGGACCGTTTGCGAACTTCAGGCCGTGGCCTTCAGGGGGAGAAACGATGGCGGACACCTTCGGGCCCGTGCGCGACGCGAACCACCGCGACGCGAACCGTCGCGACGCGCATCACACCGACGATCGCGCCGGTGCGGACGCGGACGGCGGTTTCCGCAAGGAACCGATCCGGGTCCTCGTCGTGGACGACCACGCGCTCTTCCGCCGAGGTCTGGAGATCGTCCTCGCCCAGGAGGAGGACATCGAGGTCGTCGGCGAGGCGGGTGACGGCGCGGAGGCCGTCGACAAGGCGGCCGACCTGCTGCCCGACATCGTTCTGATGGACGTGCGGATGCCCCGGCGCGGCGGTATCGAGGCCTGTACGTCGATCAAGGAGGTGGCCCCCAGTGCGAAGATCATCATGCTGACGATCAGTGACGAGGAGGCCGACCTCTACGACGCGATCAAGGCGGGCGCCACCGGCTACCTCCTCAAGGAGATCTCCACGGACGAGGTGGCCACGGCGATTCGCGCGGTCGCCGACGGGCAGTCCCAGATCAGCCCTTCCATGGCTTCCAAACTGCTCACCGAGTTCAAATCGATGATCCAGCGGACCGACGAGCGTCGGCTCGTGCCGGCCCCGCGGCTCACCGACCGGGAACTCGAAGTCCTGAAACTCGTGGCGACGGGTATGAACAATCGCGATATCGCGAAGGAACTGTTCATTTCCGAGAACACCGTGAAGAACCACGTCCGCAACATTCTGGAGAAGCTGCAACTGCACTCCAGGATGGAGGCCGTGGTCTATGCCATGCGGGAGAAGATCCTGGAGATCAGGTGATTGGCCCGCGGGCGGGGTGAGGAAACCGGTCCGGACACCGGCGGGTGCGGTGTACGGGACACGGGCTCGCATGAGGATGTGGACCCATGCCGGGATGTGGACCCATGCCGGGACGAGGGCTCGTGCCGGGACGAGGGTTCACGCCAGGGCGCGGGCGAGTTCCTGAGCGAGCGGCCCGCGCAGTTCCGGTGCGTCCACCCGCTCCAGCCGGACATGCGTGCAGCCGACCCAGGACGCGGCCTCCACCAGGGCCGCGGCCATCGGCTCCACCGCTCCGCGGCCCTCCAGGGACACCTGGCGGGCGACCAGCGTGCTGCCCTCGCGGGCCGGGTCGACGCGACCCCGCAGTCGTCCTGCGGCCAGCAGGGGCATGGCGAAGTACCCGTGTATCCGCTTGGGCCTGGGGACGTAGGCCTCCAAGCGGTGTGTGAAGCCGAAGATCCGCTCGGTGCGCGCCCGCTCCCAGATCAGGGAGTCGAACGGCGACAGCAAGGTCGTGCGATGCCGCCCGCGCGGCTCCGAGGCCAGCGCCGCCGGATCCGCCCAGGCGGGCTTCGCCCAGCCCCGAACCGTCACCGGCACCAGGCCGGAGTCCGCCACCACCGCGTCGAACTGCTCGCCCTTGAGCCGGTGGTAGTCCGCGATGTCGGCGCGGGTTCCGATGCCCAGGGACTGCCCCGCGAGCGCCACGAGCCGGCGCAGGCACTCCGTGTCGTCGAGATCGTCGTGCAGCACGGCGTCGGGCAGGGCCCGCTCGGCGAGGTCGTACACCCGTTTCCAGCCGCGGCGTTCGGTGCACACCACCTCGCCGTACATCAGGGCGCGCTCCACGGCGACCTTCGACGCCGACCAGTCCCACCACTCGCCGCCGTTCTTCGCGCCGCCCAGCTCCGTCGCCGTCAGGGGGCCCTCGGCGCGCAACTGCTTGATCACCGTCTCGTAGGCGCCGTCCGGCAGGTCGTGGTGCCAGTGCGGGCGGTTGCGGTACGCGCGGCGGCGGAACGCGAAGTGCGGCCACTCCTCGACCGGCAGGATGCAGGCCGCGTGCGACCAGTACTCGAAGGTGCGGCCGCCCGACCAGTACGCCTCCTCGATCGTGCGCCGGCCGACCGCGCCGAGACGCGCGTAGGGAATCAGTTCGTGCGAACGTGCGAGCACCGAGATCGTGTCGAGCTGGACGGCGCCGAGATGCCGCAGCACCCCGGGGACCCCGGCCCGGCGGTTCGGGGCCCCCAGGAAGCCCTGGGCCCGCAGGGCGATCCTGCGGGCCCGGTCGGCGGAGAGTTCGACGGCGGGAGGCGGCACAGACGTCATGCCCGGCACCTTAGACGCAGGCACTGACAGCGGACCGCGGAATCCGTCGGCCGCCCGCCGGGAGCGCGGAGAGGACGGGCGGCGCGGTCGTACTGGGGACCTTCATCGCGCTGTCCCGGGGACGGCCCGGTCCGACGGGGGACCGGTGGGCCGGTCGGCCGCGGGCAGGTAGGCCCGGCCGCTCGGCAGCCCGAGATCGGACGGGAGCAGCGCACCGACCCAGGCGTCGCGCCGCACCCCCTTGTTGAGCAGCCCCGACCGCTGTTCGCCCTCCATCCGGAAGCCGGCCCTCAGCGCCACGGCGCGCGAGGCGGTGTTGCCGACCTCGGCCCGCCATTCCAGCCGGTCGCAGCCGAGCGAGGCGAAGGCCCAGCGGGCGGCGGACAGGACCGCCTCCGTCGCGTGGCCGCGGCCCCGGTGCTCCTCGGCGGTCCAGAACCCCACCTCGAACGTGTCCGGGAGGTTGCGGCGGGTGAGACCGAGGGCGCCCGCCAGGGCTCCGCCGTCGCGCAGCACCACCGCGAAGTTGTACATGGAGTCGTCCCGCCAGCCGTCCGGGCAGATCTCGTGGGCGAAGTGCTCCGCGTCGACGCGCCGGTACGGGGAGGGCACGACCGTCCAGCGTTGGATGGCCGGATCCTGACAGGCCGCGTGGATCCCGTCCGCGTCGGCATCGGTGAAGGGGCGCAGCAGCAGACGCCCGGTGGTGAGCGTGATCGGTTCCATGAACGGATTCTGGTGAGGCGGTGCCCGGGAAGCGAACACTTTTCGGACTTCCCGGCACCTTCGGAGCCCTCCGTCCGTTGACTCGGAGGGGACGGAGCGGTCGACGCGGCGGCAGCCCTCCCGGCGCGGCGGGGTCCTCGCTTACGATGGCCGTTGCGGTGGGGCCCGCCTGCCGTGCCCGCGCCAGCGTCCATCACACGACCCAGTGCCAGGCCCGACCGGCAAGGAGACCAGCCTCAGTGTCCGTCTTCAACAAGCTCATGCGTGCAGGCGAAGGCAAGATCCTGCGCAAACTGCACCGCATCGCGGACCAGGTCAGCTCCATCGAAGAGGACTTCATCAACCTCTCCGACGCCGAGCTGCGGGCGCTCACCGACGAGTACAAGGAACGGTACGCGGACGGCGAGAGCCTGGACGACCTGCTTCCCGAAGCATTCGCGACCGTCCGTGAGGCGGCCAAGCGCGTCCTCGGACAGCGCCACTACGACGTCCAGCTCATGGGCGGCGCAGCCCTGCACCTCGGTTACGTCGCCGAGATGAAGACCGGCGAGGGCAAGACCCTGGTCGGCACCCTGCCGACGTACCTCAACGCGCTGTCCGGCAAGGGCGTGCACCTGATCACGGTCAACGACTACCTGGCCGAGCGAGACTCCGAGCTGATGGGCCGGGTCCACAAGTTCCTGGGCCTGTCCGTCGGCTGCATCATCGCCAACATGACGCCGGCCCAGCGCCGTGAGCAGTACGCCTGCGACATCACGTACGGCACGAACAACGAGTTCGGCTTCGACTACCTCCGCGACAACATGGCGTGGTCGGCGGACGAGCTCGTCCAGCGCGGCCACAACTTCGCCGTGGTCGACGAGGTCGACTCGATCCTCGTCGACGAGGCCCGTACGCCGCTGATCATCTCCGGCCCCGCCGACCAGGCCACCAAGTGGTACGGCGACTTCGCCAAGCTGGTCACGCGTCTGACCAAGGGCGAGGCGGGCAACCCGCTCAAGGGCATCGAGGAGACCGGCGACTACGAGGTCGACGAGAAGAAGCGGACCGTCGCCATCCACGAGTCCGGCGTCGCGAAGGTCGAGGACTGGCTCGGCATCGAGAACCTCTACGAGTCGGTGAACACCCCGCTCGTCGGGTACCTCAACAACGCCATCAAGGCCAAGGAACTCTTCAAGAAGGACAAGGACTACGTCGTCATCGACGGCGAAGTCATGATCGTCGACGAGCACACCGGCCGTATCCTCGCCGGTCGCCGCTACAACGAGGGCATGCACCAGGCGATCGAGGCGAAGGAAGGGGTGGACATCAAGGACGAGAACCAGACGCTCGCCACGATCACCCTGCAGAACTTCTTCCGCCTCTACGGCAAGCTCTCCGGCATGACCGGTACGGCGATGACCGAGGCCGCCGAGTTCCACCAGATCTACAAGCTCGGCGTGGTCCCGATCCCGACCAACCGGCCGATGATCCGCGCCGACCAGTCGGACCTGATCTACCGGACCGAGGTCGCGAAGTTCGCCGCGGTCGTCGACGACATCGTCGAGAAGCACGAGAAGGGCCAGCCGATCCTGGTCGGCACCACCTCGGTCGAGAAGTCCGAGTACCTCTCGCAGCAGCTCTCCAAGCGCGGTGTCCAGCACGAGGTCCTCAACGCCAAGCAGCACGACCGCGAGGCGACGATCGTCGCCCAGGCCGGCCGCAAGGGCTCCGTCACGGTCGCGACGAACATGGCCGGACGAGGCACCGACATCAAGCTCGGCGGCAACCCCGACGACCTCGCCGAGGCCGAGCTGCGCCAGCGTGGTCTCGACCCGGTCGAGCACGTCGAGGAGTGGGCGGCAGCGCTGCCCGCCGCGCTGGAGAAGGCCGAGCAGGCCGTGAAGGCGGAGTTCGAGGAGGTCAAGGAGCTCGGCGGGCTCTACGTCCTGGGCACCGAGCGGCACGAGTCGCGGCGTATCGACAACCAGCTGCGCGGCCGTTCCGGACGTCAGGGCGACCCGGGCGAGTCCCGTTTCTACCTGTCGCTCGGCGACGACCTGATGCGGCTGTTCAAGGCGCAGATGGTCGAGCGGGTCATGTCGATGGCCAACGTGCCGGACGACGTGCCGATCGAGAACAAGATGGTGACGCGGGCGATCGCGTCGGCCCAGTCGCAGGTCGAGCAGCAGAACTTCGAGACGCGGAAGAACGTCCTGAAGTACGACGAGGTGCTCAACCGGCAGCGCGAGGTCATCTACGGCGAGCGCCGCCGGGTGCTGGAGGGCGAGGACCTCCAGGAGCAGATCCGCCACTTCATGGACGACACGATCGACGACTACATCCGCCAGGAGACCGCCGAGGGCTTCGCCGAGGAGTGGGACCTGGACCGGCTGTGGGGCGCCTTCAAGCAGCTCTACCCGGTGAAGGTCACCGTCGAGGACCTGGAGGAGGCGGCCGGCGACCGGGCCGGGATCACCGCCGAGTTCATCGGTGAGTCCATCAAGGACGACATCCACGAGCAGTACGAGGCGCGCGAGACGCAGCTCGGCTCGGACATCATGCGTGAGCTGGAGCGGCGTGTGGTGCTGTCCGTCCTGGACCGCAAGTGGCGTGAGCACCTCTACGAGATGGACTACCTCCAGGAGGGCATCGGCCTGCGGGCCATGGCGCAGAAGGACCCGCTGGTGGAGTACCAGCGCGAGGGCTTCGACATGTTCAACGCCATGATGGAGGGCATCAAGGAGGAGTCCGTCGGCTACCTGTTCAACCTGGAGGTCCAGGTCGAGCAGCAGGTCGAGGAGGTTCCGGTGCAGGACGAGGCCGAGCGGACCTCGCTCGCCAAGGAGGACCTCGTCCCGGCGGCGCGGCCGGAGATCCGGGCCAAGGGGCTCGACGCCCCGCAGCGTCCGGACCGGCTGCACTTCTCCGCTCCCACGGTGGACGGCGAGGGCGGGGTCGTCGAGGGCGACTTCTCCAGCGACGAAGGTGCCGCGGCGTCCGGCTCCGGCGGGATGACCCGGGCGGAGCGGCGCAAGGCGCAGAAGAGCGGTGGCGGCGGGCGCCGCCGGAAGAAGTAGCGGCACGCCGCTGCGTCGGCGTCGGCGGCATCGCCGCGCCGCCGGCACAGGCGGGGCTGTGGCCGGGGCCGGGCACCCTTCGTGGGTGCCCGGCCCCGGCCCGTTGTCGTTCTCCGCCCCGCTTCTCGTTCTCCGCTCTCCTCCCCTCTCCACCCCGCCCTCCTTGCTCCGCCCCGCGCTCCTTCCGGGCGCGGTCCGGCTCGTCCCAGCCTTTCCGTCGGACCGCGTCGGACCGTGTCGGGCCTCCTCCGGTTTCGGGCTCAGGCGTTCCGTCCCGGACGGCGCGGGGTGTTCATCGGGGCGCGGTCGCGTGCAGCCTCTCGTCGCCCAGTTCCACCGCCGCGCAGCGCCAGCGCAGGTCCCTGCCCTGTTCCAGACGGAAGGCGATGGCCCGCACCTGTTCGCCCGCCGCGATGCTCGCGCACGCCTCCACCACGCCCGGGACGGGCTGGGCGCCGTGGCACATGCGGATCACCGGGCGGGCCCCGCGGCCCCTGAGCGGGGTGCGCGGTGCCAGTTCGGCGAGTTGGTCGTACGCGTCGCCGATGGTGTGCCCGAGCATCCAGTGCACCGGGCGCTGGCCGCTGAGAACGGCAAGCAGACGTTCGGCGAACCACTGATGGGGGCGGACGCGTCGGGGCCCCCTCGTGCGCTGCGGCGGGACGGTCTCGGGCCTGCCGCGGTCGTGCCGTCCGACGGGTCGGGTCCTGTTCGTGCTCATCGCGCATCGCCCCCGTGCTTCCGAGGCCCGGCTCGATACCGGGCAGTAACTTCTGGTGGGGATCTTCTACGGCGGCAGGAAGGCGCTCGCAAGCACCGGTGTGCCCCCGGAGAGGGGCGGGGTGAATCACCTATCCGGGTGACAGGGGTGGTGCGCCGCGGAGGGCACGGCGGGCGCGGGCAGGGTGAGAGGCGGTCGCCGGGTGGACGGGCCGGGCCGGGTGCGCGTAGCCCCAAAGGGGGACGTCGCACGTATCCTGAGGGCGTTTCCGACTACGAAAGCGGCAAGCCATGCGCGTGTACGTCCCTCTGACCCTCTCCGGTCTCGCAGCGGCGCATCGGGCGGGCGAGATCGGCCCCGGCCCGCTGACCGCCTACGCGGTGACGCCCGGGCTGCGCGAGTGGTACGTCTCCGACGACATCGAGGAACTGGAGTACGCGGCGCTCAACCGGGCCGCCGCCGCCTCGCTGCGGCTGATCGCCGGGGACCCCGGGGTCGTCCGGCGGCGGGTCGTCGTCGCCGTCGACGTACCGGACGGTGCGGCCGTGGCCGACCCGGACCGCAGCCTCGACGCCTCGTCGCTCGGGGAGGTGCGGATCGCGTCCTCCGTTGCCCTGGCCGAGGCCGCCTCGGTGCACGTCGACGCGGACGACGCGGAGAAGGACGTCAGCGCGGCGGCGGCGGCGCTGGGCGCGGCGGACCACGGTGACGACGACGCCCAGTTCACCGTGGACGGTGCCGAGGACCACGAACTGCTGTGGTTCGGTATCCAGGAGATCCCGAACCTGATCGGCTGAGAGCCTTGTCGGGTGACCTTCGACCGGAAGGCGGACGCGGCATGGCGCGTGCGGTTCCCAGGCGCCGGGAGGGCCCGGTGGCGGAGCTGCTCGGTCCTTTCGGCAACGCCGGAAGCGTGCGTGCCAGGACGTGACCGCCCGGTCAGAGGTCACCCGACAGGCTCTGAGGCCTGAGCGGAGCTCCGGGGACGACCCGTACCTCCCTCGGAGCCCGGAGCGGTACATTTCTCCGTCATGGGGACGCACGGGAAGCACCGCACGCATCTGGTCTGGGACTGGAACGGCACTCTGCTCGACGACAACGCAGCGGTGATCGGCGCGACGAACGCCGCCTTCGGCGAGGTGGGCCTGGAGCCGATCACGCTGGACCAGTACCGCGAGACGTACTGCGTCCCGATACCCCGCTTCTACGAGCGGCTGATGGGCAGGCTGCCCACGGACGCCGAATGGGAGCGGATGGACACGGTCTTCCACCGGCACTACACCGAGCGGCGCGCCGCCTGCGGACTCACCGAAGGCGCCGCGGACCTGCTCTCGCGGTGGCGACTGGCCGGCGGGAGCCAGTCGCTGTTGAGCATGTACGGCCATGACCAGCTGGTCCCCGTGGTGCGGGGGTACGGCATCGAACGGCACTTCCTGCGGGTCGACGGGCGCACCGGCCCGTCCGGCGGCAGCAAGGCGCGGCACATGGAACGGCACATCGCCGCGCTGGACGGCGTCTCCCCGGAGCGCACCGTGGTCATCGGCGACGCCGTGGACGACGCCGTGGCCGCGGCCCATGTCGGTGCGCGGGCCGTTCTCTACACCGGGGGATCGCACAGCAGGTCCAGCCTGGAGGCGGCGGGGGTGCCCGTGGTCGACAGCCTGGCCGAGGCCACGGACCTGGCCAGGCGCATGGCCGAATGACGCGGGTGCCCGGGGTGCCCCACGGGTGCCGTCAGGTGGTCACCGGGGCCTTCGCGCGGAGCACCTTCAGGAACTCGCGCATCCACGCCGAGTGGTCCGGCCAGGCACGGGAGGAGACCAGTACGCCGTCGACGACCGCCTCGTGGTCCTCGAAGGCGGCGCCCGCCGCCTGCATGTCCGGCTCCAGCGCGGGATACGCGGTGACGCGCCGACCGGTCAGCGCGTCGACCGCCGCCGTCATCAGCGGGCCGTGGCAGATCTGGGCGACCGGCCGGTCCGAGTCGAAGAACGCCTTGAGGATCTTGCGCAGCTCGGGGTCGTTGCGCAGGTACTCGGGTGCGCGGCCGCCCGGCACGACCACGGCGACGTAGTCCTCCGGGGCGACCTCGGAGAAGGCGAGGTCGGCGGGCCAGGTGTAGCCGGGCTTCTCGGTGTACGTGTCGAAGCCCGGTTCGAAGTCGTGGACCACGAAGCGGAGGGTCTTGCGGGCGGGAGCCGCGATGTGGACGTCGTACCCCTCCTCGCGCAGCCGCTGATAGGGATAGAGGACTTCCAGGGACTCGGCTGCGTCGCCGGTGACGATCAGGATCTTCGGTGCCATGGCGGGGCTCCCACGGTTCGTCGGCCTGTTCCGATTACCAGAGTGCGGCAACACGGGCCGACGCGCTGTCCAGAGTGTCAAACTTCCGGACCGTCTTTTGTACACATGCGGCTCGTGACGGTTATGGGTGGTGTCGAGATAGCCTGGACCCCGTGATCAGCGCGATACGCCTCGGGGGCAGCGAAGCCCCCGGCCTGCGCCCGGAGTGCGACAGCACCCGGGCCGCGACTGATCCTCTCCATCCGGGACGAGCGTCAAAAATGGCCCATATGGCCCCCGGAATCTCTCGAAGCGGCATAGCGTCGAACCTGACCGGAAACCCCGTGTCGTGGCGGTACGTCGCTGTTTACACCTACGTCACGCAACGGCGCGCGACAGGAGCCAGAGGACATGCAGACCAAGCTGGACGAAGCCAAGGCCGAGCTGCTCGCACGGGCCGCCAAGGTAGCTGACAACAGCCCGGGCGGTGGTGTCGGTGGCCCGGGCGGTGCCCCGCGGGTGCGCGTAGCAGCCGCAGGGACCGAGCAGGAACGTCCCGGCCAGGACACCGTCCTCGCCTACCTCCAGCGCTACTACCTGCACACCGCCCCGGAGGACATCGGCAGCCGCGACCCCGTCGACGTCTTCGGCGCCGCCTCCTCCCACTTCCGGCTCGCGGAGAACCGTCCGCAGGGCACGGCGAACGTCCGGGTGCACACCCCGACCGTCGAGGAGAACGGCTGGACGTGCAGCCACTCCGTCGTCGAGGTCGTCACCGACGACATGCCGTTCCTCGTCGACTCCGTCACCAACGAGCTGTCCCGACAGGGCCGCGGCATCCATGTCGTGATCCATCCGCAGGTCGTCGTCCGCCGCGACGTCACCGGCAAGCTCATCGAGGTCCTCACCGAGGGCAACGGCCTCCCGACGACCCCGCAGGGCCGGAAGGCCGCCAAGGCGTCCAGGGCCGCCGGGGCCGAGCTGCCGCACGACGCGCTCGTCGAGTCCTGGATCCACGTCGAGATCGACCGCGAGACCGACCGCTCCGACCTCCAGCAGATCGCCGCCGACCTGCTGCGGGTGCTCTCCGACGTGCGGGAGGCCGTCGAGGACTGGGGCAAGATGCGCGAGGCCGCGCTGCGCATCGCCGACGACCTGCCCGGCGAGCCGCTCGACGACCTCGGTGACGAAGAGGTCGACGAGGCGAGGGAGCTGCTGCGCTGGCTGGCGGCCGACCACTTCACCTTCCTGGGCTACCGCGAGTACGAGCTGAAGGACGACGACGCCCTCGCCGCCGTTCCCGGTACCGGCCTCGGCATCCTGCGCTCCGACCCGCACCACAGCGTCGACGAGGCCCACCCGGTCAGCCCGTCCTTCGACCGGCTGCCCGCCGACGTCCGGGCCAAGGCCCGCGAACACCGGCTCCTCGTCCTCACCAAGGCCAACAGCCGGGCGACCGTCCACCGCCCCAGCTACCTCGACTACGTCGGCGTGAAGAAGTTCGACGCCGACGGCAACGTCGTCGGGGAGCGCCGCTTCCTCGGCCTGTTCTCGTCCGCCGCCTACACCGAGTCGGTGCGCCGGGTGCCCGTCGTCCGCCGCAAGGTCGCCGAGGTGCTGGAGGGCGCGGGCTTCTCGCCCAACAGCCACGACGGCCGCGACCTGGTCCAGATCCTGGAGACCTACCCGCGCGACGAGCTGTTCCAGACGCCCGTCGACCAGCTCCGCTCCATCGTCACCTCCGTGCTGTACCTCCAGGAGCGCCGCCGGCTGCGGCTCTACCTGCGCCAGGACGAGTACGGGCGCTACTACTCCGCCCTCGTCTACCTGCCGCGCGACCGCTACACCACCGGTGTGCGGCTGCGGCTGATCGACATCCTCAAGGAGGAACTGGGCGGCATCAGCGTCGACTTCACCGCCTGGAACACCGAGTCGATCCTCTCCCGGCTGCACTTCGTCGTCCGGGTCGCACCGGGCACCGAGCTGCCGCACCTCACCGACGCGGAGGCCGACCGCATCGAGGCCCGGCTCGTCGAGGCCGCCCGTTCCTGGGCCGACGGCTTCCAGGAGGCGCTCACCGCCGAGTGCGGCGAGGAGCGCGCCGCCGAGCTGCTGCGCCAGTACGGCCACTCGTTCGCCGAGGGCTACAAGGCCGACCACTCGCCGCGCGCCGCCGTGTCCGACCTGGTCCACCTCGAAGCGCTCAAGAAGGACGGGAAGGACTTCGCCCTCAGCCTGTACGAGCCGGTCGGCGCCGGTCCCGGCGAGCGCCGCTTCAAGATCTACCGCACGGGTGAGCAGGTCTCCCTCTCCGCGGTCCTGCCCGCCCTGCAACGGCTCGGCGTCGAGGTCGTCGACGAACGCCCGTACGAGCTGCGCTGCGCGGACCGCACCCACGCCTGGATCTACGACTTCGGGCTGCGGATGCCGCAGACCAACGGCAGCGGCAACTACCTCGCCGACGACGCCCGCGACCGGTTCCAGGACGCCTTCGCGGCAGTGTGGACCGGCGCCGCCGAGAACGACGGCTTCAACGCGCTGGTGCTCGGCGCCGGTCTGAGCTGGCGCCAGGCGATGGTGCTGCGCGCCTACGCGAAGTACCTGCGGCAGGCCGGTTCGACCTTCAGCCAGGACTACATGGAGAGCACTCTCCGCAACAACGTCCACACCACCCGGCTGCTGGTCTCCCTCTTCGAGGCCCGGATGGCACCGGAGCGGCAGAGCGCCGGCACCGAGCTGACCGACGGGCTCCTGGAGGAGCTGGACGGGGCCCTGGACCAGGTCGCCTCGCTCGACGAGGACCGCATCCTGCGCTCCTTCCTCACCGTCATCAAGGCCACCCTGCGCACCAACTTCTTCCAGACGGAGGAGGACGGCACGCCGCACGGCTACGTCTCGATGAAGTTCGACCCGCAGTCCATCCCGGACCTGCCGGCGCCCCGCCCGGCGTTCGAGATCTGGGTCTACTCGCCGCGCGTCGAGGGCGTGCACCTGCGCTTCGGCAAGGTCGCCCGAGGCGGCCTGCGCTGGTCGGACCGGCGGGAGGACTTCCGGACGGAGATCCTCGGCCTGGTCAAGGCGCAGATGGTGAAGAACACCGTCATCGTGCCGGTCGGCGCCAAGGGCGGCTTCGTCGCCAAGCAGCTCCCGGACCCGGCCGTCGACCGCGATGCCTGGATGGCCGAGGGCATCGCCTCGTACCGCACCTTCATCTCGGCGCTGCTCGACATCACCGACAACATGGTGGCCGGTGAGGTCGTGCCGCCCAAGGAGGTCGTCCGGCACGACGAGGACGACACCTACCTGGTCGTCGCCGCGGACAAGGGCACCGCGAAGTTCTCCGACATCGCCAACGAGGTCGCGGTCTCCTACGGCTTCTGGCTCGGCGACGCGTTCGCCTCCGGAGGCTCCGCCGGTTACGACCACAAGGGCATGGGCATCACCGCCCGCGGCGCCTGGGAGTCCGTCAAGCGGCACTTCCGCGAACTCGGCCACGACACCCAGACCCAGGACTTCACCGTCGTCGGCGTCGGCGACATGTCGGGTGACGTGTTCGGCAACGGCATGCTGCTCTCCGAGCACATCCGCCTGGTCGCCGCCTTCGACCACCGGCACATCTTCATCGACCCCACCCCGGACGCCGCCACCTCGTACGCCGAGCGGCGCCGCCTCTTCGACCTGCCGCGCAGTTCCTGGGCCGACTACGACAAGGACCTGCTCTCCGCGGGCGGTGGCGTCCACCCGCGCACCGCCAAGTCGATCCCGGTCAACGCACACGTCCGGGAGGTGCTCGGCATCGAGCCCGGCATCACCAAGATGACGCCCGCCGAGCTGATGCAGACCATCCTCAGGGCCCCCGTCGACCTGCTCTGGAACGGCGGCATCGGCACGTACATCAAGTCGTCCGCCGAATCGAACGCGGACGTCGGCGACAAGGCCAACGACCCGATCCGGGTCAACGGCCAGGACCTGCGGGCCAAGGTCGTCGGCGAGGGCGGCAACCTCGGCGCCACGCAGCTCGGCCGGATCGAGTTCGCCCGGGGCGGCGGCCGGATCAACACCGACGCGATCGACAACAGTGCCGGTGTGGACACCTCCGACCACGAGGTGAACATCAAGATCCTGCTCAACGGCCTCGTCCGGGACGGTGACATGACCGTCAAGCAGCGCAACAAGCTGCTCGCCGACATGACCGACGAGATCGGCCGCCTGGTGCTGCGCAACAACTACGCGCAGAACGTGGCGCTCGCCAACGCCACCGCCCAGTCGGCCTCCCTGCTCCACGCCCACCAGCGCTTCATGCGCCGACTGGGCCGCGACGGGGACCTGGACCGCGGGCTGGAGTTCCTGCCCAACGACCGGCAGATCCGCGAACTGCTGAACGGTGGCAAGGGCCTGAGCCAGCCGGAACTGGCCGTGCTGCTCGCCTACACCAAGATCACGGCGGCCCGGGACCTGATCCGGACCAGCCTGCCGGACGACCCGCACCTGCAGACGCTGCTGCACGCCTACTTCCCGCAGCAACTGCGCGAGCGGTTCCCCGAGGCGGTCGACGGGCACGCGCTGCGCCGGGAGATCATCACCACGGTGCTGGTCAACGACACCGTGAACTCCGGTGGTTCGAGCTTCCTGCACCGGTTCCGGGAGGAGACCGGCGCGTCCATCGAGGAGATCGTGCGGGCGCAGTTCGCGGCCCGCGAGATCTTCGGTCTGGGCCAGGTGTGGGACGCGGTCGAGGCACTCGACAACGAGGTCGCCGCCGATGTGCAGACCCAGATCCGGCTGCACTCGCGCCGGCTCGTCGAGCGCGGCACCCGCTGGCTGCTCGGCAACCGGCCGCAGCCGCTGGCGATCGCCGAGACGATCGGCTTCTTCAAGGCGGGCGTCGAGCAGGTCTGGGCCGAGCTGCCCAAGATGCTCCAGGGCGCCGACCTGGAGTGGTACCAGTCGATCCTGGACGAGCTGACCGAGGCGGGCGTCCCCGGCGAGCTGGCCCAGCGGGTCGCCGGATTCTCCTCCGCCTTCCCGGCGCTGGACATCGTGGCGATCGCCGAGCGCACCGGCAAGGCTCCGCTCGCCGTCGCCGAGGTGTACTACGACCTCGCGGACCGGCTGGGCATCACCCAGCTGATGGACCGGATCATCGAACTGCCGCGGGCCGACCGCTGGCAGTCCATGGCCCGCGCCTCCATCCGTGAGGACCTGTACGCGGCGCACGCCGCGCTCACCGGGGACGTGCTGTCCGTGGGCAACGGGACCTCGACACCTCAGGAGCGGTTCGAGGCGTGGGAGGAGAAGAACGCGGCGATCCTCAGCCGGTCGCGTTCCACCCTTGAGGAGATCCGGGGCTCGGACGCGTTCGACCTGGCGAACCTGTCGGTGGCCATGCGGACGATGCGGACGCTGCTGCGCACGCACGCCTGAGAGCCGGTCGGAGATCACCCGACAGGCTCCGAGGGCCCGCCGGGGATTGTGGGACAGCCCTTGACGAGGGCTCGACGGGGCGGGGCGGACACCGGGGTTCCGGTGGCCGTCCCGCCCCCCTCACGTTGTCGCGAGGCCGCGGGGCCCGGTGGCGGTCCCGGCCCTCGTTGCGGGGAGCCGCGGGCGGCGCCGCGGGCGGCGCCGCGGGCGCGAGGGCCCGGCCCGGGGCGTGCGTCAGAACACGCGGGTCTCGGCCGCCGCGGACGGTGGGGGCGGTCGGCGGCGCTGCCACTCCTGGGCCAGCTCGGTCGGGAAGCGGCGGCCGCTGCGGGACAGCACCACGCCCTCGGCAAGCTGGAGTTCGTCGCCGCCGCGGAACTGCCGCCCGGCCGTGCCGAGTTCCCGCCAGGGCCCCGGGCCGGACTTCCCCGCCGTCGGGCGCCACGTCGTGCCGTAGGTGCTGCGGTCGCGGACGTGGACGATGCCGCCGGTCACCGCAGTTCGACATGGGCGCGGCTCAGCCCGGCCGTCCGCTGCTCCGTGACCAGTCCGTGCATGGCGATGCCGACCACCGGCACCAGGTGATATCCGCGCCTGCGGGGCGGGCGCGGTGGCCGGCGTCTCCCCGCACCGGGAACCGGCGGCCCGGGTGGTGTGCGAGCGGCGGGCGTCGTCCGCCCGCCGCCCCGCTCACTTCCCCCGGGAGTTGAACTTCTCGTACGCGGCCACCACCTCGGCCGCCGGTCCGTCCATCCGCAGAGTCCCCGCCTCCAGCCAGATCGCCCGTTCACAGGTGTCGGTGATCGACCTGTTGCTGTGGCTGACCAGGAAGACCGTGCCCGCCTCCTTGCGCAGCTCGATGATCCGCTCCGCGCTGCGCCGCTGGAACTTGGCGTCACCGGTGGACAGCGCCTCGTCGATCAGCAGGACGTCGTGGCTCTTGGCCGCGGCGATCGAGAACCGCAGCCGGGCACCCATGCCGGAGGAGTACGTCCGCATCGGCAGCGTGATGAAGTCGCCCTTCTCGTTGATGCCGGAGAAGTCGACGATGTCCTGGTAGCGCTCGCGGATCTCCTCGCGCGACATGCCCATCGCGAGGCCGCCGAGCACCACGTTGCGCTCCCCGGTCAGATCGCCCATCAGCGCCGCGTTCACGCCCAGCAGCGACGGCTGGCCCTGGGTGAGCACCCGGCCCTTCGTCACGGGCAGCAGGCCGGCGATCGCCTTCAGCAACGTCGACTTGCCCGAACCGTTGGAGCCGATCAGGCCGATGGCCTCGCCCCGGTACGCGACGAAGCTCACCCCCTTCACGGCGTGCACCTCGCGCACTCCGGGGGCCTGCCGGCGCGAGACGATCCGGCTCAGTGCCGAGGTGGCGCTGCCCTTGCCGGTGCGGGCGCCGTTGACCTTGTAGGTGATGTGCACCTCGTTCGCGACGACGGTCGGCACCCGCTCGTCGGTGCCGGTCCCGCCGGTGTTGCCGTTCTGCTCAGCCACGTCCGTACCGCTCCTCCGCCTGCCAGAAGTACACGAAACCGCCGACGCCGCACACGACCGCCCAGCCCGCGGCGATCACCCAGACGTGCGGCGGCAGATGGGAGGCGCCGAAGCTGTCGATGAGGGCGAACCGCATCAGGTCGATGAAGACGGCGGCCGGGTTGCACTCCAGCATCACCACCACGTAGTGCGGGACCCGGTCGCCCTTGAGCATCTGGTCGACGCTCCACATGACGCCCGAGGCGTACATCCAGGTGCGCAGGATGAACGGCGTCAGCTGGGCGATGTCCGGGGTCCGGGCGGTCAGCCGGGCCACCGCCATGGAGACGCCGGTGTTGAACAGGGCCTGGAGGAGCAGCGCCGGTATCGCCAGCAGCCAGGACGGCTTGGGGAACTGCCCGAACCCCACAAGGATCACCACCAGGGCGCCCAGCGAGAACAGCAACTGCTGGAGCTGCTGGAGGGCCAGCGCGATCGGCAGCGAGGCGCGCGGGAAGTGCAGCGCCCGGACCAGCCCGATGTTGCCGGTGATCGCGCGGGTGCCCGCGGTGATCGAGCTGCTGGTGAAGGTCCAGATGAACACGCCGGTGACGAGGAACGGGATGAAGTCCTCGACGTTGCGCTTGGTGTTCATCAGCACGCCGAAGATGAAGTAGTAGACCGTCGCGTTCAGCAGCGGGGTCATGATCTGCCAGATCTGGCCGAGCTTCGCCTGGCTGTACTGGGCGGTCAGCTTCGCCGTGGCGAACGCCGTGATGAAGTGCCGCCGGTCCCACAGCTGCCGGACGTAGGAGCTCAGCGAGGGCCGGGCCCCGCTCATGGTCAGCCCGTGCCGGGCGGCGAGCGCGTCGAGCTCACCGGGGGCGTAGGCCGGGAGATGCGCGGGCGCGGGGGTGTCGGCCGGGGCCGCTGGGGTTGTTGTCTGGCTCACCACGATCGCTTTCGACGGCAGGGCTGGAACGCGGGACACGGGACGGCCGGAGGAACGGAATCGCCGACGCAACGGACCCCCGAAGGAACGGAACCTCGACGGGGCGGAGCCCCGGCGGGACGGGATCGCCGACGGAGACGGATACCTTCGACGGGACGGGACCGTATCGTCGCAACGCCGAGAGTAGGCCGCGAGCGCGTCGCAACGCAACCGTTTCGTCGTGACGGACTATGATTCGGCCATGACCACCGACCCGGGAACCCGCCGCCGCGCCCCCGCCGGGGCCGCCGTGCTCCGCGAGGACGTCACCGACGCGATCCGCAGCGCGGTCTTCGAGGAACTGGCCGCGGTGGGCTTCGCGCGGATGTCGATCGAGGGCATCGCCCGGCGGGCGGGTGTCGGCAAGACCGCCGTCTACCGGCGCTGGAAGTCCAAGCTGGCGCTGGTGCTCGACCTGGTCTCCGCCGTCGCCGTCCAGGGCGTGCCGGCCCCGGCCACCGGTTCGCTGCACGGGGACGTCCGCGCCGTGCTGGAGCTCGCCTCCTACGCCCTGCGTCACCCGGTCGCCTCGCAGGTCATCCCGGACCTGCTGGTGGAGGCGGTCCGCAGCCCGGAGATCGCCGACACGATCAAGGCCGCACTGCTGGACCCGCAGCAGGGCATCGCCGCCGTCGTCGTGCGCGACGCGGTGGCGCGCGGCGAACTGCCCGAGGGCAGCGACCCGGACCGGGCGCTGGACCTGATCGTCGGCCCGCTCTACTGGCGCCTCGCGGTGGTCCGCACCCCGCTGCCCCGGGGCTACCTCGACGACCTGGCCACCTCGGCGGTCGCGGCACTCAGAAGCTGAGAGGCTGTCGGATGGCCTTCGGCCGCCCGGCCGGAGGCCGCCCGACAGCCTCTGAGGCGGCCGCGGTCCGGAGGGCTCGGGACCGGCACGGGCCGACCACCGGGGCCGTCCGGTACGGCCGAGGGCTCTCCCGCGCTCCCCGGCCGGCGGCGCGCCGGATCCGGGTACGGGTCCTATCCCTCGGCGAGCAGCCGGTCCGCGACCCGGGCCGCCGCGCGGCCGTCGTCGAGGTCGCAGAAGTCCTGGCGGAAGCTCTCGTAGGCCTGTGCGTACCGGGCCGCCGACGCGGCAAGTGTCCCGGCGTCGCGCAGCACCGCGGCGATGTCGTCGGTGCGGGCGAGCAGCGGGCCCGGGGCCCTGGCCTCGAAGTCCAGGCAGAAGCCGCGCACCGTGTCGCGGTAGTGCGCCAGGTCGTAGCTGTGGAAGAGCATCGGCCGACCGGTGTGCGCGAAGTCGAACATCACCCCCGAGTAGTCCGTCACCAGGACATCGGCGATCAGCAGCAGTTCCGCGGTGTCCGGGTGCGCCGACACGTCGCGCACGCCGTGCTCCTCGGGCACGCTCCCGGTCACCCGGGGGTGGCGTCGGACCAGCAGGGTGTGGCCGTCGCCCTGGGAGCGGGCCAGTGCGGTCAGGTCGAGTGCCGGGTCCCAGCGGTAGCGGGGGCGGGTGTCGTCGCCGCAGGACGGATGGGCCA
This sequence comes from Streptomyces sp. NPDC014734, assembly GCF_043083325.1. Lineage (NCBI taxonomy): Bacteria > Bacillati > Actinomycetota > Actinomycetes > Kitasatosporales > Streptomycetaceae > Streptomyces > Streptomyces sp. NPDC014734. The sequence continues at coordinate 179,902 of NZ_JBIBYN010000014.1, read as the reverse complement.
GGTGGTCGCGGTAGGTCGGCGCGTACAGGACGACCCGGCGGCCGTCCGGGATGCCGAGCCGGCGCCGTACCCGCCCGGCGGTCTTGGCCCGGTCGGCGGAGAACAGCAGGTCGTTGGCGGGGGAGCCCGCCTCCAGGACCTCGCCGCGGTAGCCGAGCGCGCGCCGCAGCACCGGTGTCGAGCGGCGGCTCGGGGAGACCAGGAACGACCACTGGGCCGCCCGGTGCGGCAGTGAGGTGTGGGCGTGGTGGTCGGCGTACAGGGTGCCGCGGAGATCGGAGCCGAAGCGGCCGAGCGGGGTGCCGTGCCAGGTCTGCACGACGGTCTGGCCGGGGCGCCGCTCGAACCATTCGGGCAGCTGACCGGCGGTGACGATCCGGCGGGACCGGGCCAGCGCCTCGTACCAGGCGGTGCTGCGCTCGACGACCGGGGCGGCGGAGGGCGGGACGTGTCCGTGGAGCCCGTCGGTGACCCACAGGTGCTCCGATTCCACGCCCCGGCGCACGAGCTCGGCGTGCACGGCGCGCGGCGAGCCGCCGCCCGTGTAGAGAACGGCGTCCCGCAGCGGCAGCGCGCGCCGCGCCGAGTAGTGCGTGGAGCGCAGTTCGGCCCGGCGGAACGCGCCCCGCTCGGCGACCGGGAGGACCGGACCGGCCCACAGGGTCATCCGGTCGCCGAACCGGCGTTCCAGGGCGAATTCACGGCCGGACGAGAGGGCACCCGTGCCGGGGCGCGCCGGTGGCAGCCGGGCGTCGAGCGTGGCCGGCACCCGGACCGGCCGGCCGCCCAGACTCGCCTCCCAGTGGCCCTCGGGCAGCCCCGCCGCCACCGAGGGTGCCAGGAACGCGGTGAAACGGCGCCCCTCGTGCGCCCCGGCGGTCCTCTCCCCGTACGTCCCCGCGCCCGTGCGCGGCGCGGCGTGGGTCACGGGGACCGTCACCGTCTCGCGCAGCGTCTCGTGCCGCAGGACCAGGCGGGCCGGTCCGTCGCCCTGCCGCCCCCGCGTTCCGGCGCCGGTGACCCCCTCGACCCGCAGCGCGCCCTCCGCCGTCCACACCGCCGTGTCCACGAACGGCTGCCCGCTCAGATCCAGCACCAGTTCGCCCGCCGCGTCGGCCACCACGGGCGGGGCCGAGTCCGGGGCCGCGGCGAGCGGCACCCGTGATCCGTCCGCCATCACCAGCCGCACGCGCCACCGCCCGCCGGGCTCCGGCTCCACCTCGTGCGGTGCCCGGTGCGGTGCCGACGGCGCGGTCGCCATCCCGGCGAGGTCGGCGAGCGGGATCCGCACCGTGAACCGGTCGTCCGCCCGGTACTCGACCGGGTGGCCGAACTCCTGGTCCGGCACCCCGTCGCAGGTCAGCACCACGGCCCTCGGCCGGACCTCCGCGTACACCCGGCCGGTCAGTTCCAGTTCCTCGCCGAAGCGGCGGCCCTCGCACCGGGCGGGCAGCCGGGTCAGGGCAAGCCGGAGCCGTCCGCCCCGGTAGTCGAGCACCGCCCGTCGGCCGTCGCCCAGGTCGTGGACGAGCGGCTGGACGGCCCCCGCCTCCACCGCCCGCACGGCCACCCGGCGGACCGTGCCGTGGGCGGCCACCATGACGCCGACCATCCACTCGCCGTCCCGCAGCCGACGCGGATCGAGGGTCAGCTCGAAGCCGGAGTGCTCGTAACTGTGCAATTCCTGACCGGAGTTGATGGTCGCCTCGGGTGAGGGAACGTTTCGCACCGGCACTGTGCGCAGTTGTCGGCCGTGGACCGAACGCACCATGCCCATCTTCAGCGAGTGCCTCGGCGAGGCGGCCGGCAGATTGCGGACGTACGCGTAGCCGCGCAGCCGCAGCTTCCCGTCGTCGCCCCAACGCGCCCCCAGCAGGCGTGCCACGGCCGGAAGATCGGCGCGGGCGACGCGCGAGAGGTCCGGCAGCCCGGGGAAGCCCGCCTGCCGCAGCCCCGGCATGCCACCGACCGTGAACGTCCCGGAACCGTTGGCCCGTTCGAAGGCCAGCACGGTCAGCAGGTCCGCGAGCCTGCGCTCCCGCACCAGCCGCCACTTGAGCCGCAGTTCCACCGGCAGTTCCTCGACCGCGTCCCGGCCCGGCGCGTCCATCCGTTCCATCCGGTCCAGGAACGCGCCGGCGCCCGCCATGAACGCCTCCCGGTACGCGGGCCCGCCGGTCGCGAGCCCCTCCAGGAAGTACACGAAGTCGTCGCGCAGGCACGACAGGTCGTAACGCCGCCGCGCCCCCGCGTTCGCCCGCCCGCCCCGGCCCGCCAGGAACGCGCTGACCCGCTCGCACATCGCGATCCGGTCCCGGACGCCCCGGACGTCCGTGCGCCGCCGGGTGATCGACCCCTCCCGGACCCGCCAGTAGTAGACGTGCTCGTGCAGCACGTCGACCGAGCCCGCCAGATAGTGCGCCGGGATCATCACCGGCGTGTCCTCGTAGAGCCGCCCCTCCGGGAAGGCGAAGGCGTGCCGGTCCCAGAAGGAGCGGCGGAACACCTTGTTCCAGGCGACCCGGTCGGTCAGCAGCCGGGGATCGCGGCTGATGTGGGTGCGGGCCCGGTCGGCGGTCAGCCAGCGGTACTGCCACGCCTGCTGCCGCCCCCGCTCGTCCAGCCGCCACACGTTGCCGGTCGCGAGGTCGGAGCCGGTCGACTCCAGCGAGGCCAGCATCCGCGCGAAGGCGTCGTGGACGACGACGTCGTCGCTGTCGACGAACGCGAGGTACGGCACGTCCGGCGTGGTGAGCCGCACGCCCGTGTTGCGGGCCGCGCTCAGTCCGGCGTTGTCCTGGCGCACGTAACGGAAGCGCCGGTCACGGGCGGCGAAGTCCTCGGCGATGGCCGTGCTGTCGTCCGTCGAACCGTCGTCGACGAGGACCACCTCGACGTCGCCGACCGACTGCCCGGCCACCGAACGCAGACAATCCTCCAGGTGATCCTCGACGTTGTGGACCGGGACGACGACACTGAGGCGCGGCTTCATGCCCGCTCAACCGGGTCGAACGCCACGGGTCACCGGCACTGCCCCGATCGGGTGAACACACGACACGGACGGACGGTCGCGGGGCCCAGGACCGCTCCCCAGCCCCGCCGCGGAGCACGGGACGGCCCCGACGGCCCGGGAAGCGGAAGAGGGGCGGACCGGCGAGCGGCGCCGGGCGGCGTCGCGTCCGGGGCGGAGGAGGGAGCGAGGGCGGCGCCGTCGCGACCGGCGACCACGCGGGAGCCGGAGCCGCGGGGCCCCGGAGGCCCGCCGCTCCCGCTCCCCGGCGCCGTGACCGGAAGGGTTTGCCGGGCGGCGAGGGCCGGTGAACGGTCACGGGGCGGTACGACGAGGTCGTTATCCTCGACTGCCATGCTCCTCAGCGTCGTCGTCACCGTCCACCGCGCCCAGGGATACCTCAGGGCCACCCTGGAGTCCGTGCTCGGCCAGGGCCCGGACGGACCCGAACTGATCGTCGTCGACGACGCGTCGCGGGACGGCAGCGCCAGGATCGCCGCCGAGTTCGCGGCCCGCGACCCGCGGGTCCGGGTGCTCACCCTCCCCGAACACCGGGGCACCGGTCCGGCCCGCAACGCCGGGGCGGCCGAGGCGCGCGGGCGGTATCTGCTCTTCCTCGACGGCGACGCGCTGCTGCGCCCCGGCGCGCTGGAGGCGATGACCGAGCGGCTGGCCGGGGGCGGACCGGATGTGCTCCTGCTGGGGCACGACCGGGTCGACTGGTGGGGCGAGGTCACCACCCCGGAGCCCGGACCCGGGGACGCCGACGGGGACACCGACGGGGCGGGGCGCGGGCCGACGGTGCCGGAGCGGGGGGCGGTGGGCCGGGAGCGGACGCCGCGAACGGCGTCCGGCCTCGTGCGCGACGCCCTGTCCACCACCGTCCCGCGCCTGTTCCGCCGCTCCCTGTGGACCACGCACGGACTGCGCTTCACCGACGGACCGTACGAGGACGTCCTTCCCGTCCTGCGGGCCGGCCTCCTCGCCGCCGACGCGGGCACCCTCGGCGCCCTCGACCGGATCTGCGTCCGCCACCGCGTGCGTCGCGGGGGCACCTTCGCCACCACCCCCGGTCGCGGCCACTTCGCGGTACTCGACGCCTACGAACGCCTGCGCGCCGAGACCGGCCACGACCCCCGGACCGAGGAGGCCCGCGTCCGCCACCTGAGCGCCGTGCGCGACGACCCGGGCCGGATCGCCCCCGAGGACCGCGCCGCCTTCCACCGCGCCGCCGCCCTTCCCGGCAGCTACGCGTCCCTCCTCGCCCGGGAGACCGCCCGCACCGCCCGCACCCGCGGCCGGGCCGCCCTGCTGGCCCGCAGGAAGACGCTGCGGTCCCGGGTCATGCGGGCCGCCTACCGCACCGACCTGCACCGCCCGCTCAACCCCGGCCTCGCGGTCTACGGGGCCTACTGGAACCGCGGCGTCGCCTGCAACCCGGCCGCCATCCACGCCAAGGCCCTCGAACTCGCCCCGCACGTCCGGGGCGTCTGGGCCGTCTCCTCCCGCCACCTCGACCGCATGCCCCCCGGCGTCCCGTACGTCATCGAGGGCTCCCGCGCCTACTGGCGGGCCATGGCGAGCGCCACCTACCTGATCAACAACTCCAGCTTTCCCGGCGGGTTCACCAAACGTCCCGGCCAGCGCTACCTCCAGACCCATCACGGCACCCCGCTGAAGACCATGGGCCTGGACCAGCGCGCCTACCCCGCCCTCACCCGGGGCGCCGGACTGGAACGGATCGTCGCCCACGCCGACCAGTGGGATCTCTCGCTCTCCGCCAACCCGCACACCACCGAGATCTGGGACCGGGTCTACCCGTCCGGCTACGAGCACCTGAACCTCGGCTACCCGCGCAACGACGTCTACTTCACCGCAGGACCCGAACGAGCCGCCGAGATCCGCCGCCGCCTCGCGATCGGCCCGGACCGCACCGTCCTGCTGTACGCGCCCACCCACCGCGACTACCGCAAGGGCTTCGTCCCCCTGGTCGACCTGGACCGGCTGACCCGCGAACTCGGGCCGCGGTACGTGGTGCTGGTGCGGGCGCACTACTTCTACGGCCGCTCGGCGCGCCTGGGCGACGACGCCCGGGTGCGGGACGTGACCGGGTACCCGTCCGTCGAGGAACTCTGCCTGGCCTCCGACGCGCTGATCACCGACTACTCGTCGCTGATGTTCGACTACGCCTGCCTGGACCGCCCGATCATCACCCACGCCCCGGACTGGGCCGCCTACCGGGCCTCCCGCGGCACCTACTTCGACCTGCTCTCCGGCCGTCCCGGCGACACCCCGGGCGCGGTCACCACCACCGACGACGAACTGCTGGAGGCGCTGCGCGGCGGCGAGTGGCGCTCGGCGGAGGCGGCCCGGCTGCGGACCGCGTTCCGGGAGCGCTTCTGCCCGTACGACGACGGGCACGCCGCCGAGCGCGTGGTGCGGCGGCTGTTCCTGGACGAGGGCACGTGAAGGCCGTCCCGTGCTCTCCGAACGGCGGTGCGTAAGCACGCCGCGGCCGATGTCATCCGTTCGGGAGAGACCGCGACCGGTGACCCCGGGGCGTCCTCGCGGTTGAGCCGTACGCACAGTCAGGCCCCGATGAAGGACGTCCCGCCATGCCGCCACGGCTCAGTGTCGTCGTACCCGTCCACAACGTGGAGCTCTACCTGACGGACTGCCTGAAGTCCCTCGCGGAGCAGACCATGACCGACCTGGAGGTGGTGATGGTCGACGACGGATCCACCGACGGCAGCGCGGCCGTGGCCACCGGATTCGCCGCCCGGGACGGCAGGTTCCGGCTCGTCAGCCAGGCGAACGGCGGACTCGGGCACGCCCGCAACACCGGGGTCCGCCACTGCCACCCGGGCGCCCGCCACCTCGCCTTCGCCGACAGCGACGACGTGCTGCCGCGCCGCGCGTACGAACTGCTCCTCGCGGCCCTGGACGAGACCGGCTCGGACTTCGCCTCCGGCAACGTGCTGCGGCTGAAGCCCTCCGGGAAGCTCCAGCAGTCGCCCAACTTCCGCACGCCGATGGCGACGACCCGGCTGCGCACCCACATCACCCGCGACTGGGAACTCGCCGCCGACCGGATCGCCTGCAACAAGGTCTTCCGCCGCTCCTTCTGGGACGAGCACGCCTTCGCCTTCCCCGTCGGCGCGCTCTACGAGGACGTCCCGGTCGTCCTGCCCGCCCACTTCCTGGCCCGCTCCGTCGACGTGCTGAAGGACACCGTCTACCACTGGCGCGAACGCGCGGGCTCGATCACCTCCCGCCGCGCCGTCGTCCGCGGCGTCCAGGACCGGGCCTCGCACGTCCTCGGCGTCTCCGCCTTCCTCGACGAGCACCGCGGCGCCGCCGACAAACGCCGCTACGACGCCCACGTCCTCGCCAACGACCTGTGGTACTTCATGGAGGCGCTGCCCGACGGCGACGAGGAGTACCGGCGGGCGTTCCTCACCTACGCCAACGAGTTCACCGACCAGGTCGACCCCGCGGTCCTGGACGCGCTCCCGCTGCGGCTGCGGCTGATGTGGCACCTGGCGCGAGAGCGCCGGACGGACGAGCTGCTGGCACTGCTCGCACACGACAAGGCCGAACCCGGCGCCTTCGCGGTCCGGGGCGCGCGCCGGCGCAGCGCCTCCCTCCCGGTGCTCAGCGCCCCGGTGCCGCCCCGGGTGCTGCGGGTCACCGAACGGGACCTGCCGCTCACCGCCCGGCTGCGGGACGCCCGGTGGCGCGACGGCAGGCTGCACCTGTCCGGCCACGCCTACATCCGCAACCTCCCCGCCACCTCGCGCGGCAGCGAGTTCCGGGCAGGCTGGTTGCGGGCCGGGCGCCGCCACCTGGTGCCGCTGAGACTGCGCACGGTCGTCGACCCCGAGGCCACCGCCCGCTCGCGGCAGAGCCTGCACGACTACGACCGGTCCGGTTTCGAGACCGTCATCGACCCGGCCCGGCTCCGCATCGACGCCACCGGCGGACCCGGACGCCTCACCTGGCGGGCGGAGATCGGCATCGCCGGGCACGGCATGCTGCGCCGCTCCGGCCTCTCGACGAACGAGGCCCCGGCCCCGCCGCCCGTGCACCGGCCCGACGGCGACCACCGGATCGTGCCCGCCTTCGAGGGCGGCACGCTGGTGCTGCACGCGGAGCGGATCGACGCCCGCTTCGAGTCGCACCGGGCGCGTGGCACCGACACCGGGCCGGCCGGTGTGGTGATCGACGGCATGGTCCGTGACCGGCTCGGCAGGGAGCCGCTGCGCCTCTCCCTCACCCACCACCCCTCCGGGACCTCCTTCGACTGCCCGGTGACGGTGCACGAGGACGCCGGGTCCCCGGCCGCGCGGTGGCGGCGCTTCACCGCCGACGTGCCGCTCGACGCCTTCGCCGAGGCCCGGCCCGCAGCGGGCGAGGGCACGTCACCCGCACAGGTCGCCTACAGCCTGCGCCTCGTCGGGCCGGACGGCCGCAGGACACCGATCGACGTACCGGGCCCGGTCCTCCCGGGCCGCTACCCACTGGACGGGAACAGGCACGCGGACGGGGAGACGGGCGCGGACGGGGGCGCCGACGGAACCGGGGGCGTGCGGCGCGAACTCGGGCTCACCGCGAGCGCGCGGGGCAACCTGCTGATCAGCGACCGCACCGTCCAGCCCGCCGCCGACCTGGCGACCTGGGCGCACGACGGCCGACTCGTCCTGGAGGGCACCTACCCCGACCTCCCGGGACGTCCCGTCGAACTCGTGGCCCGGCACGGCGCGCACGACGAGGAGACCGTCCTCCCCATCGCGTTCTCCGGGGAATCCGGGGCACGGCGCTTCCGGGCGGTGCTCCGGCCGGACGCCGTCGACGGCCCCGGCGGGCCGCTCCCGCTGGGCCGGGGGCACTGGTACCTCTTCCTCCGCGAGCGCACCGCCGACGGCACCGAGGCGTACGAGGCCCCGCTGCGCATCCCGGTCGCCTCGCACCGCGCGCTCCCGGCCACCCGCACCCTCGGCGGCCGGGACTACACCGTCGAACGGCGCTTCCACGACCAGCTGCTGATCGCCTCCGCGCCGGTGCTCACCGCCGCGGAACGCGGCCCGCGCGCCGAACGGCTGCTGCGCGGGGCGTACCGGGACCTGAGCACCGGGCCGCTGCGCGACACCGTGCTGTACAGCAGCTTCGACGGCCGCCAGTACTCCGATTCGCCCCGCGCCGTCCATGAGGAGCTGATCCGGCGCGGCGGCGACCACGAGCACCTGTGGGTGGTGCGCGACCAGCAGGCACGCGTCCCGGACGGCGTCACCGCCGTCGAACACGGCTCGGCCGCGTGGCACGAGGCGCTGGCGACCAGCCGTCACATCGTCACCAACACCCAGCTCCCGGAATGGTTCGAGCGGCGCGACGGCCAGTTCGTCGTCCAGACCTGGCACGGCACCCCCCTCAAACGCATCGGCCTCGACCTCGCCGGCACCGCGCAGGCCAACGCCGCGTACATCGCCACCATCGCGCACCGCGCCCGCCAGTGGAGCGTCCTGGTCTCCCCGAACAGCTTCTCCACCCCGGTCCTGCGACGCGCGTTCGGGTACGAGGGCGAGGTCCTGGAGTGCGGATACCCCCGCACCGACCTGTTCCGCGCCCCGGACCGGACGAAGGTCGCCGCGGCCGTACGGGAACGGCTCGGCATCCCCGCGGACAAACGGGTCGTGCTGTACGCGCCGACCTGGCGCGAGGACCGGCCGCAGGGCGGCGGCCGGTACGCCCTCGACCTGAGGCTCGACCTCGCCGAGGCGGAACGCGAACTCGGCGCCGGCACCGTCCTGCTGGTGCGCCGCCACTACCTCGTCACCGACCGGCTCCCGGACAGCGGCACCGGCTTCGTCCGCGACGTCTCGCGCCACCCGGACGTCGGCGAACTGATGCTGATCAGCGACGTCCTGGTCACCGACTACTCCTCACTGATGTTCGACTTCGCCCTCACCGGCCGCCCGATGCTGTTCCACACCCACGACCTGGCGCACTACCGCGACACGCTGCGCGGGTTCTGCTTCGACTTCGAGGCCCGCGCCCCCGGCCCGCTGATCCCCGGATCCACCGGCCTCATCGAGGCGCTGCGCGACCCGGAGCGTGCCACCGAGCCGCACGCGCGGGCGTACGAGGCGTTCCGCCGGGACTTCTGCGACCTCGACGACGGGCACGCCGCCGCGGCCGTCGCCGACCGCATGCTGCGGAAGGACCCCCCGGTTGCCGCTGGGCCGTCCGAGTGACACGGGAATGCGGATGCCCGTGCCGCTTTGCATGGAATTGACACCTCGATACCCGTGCGTGCGCGCATCATTGCGTCACGTGGAGTCCTCATGTTGCTACGTTCTGTATTCATGGGTATCCGAATGCGGTGTGTGACCCGGGACGTGCGGCGGGCGAGAACGGTGGTGCTCGCCGCAGCGGCCGCGGGTCTCCTCACCCGAATGCTGATCGCGGCGAACAAACCAGGTCCGGCTGATGTGCACATCTTCAGCGGTTTCGCCGCGGCCGTCGTGCGGTACGGCCCCATTCGGATCTACGAACAGCCGCTGCCGGGACTGCCCGTCTACAACCACCCGCCGCTGGCCGGGTGGATGCTGCTCGGCCTCCATGAACTCTCCGGACTCGGAATCCCGTTCGGAACCCTGATCAGATCACCCGCCTCGATCGCCGATTTCTTCTGCGCCCTGCTGGTGTTCGAGATCGTGCGCCGCCGCGCCTCCCTCGGCGCGGCGGTCGCCTGCGGGGCGGGTGTCGCCCTCAGCCCGGTACTGATCGCCACCTCCGGCTACCACGGCAACACCGACGCGGTCGCCATCACCTTCGTCCTGGCCGCCGCCCACCTCCTGGTGGACCGCAGGTCGCCGCTGGCCGCCGGGGTGGTCGCGGCGCTCTCGATCAGCGTCAAGTTCGTCCCCGTGGTGGCGATCCCGGCGCTGTTCGTCGTCGCGCTGCGGGCGGGCCGCCCGGCCCTGTCGCGCTTCACCGCCGGTTTCACCGCCCTGATCGCCCTGGTCTGGGGTCCGGTCCTGGTGACGGTGCCGGAGCACCTCATGCGGAACGTGCTGGAGTACGCGGGCGGCAGTTGGCGCCTCTGGGGCATCGTCCGGTTCGCCGACGTGCTCGGACTGCCGGACTCGTTCATCGGCTTCGTCCAGGGCGACGGTCACTTCCTGTTCGTCCTGGCCTGCACGGCGGCCGGGGTGTGGCTGGCCCTGCTGCGTCCCGCGCAACTGCCGGTGGTCGTCGGCTTCACGATGGGACTGCTGCTCCTCCTCTCCACCGCGTCCGCGCTCCAGTACCTGACCTGGGCGGCCGCCGGGCTCTTCGTCATCGGTTTCCGGGAGGGCGCCGTGTACAGCTGCCTGCTCGGCCTGACCGCCCTCCTCGGCTACCAGGGGCGTTCCGCCGTGCGCTGGAGCGACACGGTGCTGCACCTGGGCGAGGCCGGCTGGGTCGTCCTCGCCCTCGGCCTGGCCGCCGGGGTCCGCGGGATCCTCGCCGCACCGCCGGCCCCGCCCCCGTGGGGCGCCGCCGAGGCCCCGGACCCGGCCCCCCGTGCCGCGCGGCCCACCGGTTCCCCCGTCACGTGACCGGGCGCCGGGCCGCGCCCCACCGCTCCACCGCCTCCGGGGCGACGGCCCTTCGAGCACCGAACCACCGATCAGCGAGTACCCGCGAGCACGACTGGAGAACGCCCCGTGACGGAAAGCCCGAGCCCCAGGATCGGCATCCTGGTGGTCGCGTACAACGCCGAGACGACGCTGGAGAGGACCCTCGACCGCATCCCCGAGGACTTCCGGTCCAAGATCGCCGAGATCCTCATCCTCGACGACGCGAGCCATGACGCGACCTTCACCGCGGGCTGCCGCTGGTCGCAGACGGAGGGCATGCCGCGCACCGTCGTCATGCGGCACACCAAGAACCTCGGGTACGGCGGGAACCAGAAGGCCGGATACGCCCTGGCCGCCGAGCACGGACTCGACATCGTCGTGCTGCTGCACGGCGACGGGCAGTACGCTCCCGAATTCCTGCCCGACATGGTCGCACCGATCGAACGCGGCGAATGCGAGGCCGTGTTCGGCTCGCGCATGATGAAATCCGGCTCCGCGCTCAAGGGCGGCATGCCGGTGTACAAATGGCTCGGCAACCGCGTTCTCACCCGACTGGAGAACGTCCTCCTCGGCTCGCGGCTCACCGAATTCCACTCCGGATACCGCGCCTACAGCGTCGCCGCACTCAGGAAACTGCCGATCGACCGCAACACCGACGCGTTCGACTTCGACACCCAGATCATCGTCCAGCTCCTCGACGCCGGAATGCGGATCAGGGAGATCCCGGTCCCCACCTTCTACGGCGACGAGATCTGCTACGTCAACGGCATGAAATACGCGAAGGACGTCGTCAAGGACGTCCTCGAATACCGGCTCGCCGTCAAGGGATTCGGCACCTGCCGCTGGATCCCCAAACCCGTCGAGTACGCGTTCAAGGAGGGCGACGGCTCCTCGCACGCGGTCATCCTGGAACGGATGCGCGGCCTGCCGCCCGGCCGGGTCCTCGACCTCGGCTGCTCGGGCGGCCTGTTCGCCGAGCGTCTCGAATCCCTCGGCCACGAGGTGACGGGCGTGGACTACGTCGAGGTCCCCGGCGTGCGCGAGAAGTGCACCCGATTCCACCTCGCCGACCTGGAGGCGGGACTGCCCGCGGCGATCGGCACCGGCTACGACTACGTGGTCGCCGGTGACGTCATCGAACACCTCTCCCGGCCCGAGCGGGTGCTCGCCGAGATCGCCGGTGTGCTGCGCCCCGGCGGACAGGTGCTGCTCTCCGTACCGAACTTCAGTCACTGGTACTCGCGGTTGCGGGTCGCGCTCGGGGTCTTCGACTACGACCGGCGCGGCATCCTCGACGAAACACATCTGCGCTTCTTCACCCGGGCCAGCCTGCGCCGCACCGTCCGCGGCGCCGGATACGACGTCCTGCACCTCGCGTCCACCGGTGCCCCGTTCTGGGCGCTGCTCGGCGGCGGGCCGCTCCCGGCGGTCCTGAACGGACTGTCGAAGCTGCTCACCCGGATCCGGCCGACGCTGTTCGGCTATCAGTACGTCGCCCTGCTCACCCCGCACGCGGCCGAGACGATCATCGCTGGAGAGCACGTCGATGTTCAGGACATCCTCAACCGACAGTACGTCCCCGCGGACCGGGTCGGCGCCTGAGCCCGGTGGGGAGCGGCCGACGGCCCGCGACGCCACCGTTCCCCGTCCCGCCCCCGCCCCGGCGTCCGGGACCCCGGCCGGCACAGTCAGGAGCAAGACCTTGACCCTCACCAGCCTGATGCTGCTGCTGTTCGCCGTGTTCTCCTCGGCGGGTGGCCAGATCATGCTCAAGCACGGGATGAAGGGGGCCGCGTCCGCCGCCGCGCACGGCGGCGGGTCCGTCGCCCTGCGTGCCGCGACCAGCCCCTGGGTGGTGCTCGGCCTCGTCGTCTTCGCGGTGTCCGCCGTCGCCTGGATGACCACCCTGGCGACGGTCCCGCTGTCCATCGCCTACCCGTTCAACGCACTCGGGTACCTGCTGATCGTGCTGGCCGGGGCGACCGTGCTGCACGAACGGACCTCGATGTGGACCTGGGGCGGCTCGTTGCTCGTGGTCGTCGGCCTGGTCACGGTGATGGCCGGTCAGCGGCGCTGACCGCGCACCGCCGGACGGGACCGGTCACCGGACCCGTCCGGCCGCCGGTTCCGCGTCCTCCCCCAGCAGCACCCGCCGTACCACCCGTTCCGCCGCGCGGCCGTCCCCGTACGGGCAGAACCGGGCCCGGAACGCGGCCCGCAGCGCCTCGTTCGCCGGACTGCGCCAATCGCCGTCGCGGAAGATCCGGATCAGCTCGTCGGTGCTCCCGGAGACCGCCCCCGGGGTGTCGCCGGGCCGCCCGGACAACAGGTCGAAGCAGACCCCCCGCACCGTGCGGTACGTCTCCCAGTCCGGGGCGTGCACCACGATCGGCCGGTCCAGATGGGCGTAGTCGAACATCACCGACGAGTAGTCCGTCACCAGCGCGTCCGCCGCCAGACACAGCTCCTCGATCCGCGGATGCTCGCAGACGTCCAGCAGCGAGGGGTGCGCGGGCAGCCCGGCGCCCTCGTAGAAGTAGTGGGCGCGGACCATCACCACGGTGTCCGGGCCGAGCGCCTCGCAGAACCGGACCAGGTCGAGCCTGCTGGTGAACGCCGCCTCGTAGTCGCGGTGCGTCGGCGCGTACAGGACGGCGCGCGCACCGGGCCGGATGCCGAGACCCCGGCGGATCGCCGCGATGTGCTCCGGGGTCGCCGTCGTGAGCGCGTCGTTGCGCGGATAGCCGGATTCGAGGGGGCGGGCGGTGCCGGGGTAGGCGCGCGCCCACACCTCCGTGGAGTGCGGATTGGCGGAGACGCTCCAGTCCCACCGGTCGACGCGCCGCAGCAGCCGGTCGAAGTTCAGCCCCTGGGCCGCCGCCGGATAGTCCTGCTGATCGATCCCCATGATTTTCAGCGGGGTGCCGTGGTGGGTCATCACATGGACCTGGCCGGGGCGTTTGACCAGGTGGTCGGGGAAGTTGACGTTGTTGAAGAAGTACGTGGCACGGGCCAGCAGCCGCCAGTAGCGGCGGGTCCCCGGCACCACGTGGTCGACCCCCTCGGGCACCGTGTCCACCTGGTTCTCCGCCACCACCCACACGCCGCGCACCCGGGGAGCGAGCTCCCCGGCCTTGCGGAACACCGCCTCCGGATTGCAGCTCACCCCCCGGTTCCAGTACGCCGCGTAGACCGCGAGCCGCGGATCCAGCGGAAGCCTGCGCTGCCACCAGTAGTACGGCCCGACGAGCGCGCGGCGGACCCGCGAACGGAGCCTGCCGGGCACCGCCCGCAGGGTCCGGCGCAGGCCCAGCGCGGCGTCCAGGGCGCGGAGCGCGGCATACCGGCCGCCGCCCATCAGCCGCGGTCGCAGACCGGCGGCGCCCGCCGGGAAGCGGTGGCCGACGGGCCGGTGCGCGCGGTGGAAGGCCGCCACCGACCGCACGTAGCGCCGGCGCCGACGGGTCACCGCCCCGTACTCGGCGACGAGTTCGCGCATCGCCCGCTCGAAGAGCAGCACCGGTACGGGGTGCGCCGGCGACCGGTCCCGGACGAACTCCATCAGGCCGGTGCAGGCGTCGACGAGCGCGTGCGGCGCCGGGACCTCCGCCGGTTTTGCCCCGGCGGTCCGTTCCGGCGCGTCCGTCCGCCGGGCTCCGGCAGTCCGCTGGGCGGGCAGCGGCCGTCGGCCGCGGTGCTCGACACAGGCGAGGGGGAGTACCGCGACGGATCCGGCCGCGACGAGGGTGCGCAGCGCGTACACCCGCTCCCCGTACGGCCCCGGCCCGAACGACGGGCCCCCCTCCTGGTGGAAGGCGCGGCGCACTGCCCGGTTCCAGCGGACCGGCGCGATGTCCAGCAGCCCGGGATGTTCGGCGAGGGTGAACCTGCCGTCGGGCAGAGCGGCGAGCAGCTCCAGCGACCGGGCCGGCCGCGAGCGCCCCCGGAACGGCCGCCGGTGATGGCCGAAGAGCAGCACGTCCGGGTCGCCGGTGGCGGCCAGCCGGTCGGCGACGGCCGCCAGGGCGCCGGGGAGCAGTACGTGATCGCCCTCCAGGAGGACGAGGTAGTCCCCGGTGGCGCGTTCGGCCCCGGCGCCGAGTCGCCCGTCCGGGCCGGCCCCCGGCGGCAGGTGGACGGCCCGCACCCGGTCGTCCCGGGCGGCGAACTCGTCGAACAGCAGCCCCGAACCGTCCGGTGCCCCGTCGTCGACCCCGATCACCTCGAAGTTCGTGAACGACTGTCCGAGCACCGACTCCAGACAGGCGCGGAGCCGTCCCCGGGCGTGACGGACGGGGACGACGACACTCAGCCGGGGCATGCGGGCTCCTTCTCGGACTCGGAAAGCGTGTGCCGCGGGACGGGCGGGCACGGCCCGCGGGCAGGGGGACGGGCAGGGGCGCGGGGGCGAGGTCAGGGGCGGTCCGCGGGCCGCGCCCCGGTCAGACCGCCGGTGGGGGCCTGCCGGACGGCCGGGACCGCGACCTCGGCCGGGTCGCCCACCGGGAACCGCGCCGGCGCGTTCGCCGCGGGCGCGGGCCGGCGCTCGGCGGGCGGCACCGGCACCGGCCGCACGGCCCCCTCGCCCAGGAAGACCCGGCGCACCACCCGTTCCGCCGCGTTCCCGTCGTCGTACGGGCAGAACCGCTCCCGGAACGCGGCCCGCAGCCGGGCGGAGCGGGGGCCGCACCAGTGAGGGGTCGCGAGGATGCCGAGGAGCTCGTCGTCGCTGTGCGCGATCGAGCCGGGCGGACAGGCGCGCAGGTCGTAGCAGGTGCCGCGGGCCGCCTCGTACGCCTCGCGGTCGGCCCAGTGCAGGACGACGGGCCGGTCCAGATTGGCGTAGTCGAACATCAGCGAGGAGTAGTCCGTGATCAGCGCGTCCGAGGCGAGCGCCAGCGCCTCGACGGACGGGTGGCCGGTCACGTCGATGACGCGCGGGTGCGGGTCACGGGGCGGCGCCGACGCGTACGCGTAGTGCGCGCGGTCCAGGATCACGAAGCCGGGGCCCAGGACCCGCAGCACGCGCGCCAGGTCGAGCCCGGGGGGCGCGTCCCGCCGGTAGTCGCGGTGGGTGGGCGCGTACAGCACGGCCACGGCGCCCCCGGGGACGCCGAGGGACGCGCGCAGCCGTGCCACGTCGTCGGCGGTGGCCCGCTGGTACACGTCGTTGCGCGGATACCCGTACTCCAGCGTGGCGCAGCGCGCGGAGGCCGACGGGTACACCCGCTCCCACACGAGGGTGGAGTGGAGGTTGGCGGAGAGGGAGAAGTCCCACTTGTCCACGTTGGCGAGCAGTTGCCCGAACTCCATGTCGCGGGCCGCCGCGGGGCGGTCCCGGAGATCGAGCCCCATCGTCTTCAGCGGGGTGCCGTGATGGGTCTGGAGCAGGACCTGACCGCGCCGCTTCACCAGCCGCCGGTCGAAGTTGACGTTGTTCACCAGGTACTTGGAACGGGCAAGCGCCCGCCAGTAGGCGCGTGTCCCGGGGGCGACGGCGCGGGTCGCGGCGGGCAGGGTGTGCGCGTCCTCGGGGCGGCAGACCCACGCCGTGCGCAGGCCGGGCAGGAGTTCGCGGGCCTTCGCCTCGATCGCCGCCGGGTTGCAGGCGTAGCCGCGGTGCCAGTACGCGGCGAACACCGCCCGGTCCGCCCGCACGGGCAGCCGCAGCTGAACGCGGTAGTAGCACTGGAGCGCGACGGCGCGCAGCACACGGACCGCGCCCGCCGCACGCCCGCGCAGCCGTCCGCGCCACGCCCGCGCGGCCCACAGCAGGCGGTACGTGCGGTGCGCGCCCAGCCGGATCAGGCCGTGCCGGACCCGGGCCCGGAGCGGGACGCGTGCGCCGGGGCAGCGGTGGCGACGGCGGTGGGCGCGGGCCCGGCGGAAGAACTCGGCGCGGCTGCCGCGCGGCAGCCGGTCCCGGGCGGTGAACACGGTGCAGAGGTGGTCGAGCATCCTGCGGAACAGCACCGGCCGCCAGGGCGCGAGGGCGGGGCGGGCGTCGACGAACGCGAAGACCCGGTCGTACTGGTCGAAGACGTCGAAGTGCCTGCGGCTGGTGGTGGCCAGGATGTTGCCCCGGCGCCGCTGCCGGTACCCGACGCACACCCGGTCCAGCACCGCGATCGATCGGGCGGCCATCAGCGCCGGATACGTCCAGGGCGTGTCCTCGTAGTAGCCGGGCGGGAAGGCGAGGTCCTCGGACTCGACGAACGCGCGCCGGTACGCCTTGTTCCAGGCGACCATCAGGACTTTCAGCAGTCCGGGCCGGTCGGCGAGGGCGAAGGTGGCGGGACCGGTCTCGCGGAGGTGTTCGGCGAAGGTGTTGCGCACGCTCTCGCCGGTCCAGTACGTGCGGGCGTAGTCGTAGACCAGGACGTCGGGTTCCCCGGTCGCGTCGATCCGGTCGGCGACCGCCCGCAGGGCGCCGGGGGTGAGGGTGTCGTCGCCGTCCAGGAAGATCAGGTAGTCGCCGGTGGCCCGGGCGATCCCGGCGTTGCGGGCCCGGCCCAGGCCGACGTTCTCCGGCAGGTGCAGGGCCCGGACGCGGTGGTCCCGGTCGGTGTACTCGTCGATGAGGGTGCCGCAGGCGTCGGGCGAGCGGTCGTCCACCGCGATCAGTTCGAAGTCCTCGAAGGACTGGGTGAGCACCGAGTCCAGGCACTCCTGCAGATATGCCTGGACCCGGTAGGCGGGCACGATGACACTGAACCGGGGCACAACACATCCAGAGGGCGTTCGCGGTGCGGTGGGGGCGGTCCGCAAACGTGGGACGGAGTGCCGGAGTTACGTCAAGACACGGCAAATCCCGGAAACGGCAGGTGGGGTGGCCCTGCCACGGTGAACAGGACCACCCCGTGTTGACGCACAACCGTGCGTTCCATGTCACCGTCGCGTCGCCGCGACGTCACCACGGCTTCACCCGCTACTTCACCGCTCCGGCCATCACACCGGAGACGAACTGGCGCTGGAAGGCGAAGAAGACGGCGAGCGGAATGACCATCGAGACGAAGGCGCCCGGCGCCAGTACGTCGATGTTGTTGCCGAACTGCCGTACCTGCTGCTGGAGCGCCACCGTGATCGGCGGCGAACCGGAGTCCGCGAAGATCAGCGCGACCAGCATGTCGTTCCACACCCAGAGGAACTGGAAGATGCCGAGCGAGGCGATCGCCGGGCCGCCCAGCGGCATCACGACCCGGGTGAAGAGGCGGATCTCGCCCGCCCCGTCGAGCCGGGCCGCCTCCAGCAGCTCCCTCGGGATCTCCGCGAAGAAGTTCCGCAGCAGGAAGATCGCGAAGGGCAGACCGAAGGCCGTGTGGAAGATGACCACCCCGAACGTGGTCTCGAAGATCCCGATCGCGCCGAAGAGCTTGGAGACCGGCACCAGGGCGACCTGCACCGGTACCACCAGCAGCCCCACCACCACCAGGAACCACCAGTCGCGGCCGGGGAAGTCCATCCAGGCGAAGGCGTACCCGGCCAGCGAGCCGAGCACCACCACCAGGACGGTCGCCGGGACGGTGATCATCACCGTGCTCAGCAGGGAGTGGGTGATCGTCGAATTGTCCAGCAGCCGGGCGTAGTTGTCGAAGGTGATCTGCGACGGTGCGGTGAACACCTTCCACCAGCCGTCGGCGGCGATGTCGTCGGCGCCGCGCAGCGAGGAGAGCAGCAGCCCGATGGTCGGCATCAGCCAGAACAGGGCCACCAGGACGAGGAAGACCCGCATCGCACCGCCCCCGGCGCGTGCGGCGACGCGCGAGGCGAGGGACCGTTCGGCCCGCACCGGCCCGGTCCCGGCGGACGTGGTCGAGGCGGTCGTCATCGGCGCCCCTCCTTCCGGATCCGGCGGATGTTGATGTACATCACCGGGAGTACCAGCAGCAGCAGGAGCACGGAGATGGCGCTGCCGATGCCGAGGTCCGCGTCGCCGCCGAACGAGGAGCGGTAGAGCTGGAGCGCCAGCACGTTCGCGTCGGCAAGCGAGGAGCCCGGCGAGATGATGAAGACCAGGTCGAAGACCTTCAGAACGTTGATCATCAGAGTGACCAGCACCACCGAGAGGACCGGTGCGAGCATCGGCACCGTGATCCGGCGGAACACCTGCCACTCGTTCGCGCCGTCCACCCGGGCCGCCTCCAGGAGTTCACGCGGCAGACCCGCCAGGCCCGCGGCGATCAGCACCATCGCGAACCCGGCCCACATCCACACGTAGGAGCCGATGATCGCCGGGGTGACGAGGGTCGGGCCGAGCCATTCGACGCCGTTGTACGGCTCCTCGAAGTTCTTCGCGGGGAGCCGGAGTTCGGCGCCGTCGGCCGACGCGGGCAGGGTGAACACCCCGTCTGGGCCCGCCTTCGCGGACGCCACCACCTTGCCGTCCTTGACCGCCTCGACCTCGATGCCCCTCAGCCCGAGCTCGGTGGCGTCGATGACGTTCGGCCGTCCGCCGCCGCCCTTGGTGAAGTCCAGCCACGCGGTGCCGGTGATCTTCCCCGGCTCCGCCGCGGCGGCCTTCGCCGGTTTCGCGTCCGACGGCATCTTCGCCGGCGCCACACCGACCAGCGGCAACCGCACCGGCTGACCGGCGTGCACCGGCACCTTGGTGACGAACGAACCGCCGCCGCCCGGCTTCAGCGGATGGACGGGCAGAGGGTGCGCGTTCGGGTAGCCGGCCGACTCGGCGAAGGTGTCGTGCACCCCCACCCAGACGGCGTTGGCGACCCCGCGCTCCGGGGCCTGGTCGTACACCAGCCGGAAGATGATCCCGGCGGCGAGCATGGAGATCGCCATCGGCATGAAGACGATCAGCTTGAACGCGGTGCCCCAGCGAATCCGTTCGGTCAGCACCGCGAAGATCAGCCCGAGGGCCGTGGACACGGTCGGCGCGAACACCACCCAGATCGCGTTGTTCTTGATCGCGGTTCGGATGGTGTCGTCCGTGAACAGGGCCCGGTAGTTGTCGAACCCGGCGAAACCCGTGCCCGCCTGGTCGACGAAGGACCGGTAGACGGAGTAGGCGATCGGGTAGACCACGAGCGCGCCGAGCAGGACCAGCGCCGGTGCCAGGAACAGCGCGGCGATGATCCGGCGGGTGCCGGTCACGCTCCCGCGACGCCGCCCCGGCGTGCCGGAGGGCCCGCCGGACGGCTTCCTGGGCGCCGGAACCGACGGCGGCCCGGACGATTGGGTGTCGGCGGGGGGCGCCGCGTCGGCGCCCCCCGCTGCTGCTGTCGTCATCGCGTCAGCTCTTGTAGGCCTTGGCCGCGTCGGACTCCAGTTTCGCCTGGGTCCCCGCGATGTCCTTCGGGTTCTTCAGGAAGTCCTGGAGGGTCTTCCACTCGCCCTTCCCGGGCGTACCGCCGAACGACTGCGGGGCCTGGTCGGACATGTCGAACCGGACCGCGTCGCCCGCGCCGATCAGCGCCTTCGCCATGGTCCGCTGCACGTCGTTCGGGTAGGCGGCGGCGTCCAGGGCCTTGTTCGGCGAGATGAAGCCGCCCTGCTCGGCCATGATCTTCGCCGCGTCGACGGAGGCCAGCCAGGTCAGCAGGGCCTGCGCGCCCTTGCCGTCCTTGAGCGCCACCGCCGCGTCGCCGCCGGTCACCACGGGGGACTCGGCGCCGACCGCCGGGAACGGGAACACCTTGGCGTCCTTCCCGATCTCCGCCTTGGTCTGCGCGATGTTGACGCCCACGAAGTCGCCCTCGAAGACCATCGCGGCCTTGGGCTGGTCGCCGCCGGTGAAGGTCTGGGTGACCGAGGCCGGGAACTCGGTCTGGAGCGCCCCGTCCGCGCCGCCCGCGATCAGCGACGGTTTGCCGAAGAGTTCGGCGAGGGTGGTCAGGGCGTCCTTGACGGACGGGTCGGTCCACTTGATCTCGTGCTGGGCCAGTTGGTCGTACTTCTCCGGGCCCGCCTGGGAGAGGTAGATGTTCTCGAACCAGTCGGTCAGCGTCCAGCCGTCCGCGCCGCCGACCGAGACCGGCGTGATGCCCGAGGCGGAGACCGTCTCGGCGGTCGCCAGGAAGTCCTTCCAGGTCTTCGGCTCGGACGCGCCCGCGTTCTCGAAGGCCTTCGCGTTGTACCAGATCAGGGACTTGTTGGCAGCCTTGAAGTAAACGGCGTACTGGGCGCCGTCCACCGTGCCGAGGTCCTGCCAGACCTTCCCGTAGTTCTTGGTCAGCTGGGCCTTGGCCTCGGCCCCGACCGGCTTGGCCCACTTCTTCCGCGCGGCCTGCTGGACCGCGCCGACCTGCGGGATCAGCGCGACGTCCGGCGGCTGACCTCCCGCGATCTTCGTACCGAGGAAGTTGATGATCGGGTCCTGCGCCGGGACGAAGGTGACCGACGCCCCCGTGCGCTTCTCGAACTCCTTGAGGACCTTGACGAAGTTGGCCTGTTCGGCCCCCGTCCAGACCGCAGCCACCGAGAGCTTCTCGCCGTCCAGCTTCGGCAGGGCGACCGACGAGCTCCCGTTGTCGCCGCCGGTGCTCTTGCCGGGCTCCCCCTTCCCGCTGTCGTCATTCCCGCCGCAACCGGTGAGGGCCAGTGCGCCGATGGCCGTGAACACCGCGGCTGCTCTGCTGATCCGATGGGTGGTGCGCATAGCTTCCCCGTCTCTCACATCGTTGTGTCCGCACAGTCCTACGCCGGGTGTACGGACGCCGCAATACCGCTCCCTGCGTCAACTCCTTGATCGTGATGGGCTCGTGACGTGATGTCAGTGCTGGATGGAGGCCCGGTGCGCCGGAGAGCGGGCCGGGTGCCGGAAGGGAGCGACGGTGCGCCGCCGCGATGAGCGGCTCGCGGCGGGAGATCCGGGGCGCGGCCGGGGCACGCCTGCCACCGGGACCGCGCGCACCGAGCGGGAGCGGCGGGACGGGCAGGACGGCGTGCGGTCGCGCGCCTCGGCCGGTGCCGGTCGGTGACGGCGCTCCCCGGCCGTCGCCCGTCCGTTCTGTACGGACGGGCGGGCGGATGGACGGACGGGCGGGCGGCGTGCGGGCCCGGGACACCGGGCCGCCGGTCGTCTCAGGAGTGGACGGGCCCGAGCGGGGCCACCGGTTCGGCGTCCACCGACCGGGCGGCCCGCTCCAGCGCACTTGCCAGCAGCGCCAGGTCCGTCGGGCCGTTGCCCAGTTCACGCACCGGGCGGCGGGCCGGCGGGTCCCCCATCCGCTCCCACTCCAGCGGGACGACGGTGGGACGGGACGTCGCCGTGCGCGGTATCCGTCCCGTCACCCGGCCGCCCTGGAACGGGGTCACCCGCCCGTCCGGATGGCCGAGCCGGCCGCGCCCGGGTGCCGGGTCCTCCGGAGAGCGCGGAACGACCGGGGCGTCGAGCACGATGCGCAGCCGGGCCCCATGGGCCAGATCCGTGTCCTCGGTGCGCTCCGGACGGGCGGACGTCGCGACCAGATGGACGCCGAGCCTGCCGCCCTCCCTGGCCACGGCCTCCAGGGCCCGCACGACCGAACCGGCGGCGGGACGGCCCGGACTGCCCAGCGCGGGGGCGACCAGCGCGTCGAAGTCGTCGACCAGGACGACGAGCCGGGGCAGCGGGGACGGGCCGGGAGCCGGGGGCCGCGCGCCCGCGGGCCGCAGCCGGAGCGTCCCGCTCGCCGGGGAGTCCAGGTCGCCGCGCTGCTCGGCGGCGCTCGGCGGGCGCTGGCCGATCATCCGCCGTGCCGCTTCCCGCTGTTGGTGCCAGGTGGCGAAGTCGTCCTGTCCGAGCAGCTCGGCTCGGCGCTTCAGCTCACCGCCCAGGGCCTGCGCGAACTCCCGCATCCGCACCGGGTCGGAGGCCACCAGATGGGTGAACGCGTGCGGCAGCTCGGCGCAGGGGCGCAGGCCCTCGCCGCGTTCGCCCCCGGCCCCGTCGACCAGCAGCACGCCCAGCCGGTCGGGCCGGTCGGCGGCGGCCAGCGAGGCGGCGACGGCGCGCAGCAGCTCCGTGCGTCCGCTGCCGGACGGCCCCTCGACGAGGAGATGGGGGCCCTCCTCCGTCAGATCCACGCCGACCGGGCCGCGGGGACCGGCACCGAGCACCACGACCGGCCGCCCGAAGACCGGGACGGCCTCGGACGGCCCGAGGCTGTTCGTGCCCGCCGTCGCGCCGTCGTCCGTGGGCACCCCGGCGTTCGCCGCCAGGGAACCGCGGCCGGCCGCCGTTCCGCCCACGCCGCCCCGCACCGTGACCGCGGGCGCGTCGCCGCGCGGGCCGCTGACCCGCTGGGAGCGCCCCGGCACGCCGGAACGGGAGCCCGGCGCGTCCCCGGACGGGTCGTGGCGTCCGCCGTCGGCCCGGGCCTCGGCGCCGGGATACGGGGTGCGCCCCGAGTCACGGCCGTCGCGGGCCCCGTGCGCGGTGTCGGGGGCGAAGCCGTGGTCCAGCGAGCCGATGTGCGTGACGGTGTCGCTGCTCGGGTACGGGGTGCGCCCCGTCGCGCGCCCGCCCGGCACCGGGCCGCCGCCCGTGCGCTGGGCGCCCACGCGGGGGGTCGCGCCGCGCGGGGCCGGGTACGGCGTACGGCCCGAGCCGTACGTCTCCGTCCCGCCACCGCCGCCCGGACGCCGTCCCGGAACGTGGGCCGCGGCGCCGGGACGCTCGTCCGCGGCGGCGGCCCATCGGGCCATCAGGGAGGCCGGGGTGGCCCGGGCCAGGCCGAGTTCGTCAAGCAGCCGGGCGGAGAGCGGGAGCGCGGCCGCGGCGGGCCGGCCGTGCGCCGACGACGGGACGTCCGTGCGCAGCGGGGCCAGCGCCCGGCCGAACCGCTCGGCCCAGTGCGCCGACACCGCGTCCACCGCGGCGACCGTGCCGCGGCCCGCGGCCCGGCCGTCGGCCGTGCGCAGCAGCCGCAGGGCCGTCGCCACGTCCCCGCTCAGCATCGCGACCGCCCCGCACTCGCGGAACGCGATCGAGGCGTGGCAGGCGGCCTCGTACGTCGCCGCGACCGGGGACACCGGGGTGGCGGCCGGGGTCTCGGCGAGGCAGATCAGGTGGATCCCGGCGGCAGCCCCCGCGGCGGCCAGCCGGGCGGTGCTCTCCCGCAGTGCCGCCGAGCCGGGGTCCCCGTCGACGACCACCACGGTGAACGGCCCGGCGTACCGTGCCGCGGCCTCGGCGATCGTGGTCCGGTCCAGACTCGCCCAGCCGGGTCCGAGCGGGCCCTCGTCCAGCCGCCGCGCCAATTCCGTCGTACGCGCGGTCGCCTGCTCGCGGTCGTACGCGAGGAGCAGCCGGCAGTCCTGGCCGTGCGCCGGGCGCAGATGGGGCAGCCAGCCGAGCCAGGACCACTCCCGTCCGCGCTCCTCGGCGCTCCGGGCCCGGTCGGTGCTGATCAGCACGATCTCCAGATCGGCGGGGGAGTGCAGCGCGGCGAGCTGGGCCACCACGGAACGGGCGAGTCCGGCGAGCCGGGTCCGCGGCCCGGCCAGGCCGAGCGAACCCGCCTCCCGCAGTCCCACGGTCACCGGTACGGCGGGCAGCTCGGCCCGGTCGGTCGTACCCAGCCGGACCACGAGTGCCTCCGGATGGGCCGTGTCGCGCTCCCAGAGCCGGGGGCCGGGGGTGAGCGCGGTCAGCAGCACGGCGGCGGGGTCGGGCCAGGCACTCTCCGCGTCCACCCCCGCCGACGGCGCGGCGGAGGCCGGGAACGGCGCATCGGCGGCGCCGGGCCCGTGCGGTTCCGTCTCGTGGACCGGTTCGCCCCGACCGCCCGCGAGTCTGCGCGCCCAGGCACCTATTCCGCCCCGTCGGGGTGGTTCGCCGTCCGGGAGGCGCGGGGACTGGCCGGGCGCCGACGGGTGGCCGTCGTCGTCGCCCGCGCCGGGGCCGCCGGGCCGCGCGTCGTCCCCGTCGGGTGCGTGCGGGCCGGTTCCGGGGCCGGGGAGGGCGGCCGGGGCGTATCCGTGGCCGCCCTCCCCGGCGCCACCGCCCGTCGCGCCGGACACCCGCAGGTGCCCCTCGCCGTCCGGGGCCGTCACCAGCGTGGGCGTGCGGGCGCCGGAGGTCAGCAGGAGCGCCGACTCGCCCAGCCGCAGCAGGGCCCCCGGCTTCAGCCGGACCGGACGCTCGCGCACCGGCCTGCCGTCGAGCAGGGTGCCGTTCGTCGAGCCCAGGTCCGCCACCGAGACCAGGCCGTCCTCGGTCACCGTCACCGCGCAGTGCAACCGCGACACGTCGGGGTCGTCGAGCGGGACGTCCGCCTCGGCCGAGCGGCCGATCCTCACCGGGCCGCCGTGCAGCAGGTGGACCCCGCCCGCGTCGGGTCCCGCCACCACGTGCAACTGCGCCGGAACCGCCTCGTCGGCCGTCTCGTCCTCGCCCGGGACCTGGAGCGAGAGCACCGCCCCGTCGACCAGCGGGGGCTCGCCCAGCGCACACCGCCGGTCGTCGAGCCGCTCACGTCCCGCGTACAGCACCACCGCGCCGCCGCCGAACGCCCCCTCGGGCCCGGAGACGGCCGAGGCCAGCTCGGACGCCACGGCGGCGAGGGCCGTCCCCGACGGGGCGGTGACCAGCACGTCGCAGGCGCGCGCCGGGGTCTGGCCGCTGCGCGGCGCGAGGACGGTCAGCCGGATCTGCATCGCCGTCAGCGGTCCCTTCTGCGCGGGGCGCCGGGCAGGGGAAGGCCCTGTGATTTCCCCCCACCCGACACGGACGCGTCGTCCGGTACAGGTTCGTCACGAGCCGCGAGGCGTTCGCGCCACAGTCCCGTGCTGAAGGCATCCTCGCACCTGCCACCGACAATGCGCCCGGGGGCCACCGACAATTGATCTTGATCGGCCGGTCGTGTGCCCGTCCGGGCCCGTCCGGAGGGCGTTCCGTGCGCGCCGGGCCGCTCCGGGGCCCCGGAGCGGCCTCGTTCCGCTGCCCGATCCGACCCGGGTCCTGTCCGGTTTCGCTTGGTTTCATCAGGTCGCGTCCGGTTCCGGGTCCGGGGCGAGGGGGGTTTTCGGACCGGATGGGATCGGTTTCGGACGGGTTCCGGGGACGGGTGCGGCAACCATCGGCCCGGAACGCGCGTCTTGTCCCGTGACCGCCCGGCGCCTCCCGCGAAGGCGCCCGCCCCAGTCGGCAGGGCGGAGCCCGGTGCCCCGCGCCCGACGGGCGGGCGGACGCCACCCGCCCGTCCCGCGGACGGCGGCGCCGGTTTGACGACAGGCCCTAGAGTGGGCCGGAACTCCCGGTACGAATCCGGGAGCACCGTGTACACCACGATCCGCAGGGAGCGCATGACGTGCGGCCGGTAGGCAGTAAATACCTGCTTGAGGAGCCGCTGGGCCGCGGCGCCACGGGCACCGTCTGGCGTGCCCGCCAGCGGGAGACCGCAGGTGCCGAGGCGGCCGTCGCGGGCGAGCCCGGTGAAACCGTCGCGATCAAGGTCCTGAAGGAGGAGCTCGCCAACGACGCGGACATCGTCATGCGGTTCCTGCGCGAGCGCTCGGTGCTGCTCCGGCTCACCCACGAGAACATCGTGCGCACCCGCGACCTGGTCGTCGAGGGCGATCTCCTCGCCCTCGTCATGGACCTGATCGACGGCCCCGACCTGCACCGGTACCTCCGCGACAACGGCCCGCTCACCCCGGTCGCCGCCGCCCTGCTCACCGCGCAGATCGCGGACGCGCTCGCCGCCAGCCACGCCGACGGCGTCGTCCACCGCGACCTGAAGCCCGCGAACGTCCTGCTCGACGAGAGCGACGGCGGAATGCGCCCGATGCTCACCGACTTCGGCATCGCGCGTCTCGCCGACTCCCCGGGACTCACCCGGACCCATGAGTTCGTCGGCACGCCCGCCTACGTCGCACCCGAGTCCGCCGAGGGCCGCCCGCAGACCTCCGCCGTCGACATCTACGGCGCGGGCATCCTGCTGTACGAGCTGGTCACCGGCCGCCCGCCGTTCGCCGGCGGCACCGCCCTCGAAGTCCTGCACCGCCACCTCAGCGAGGAACCCCGCCGCCCCACCACCGTCCCGGAACCGCTGTGGACGGTCATAGAACGCTGCCTGAGCAAGGACCCGGACCGCCGCCCCAGCGCCGAGAACCTGGCCCGCGCCCTGCGCACCGTGGCGGCCGGCATCGGCGTCCACGCCAGTTCCGCCGAGATCGCCGCCGCGGACGGCGTCGGGGCGCTGCTCGCCCCCGACCCGGCGCCCGCGCCCGTCCCGGAGACCCCCGGCGCGGCCGACCCGACGCAGGTCCTGCCCAGCAACGCGGGCTCGTTCGACCCGAACGCCGCGACCAGCCTCCTCCAGCACACCTCCGGCGCGGGCGGCGCCGACCCGACCTCGGTGATGCCGCCGGTACCGCCGCGCCCGGACGGTTCCCCGCAGCCCGAGGACCCGCACCCCTGGCAGTCCCAGCTCCGGGCGGCCCGCGACCGCAACGAGCAGACGCAGGTCCAGTACCTCGATCCGGACCAGGACCCGCTGCGCCGTCGCCCCCAGCGGCCCCAGCCACAACACCAGCCCCAGCCCCAGCGTCGGCAGCAGCCACCGCAGCACCAGCAGTACCCCCCGCAGAACCAGCAGTACCCGCAGCAGCAGTACGCCCCGCCCCCGCAGCAGCAGTACCAGCCGCAACCCCCGCCCCAGCAGCAGTACCAGCCGCCGCAGCGTCAGCAGTACGCGCCGCCGCAGCAGCCGGCCCCTCCGCAGCAGCCCGCGCCGCGCCAGCCCCGCGAGCCGCGGCAGCGCAGCGCCAACCCCATGCGCATCCCGGGCCTCGGCTGTCTCAAGGGCTGCCTGTTCACGCTGGTCCTGCTCTTCGTCGCGGCCTGGCTGATCTGGGAACTGACCCCGCTCCAGGACTGGATCGGCCAGGGCAAGGGTTACTGGGAGGCGATCAGCGACGCCTTCTCCACCGTCACCGACTGGATCTCGGAGCTGGGCGGCTCCTGAGAGCCTGTCAGGTGACCCCTGACCGGGCGGCCACGTCCTGTCCGCCTTCCGGACGAAGGCCACCCGGCAGGCTCTGAGCCACCGAAACATCATCAACTCTGTAGTCATGTCGACTTCCGACGGCGGATTCCCCGGTAAATCCCCCGCAATTCGCCCGCGGAAGTGAGGACCGGCACCGTCCCGGGCACTCAACCCCCCGGCCGACGCGTAACTTTGTCGACCGGGGGTCACGAGCGACGGTCCATCGCCAGCCGCTGAGGGAGCAGTCTTGGCACGGAATATCGGCAGCCGGTACACCGCCCACCAGATCCTGGGGCGCGGCAGCGCCGGCACGGTCTGGCTCGGGGAGGGCCCCGAGGGCCCGGTGGCCATCAAACTGCTCCGCGAGGACCTCGCGTCCGACCAGGAGCTGGTGGGCCGCTTCGTCCAGGAGCGCACCGCCCTGCTCGGACTGGACCACCCCCATGTCGTCGCCGTCCGCGACCTCGTCGTCGACGGCAACGACCTCGCCCTCGTCATGACCCTGGTGCGGGGAACCGACCTGCGCACCCGTCTCGACCGCGAACGCCGCCTCGCGCCCGAGGCCGCCGTCGCGATCATCGCGGACGTCGCCGACGGCCTGGCCGCCGCGCACGCCGCCGGAGTGGTCCACCGCGACGTCAAGCCGGAGAACATCCTCCTCGACATGGAGGGACCGCTCGGGCCCGGCAACGCGCATCCGGCGCTGCTCACCGACTTCGGCGTCGCCAAACTGATCGACACGCCCCGCCGCACCAAGGCCAGCAAGATCATCGGCACCCCGGACTACCTGGCTCCCGAGATAGTCGAGGGCCTCCCGCCCCGCGCCGCAGTCGACATCTACGCCCTCGCGACCGTCCTGTACGAACTCCTCGCCGGCTTCACCCCGTTCGGCGGCGGACACCCCGGCGCGGTGCTGCGCCGCCACGTGACGGAGACGGTCGTCCCGCTCCCCGGCATACCCGAGGAACTCTGGCAGCTCCTGGTCCAGTGCCTGGCCAAGGCCCCGGCCTCGCGACTGCGCGCCTCCGAGCTCGCGTCCCGGCTGCGCGAGCAGCTCCCGCAGCTGGCGGGCATCCCGCCGCTGGACGTGGACGAACCGGACACCGAGCCGGAGCCCCGGGCCCACGACGAGCAGCAGTACCCCCCCGCCCCCGAGGAGCCCCGCCGCCGCGGCGCGGTCCCGCTGGTCCCCGGCTCGTCCACCGACTCCAACCGCGACACGCACACGAGCATGCGCGTCCCGGCCGCCGACGAACTCTCCGGCGGCCCGCACGGCACCGCCCGTGCCCCCCGTTCCCCGGGTGCGCCCCGCCCCGGCTCGGCCCGCAACAAGTCCGCGGCCGTCCGCAAACGCCGCCTGACCCTGGGGGCCGCGGCGCTGGTGCTGGTGGCGGTACTGGGCGTGGGCGGCCGGCTGGCGTTCGGCGGTGACGACGGGGGCGCGCCCCCGCAGGACACGAAGGAATCGGCCCCCGCGGCACCGTGAGGACCGTCCCGGCGGAACGGTCCGTGACGGGACGCGCACGGCGGCCGGTGCGCGGACGTCCGTCGCGCGGAGGGTGCGGCCCGACGGCGCCGATCCGCGCGGGAGGGGCGGTCCGGGGATGGTCCGCGCCGACAGCCGTTACGCTGGACCCGTGGCAGTCGTCGATATTTCCGAAGAGCTGAAGTCCCTCTCCTCGACCATGGGGTCGATCGAGGCCGTCCTGGACCTGGATGCGCTGAGGGCGGACATCGCCGCGCTCGAGGAGCAGGCGGCAGCGCCCTCCCTCTGGGACGACCCGGAGGCGGCGCAGAAGATCACCAGCCGCCTCTCCCACCTCCAGGCCGAGGTCCGCAAGGCCGAGGCGCTCCGCGCCCGCATCGACGATCTCGAAGTCCTCTTCGAGCTCGCCCAGGACGAGGGCGACGCCGACGCCCTGGCCGAGGCGGAGTCCGAGCTGGAGTCCGTCAGGAAGGCGCTGGACGAGATGGAGGTCCGTACCCTCCTCTCCGGCGAGTACGACTCCCGCGAGGCCCTGGTCAACATCAGGGCCGAGGCCGGTGGCGTGGACGCCGCCGACTTCGCCGAGAAGCTCCAGCGCATGTACCTGCGCTGGGCCGAGCAGCGCGGATACAAGACCGAGGTCTACGAGACGTCGTACGCGGAGGAGGCCGGCATCAAGTCGACGACCTTCGCCGTCCAGGCCCCGTACGCCTACGGCACGCTCTCCGTCGAGCAGGGCACCCACCGGCTCGTCCGGATCTCGCCGTTCGACAACCAGGGCCGCCGCCAGACGTCCTTCGCGGGCGTCGAGGTGCTGCCCGTGGTCGAGCAGACCGACCACATCGAGATCGACGAGTCCGAGCTGCGGGTCGACGTGTACCGCTCCTCCGGCCCCGGCGGCCAGGGCGTCAACACCACGGACTCCGCGGTGCGCCTGACCCACCTCCCGACCGGCATCGTCGTCTCCTGCCAGAACGAGCGCTCGCAGATCCAGAACAAGGCGTCCGCGATGAACGTCCTCCAGGCGAAGCTCCTGGAGCGCCGCCGCCAGGAGGAGCAGGCAAGGATGGACGCCCTCAAGGGCGACGGCGGCAACTCCTGGGGCAACCAGATGCGGTCCTACGTCCTGCACCCGTACCAGATGGTCAAGGACCTGCGTACGGAGTTCGAGATGGGCAACCCGGAGGCGGTCTTCAACGGCGAGATCGACGGCTTCCTGGAGGCGGGCATCCGCTGGCGCAAGCAGAGCGAGAAGTAGCCGTATCCGTACGGTCGTCGAGCCCGGGCGGGTCCTCCGCCCGGGCTCGACGCGTTGTGCCTCCCTTCCCACCGCCGGACGTCCCGCCCCCGGGCGCCGCCGAGTTGGGGACACGGTGTGCCGAACGGGTCACAGTCGTGGTCCCGAATACCCGTCAAGAGCCCTCATACCTGTCTGTACACCCCGAAACGGCCTTGACGTAATCCTTAACTGTGGACAGGGTGCTAGGGCAGCACGCTTATGTCTGGGACAGGTGTGATCGGGGGCGGAGCGGGATGGACACGGCACGGTCGTGGCCCCGCGGAGCGAGTGACCCCGCAGGGCCGTGGACCGCATAGGGCTGCTCCAATGACGAATTCAGCTACTGGGGGTAGCAACAGATGACCAAGAAGAC
Source organism: Streptomyces sp. NPDC014734 (assembly GCF_043083325.1). NCBI lineage: Bacteria > Bacillati > Actinomycetota > Actinomycetes > Kitasatosporales > Streptomycetaceae > Streptomyces > Streptomyces sp. NPDC014734. The sequence goes on along the minus strand of NZ_JBIBYN010000014.1, from coordinate 149,204 downwards.
GCGTGTTCGCGTCGCGCGGATAGCCGCTGGTGCGGTGATCGCCGCGGGTGCCTCGCTCACCGCCGCGGGCGCGGCGCAGGCCGTGGGTGTCGACCTCGGTATCGGAGTGGAGGCCGACGACGCCTCGGTCAGTGCTCAGGCCAACTTCGGTGGCGAGCCCACCGGGGGCGGCGACCTCGGCGGTGTCGACAACGGTGGCACCGGCGAGGGCGGCCAGCAGGGTGGCCAGCAGGGTGGCGCCGGTGAGCAGGGTGGCGCGGGCCAGCAGGGCGGTGCCGGTGAGC